>JAJHQM010000069.1 GCA_020833345.1 Ignisphaera sp.
TAGCTACTGCTGTGATGTAGGGTATGTATACTAGTGCAAATACTAGGAAGCCTCCAACTATTTCTAGCATTAGTACAAGTGCTATGCACATGAATATTATGATTGCTGAAGTGTGAAGCTGTACATTAATGCCCTCAGCTTCAGCAAGCTTTTTATCAAATACTATAGCGTCTAGCTTATGCTTGTAGAGTAAGAGGTATATTAGAAAAGCCGTGGTTAGCGCTACAATGTACATGAACCTATCTACTGTTATTGCAAGAGGGCTTCCCCAAAGCAAGCCCCCTACTCTTGCTGTGGAGAGAACAACTGCGTTACTTAGGTATATGCCTATAAGGGCTATGCTATTGAACAGTGAAAACAGCATCATAGACACGCTATTTATAATTGCTGTGCTTACCCTGGGTGTGAGCAAGCCCAGTACAAGCCCTAAGCACAGTGTGAATGCTGCTGGCAATGCATATGGATTGCTATTCAAAATAGTTGAAATTGCAGCACCGGCTAACGCAGCATGGGCAGCTGAAAATGTTATGGTGCTTAAGCCAAGCCTTGAGATATAGTAGCCTATTGCTGATAGCATAAAGCCTCCTACTACTAGTGAGAAAAACACTAGCTCAAGCACAGATTTCACCAGTTGCCAGGCTTTGCAAACAGCATTAACATGAACTACAGCGCTGAAAAGTACTTAAAGTGTTTTAGGTGTTTGCAAAGCACCTCAAGACCATAGCTGTGTACTTTTCAGTGTGGAGCACCCTCAATTCTCACTACTTCGCCATTCGACATGAATACAACAGCATTGGCCATTCTCATCAGCTCGGAGTCAACTATGTGTGACACTATAAGTGTTGTTGCATTTCTTTCACGTGTATAGCTATTGAGTAGCTCTACAACACTTCTCCTACCCTCGGGGTCAATACTTGAAAAAGGCTCATCTAGAAACAGCACTAGGGGCTCTCTTACAAGCGCCCTTGCTAAAAACACTCTTTGTTGCTGACCACCACTAAGCTTGCCAATAGGCTCATTGAGCAAGCTCTCAATGTTCAGAAGCTTAGCAATACTCCTAATCTTATTCACATCACTAGCTGTTAATGTGCTTGGAGTGTTTCTAAGAGATAGAAGGCCCATGGCTATGACCTGCTTAGCTGTGTAAGACTCGTAAGGACCTCTCATGAAGTTCTGGGGTAAGTAGCTACAAAGCTTTCTAACATCATGAAGCTTTCTACTAGTTGTAAGCACTCCTAGCAACTTAGCAACTCCTTTAAAAGGCTTGAGAAGCCCTAGGCAAGTTTCAAGAAGAGTTGTTTTGCCAGCACCATTAGGCCCTGTAATAACCACAACTCTGTTCTCACCTACAAAAAGACTTGCATTTTTTAGAGCAGGTCTTTCAATATCCTGATACGCCACATAAACACTTCTTAACTCAACTCGAAGAGCTCCCAATCACCAAGCCCCATAACATAGTTAAATGCCTCTTCAAGAGATTTAAAGCTTTGTAGCTTAACTACAACACTTTTCCTCAGCCTTAGCCTCAGCACATCCCCCGAGGCCCTGTTGACGAACACGAACTCGAAGTCCTCCCCATTTTCAGTAACTATGTTTCCCTTACCAAGAGTACAGCAAGCAGATGCTTGCACACCATCGATACTACATGAGTAGGGTACCTTATTAGGCACTTTAACAATGCAGTAAAGGTCGTGAATATCCCTTGGCCTCAGCTTACTCCTAGCTATGGACCCAGCCCTATAGCCTATTAAAAGCCACGGGCCTGGATGGCCGTGGAACTTCACAGCTTCTTCAATTGATAGGCCCCAGCTCACTTTTTCACACCTCTTAGCCTTGCGGCTAGCATTACTAGCCCTACAGCAAGAATTATGTTAAGGGCTATAGAGGTTGTCAGGTATGTGGTTAAGGAGCTAACCCTATTTCTAAGTTCTAGAACTTGGCTTTGCAGTGCTTCAAGAGTTCTACTGGTGTTAGCAGCTTTTAAAGCACTTGCCAAGAGCTTAGCGTTGTACACCCACATATCTGTTACGTTAGAGATTTCGGGTGCTGCCTTAGGGAAGTTGTGCAAAGCGACTTCAACTGCCCCAATCTCTGTAGCAATCTTAACGCCGAGTTCAATACCACTGGGCATGTTGTCTATCACTAGAAGGGCCCTGGCTTTACTAGCATTGTTCACAACATCACTGAACTCCTTAAAAGACACAGTTTCCGGAGGCCCATACTCCGCAACAACTCTAAACCCAAGGTAGCTAACAAAAGGCTTTTGCCACTTCATAACAACTACAGGCACCCCCTCAAAACCGCTGCCCTTAGAGAAGCTCTTTAGCCATGAAGACACACTGTCTATTGCTTGTAGCGATCTGCTTAAACGCTCGCCAACAGAGAGATTCAAGTAGCTTTTAAGAGCCTCTGCAACTTGAGTATAGCACTGCTTTAAAGCATCAGGAGTACTCCACGACTTGCACACACCCTTAACCACGGGAGCTGTAGAACCACTAGCACTCACAAGCTTATCAACCCAAGGCTCAATACCGTGCGCCAACACTAGCGAGGCACGTGCAAGCTTCTCCACATCACTTGGCTTAACATCGTAATGAGCTGGACACACAGAAGGCATAGCAATATACTCAACAGCAACAAGATCCCCAGCCAAATCCTCAACAACAGAAGCTATTACAGTAGTTGTAGCTACAACACGAGGCCTTTCACTATGTGCAGTAGCAGGTACTAGCGCTAGGGATAGGAGTAGCAAAACCGTTGAGGCAACTAGCACAATTAAGCTCCCTTTCCTCATAAACATCACGCTACACACTACACAACACTAGGTGCACTACTATATAAGCTTTTCACACCGAGACAACCACCTTAATACTCAATAACCGTAGTTGCATAACATGACTAACAATAATTGATTAACACTGAAAAGACAACGGAATACAACTCACGTTGCTAAAATGCAGTGTAAAATTGTTCTCTTCGCTAGATCTGGGCATAGCTAGAAATTATTGCATTACTGGAATCCAGAGACGAAATTGAAAGAAAGATGGATCCCCATAATTGTTTTTCAATGCTTTTACAAGTCTAGTTGAATCCACAAGGAATGGAATTGAAAGCTGTTTTATCTGTTTTCTTTTGTGTCTGGATATGGGTTTGTGGTTGTGCGGTTTAATGGATAGGGCTATAATGTGTTATGAACAAGGTTTTTACCTGTGCTGTTCTGGTTCTTTTGGTGTTGCTGATCATGAATGGCTAAGCATGTCTTCATTGTAGCCCTAATCCTTGTTGTGTTGATTTTGCTGATTCTTTTTGATGTTTTCATAGATTTGGTGTTTCTGCCCAAACACTTTAGATTGATGTCATATGCTATGCTAGCTATGTTGTTGATGGTGATACACTCAATATAGTTACAAAAGTAGCTGAGGAAGCCATAGAAATAGCTCCAGCAATTAGGGAAACAGAGGCTGTGACACGAACAATTCTTGGAGTAGCAACTATAACAATACTTAGGCATGGTGATGTGCTTAGTGATGAGGGAAAGGTGAGCACAATCAGTGTTTTGCTAGTATCTTGAGATTCTTGCTATATGCAAATAATTTGAACCTTCTAGACGCATCAACATATCAAACATGATTCACAATTTCATGAAGGGGTTGTTCAAGAGCTTAAGTTTATGGAGTCTGAAGGCTTGGCAAGATTTTTGGAGATGCTATGATGTTACAGAGGTAGGAACACTCACGGCTAATCTTAAGAAGTGGGTAGGGTTCTTCAGGTTTATAGGCGGGTGTGAATTGCATTATGTGAGGTATGCTATGGTGAAGCCTATGGAGTTTATGACTGTGTGGCTGATCATTAGTGGTGTTAGTCTCCTTGTTTTGATGTATATTAGACCTGCTATGAGTCCGAATACTACTGGAGATATTGTGTATGGTCCGTGGTAAAGGCCAAACAGAATTGCTTGAATAACGACAGCCACCACCTTTTTGCCTGTGAGCGCCTCGAATCTGGTTAGTAGGTAGCCTCTCCAGATAAACTCCTCACAGATGCCGGCAATTATGGAGCCTACTGTGGCTAGGTATAGAACTGTAAATAGTGGCAACATCTTGATGAGATTACTGCTTGTGCTGGCTCCAAACATCAGTGAGGATACATAGTTAAGAGACATAGATAGTGCAGTAAACCCAATGACAATAGCTATTGAGAGTAGCGGTCTATCTCTAAACCCGCCAATAACTCTCTTAACATCCCCACCCTCTCTCCTCAAAAACACCAACGCTAAATAGGCTAAGAAGATTTCATAGACACTCCAAAGATATGGTCCATAAAGAAAAATATAGTATGCAGGGTTTTTCACAAACTCTCTAAACCCAACAAAACCAGCTATAGCTATAGGGGTAAGAACGTTGTTGAGCACAATAGGTAAGACACTCAAGATCAAAACATGAGAGCGCTTTATCCAACCCACCCCAGCATATAATATGCATAGCCTCAGTTTATAACTGTTGCAGAATCTAATCTAGCTCGATCTCTACCTCCAGCTCCTTTAAGCCTTTCAAGCAAATCTATTGACATTCCTCCGAGAATGTGCCACTGGTAGTTGAGAGGATAGCTATAAGCATGGCTCAGCTCAATATTCCATCATCACGTTTCAGCAACTCGGACCCATCATCACGTATCAAAACAGTATTGTTACTCAATTTCTGCTTAATAAAC
>JAJHQM010000020.1 GCA_020833345.1 Ignisphaera sp.
GATTTCTGGTTTTGGTAAGTGGATTGCTTATAGAGCTGTAACCAGGGTTAAAAAGCCCTTGCTACTACTCTACATAGTGATTTTACTTAGTGGTGTCGTTAGCTTAGTTCTTGAAAATGCTGTTACTGTATTCATATTTGCCCCCATAGCTTTTGAAATAGCGTCTCTTCTAAACATAGGTACACGGGAAGTCCTCATAGGAATGGCTCTTGCCGCTGGAATGGCTGGGTCAGCAACAATGATTGGCGATCCTCCAGCAATCATTGTTGCAGGACACTATAACTTAGCATTCACAGACTTCTTCATATATAGGTCAAGACCATCAATGTTCTTCATAGTATTCATACCAATGCTAATAGCAATTGCATTCTATGTTCTTCAAAACTATACACATGTATTAAGGAAGGGTTTTACAGTAGTGAAAATGGATGAAAACTTTGTAGATAGGTGGTTTGTTTTAGAGGCAACGCTTTTTCTATTCATTAAGATAACTCTTTTAAGCCTTAGAAAAGAGCTCGGAATACCACTAACATTATCAGCCATAGTGGCTTTAGGAGGGCTTTACATAACTAGGGCTATTGCACATGGTGATTTTGAGTGCGTCAAGAGGTCCCTTAGAGAAGGCATTGATTATAAGCTTCCCCTATTCCTAATAGCAATTTTTCTTCTAAGCAACTCTCTGAAGAAATATGGAGTTACAGATGTTATAGCAGATTTTGTTTTAGAGGGTGTTGGTGGAAACATTATTGCTTTAGGCGTAGCAGTATTCACTATTTCTCTAATGCTATCAGCCTTCATAGAGAACATACCTGTAACACTAACATTACTACCTGTAGTTGACTCCATAGCAATAAAAACTGGTGCGGATCCTGTGATGCTTGCGTGGGGTGTACTATCTGGTCTAACAGCTGGAGGAGGGTATACATACATAGGTAGTGGTGCAAATGTTGTAGCAGTGCACATACTGAATAGTAAGAACATTAAGACAGGTTTCACAGACTTTATAAAAGTAGCTCTATTGTTTAACATAATAAATACAGTAGTGGTCTTAGCACTTTATGCTTTCATATGGCTGTGGTGACAATTATATCATAACGTATTACAGCACTGCACAACAGCACATCTATCACATAATGCATTACCCCTACTATCAACATAAGGTTCTCAAATGGAGTGCTTCATCACCTTTAAGCATTGAGAGCACTGGTCATACTGCTAAAAGCTTATAAACAGAATTGGAGAGCGATACTACTCTTGGTGAAAGCCGAAGATTGCATCCCATAGCAATCCTATTTCTAGTAAACCTGGTAACAGTAACACTTAAGGTTATTAGCATAACTGGTACAAATGCAACAAGCGTTTTTGTTGACATGCTTAATGACATTGGAGATGCTGTGGGGTTAGGTCTTCTTCTTCTTGGACTAAGTTATGAGAGAAGGAAGCAAAGCATTTATTACCCATTTGGTGGTCGAAGAGCAGTATACGTCTTTACCTTGCTTTCAATAATGCTCTTTTGTGGGCTGATATTTGCCATAGCGTTGTTCAAAGTCATTGCCATCTTATCAGAGGTTACTGAAATAAGTGTTGAAAGATACTCCCTATACGCCTTTACCCTGGCATTTCTTACTAATGTTGTTAGTCTTGCAATAGTTTGTCGGTTTATGTTGTATGGTCCTAGAGACCCTGCATTAACAACTAGCATCATAGACTCTGCTAGTGATACAGGTGGAAGTGCAATTGCATTACTTACACTCATGATATGCAATCCTGTGCTAGATGCCATAGGAAGCCTTGCTTTAACAGGTGTAATACTTGTTTCAGCCATTAGCCTTGGATACAGATACTTCCAAGTATTAATAGGGAGAGCTCCGCCAAGAGAAATACTTAAAAAAGTCATTGACAAAATTCTTGAATTTAAGGAGATTAGAGATGTAAACGTCTTTAATGCAATGATGATTACAGAAGATGAATACATGCTTGTGCTTGAGGTTGAAGTAGATAAGGATATGGAGGTTGAGGATGCTGAGAAGCTTTCTACAAGAATTGAAGATGCTATAAGGAGGCTTGAGCCTAAGTTTAAACACATTGTTATAGAGTTTGTAGGGGAAAAAGCTGAGCCAAAAACCTATAAGGAGATTCTAAGGCAAATTGAAAGCTATAAGTAAAAACCTATATTTTGCTATACCTTTGGAGCACAACTGCAGTAAGCCCTCAGTTTGGCTCCCCAACCCACCTAGCAGTTTCAGTAATGCTTATTTACTTTTTTCTGCTAACACAATTGCTGGATGATTTATTCTAGCCAGTCTGAATGGAATGTGATGACCGGACCACGAGATGACTAAATAAGCATTATACCTTCTTTAATATGCCTCTCTACATTATTGTCTAAGAGCTTTTCTGTGTTTATGAGAAGGGCTCCGGCATACTGATTACCGTAGTAGCCCTTCATTGAGAACAATGTTAGAACCTTCTCTTCATGGTTAAACTTATAGCCATCACAAGGCTCGTGCCCCCTGATGATTATTTTTGTACTTGTTTTTCTCAAGAGCTCTTCTGTTACTTTAAATCCCCAGAGAAGTCCTGCTCCTCTAATGTAGTTAAACTCATAGTTTTCAACATCTTCACTTGGATCACTCCACAGTACCTCCTCGTAATCCTCCTCACTCACATTCACTATGTCTTCAGGATTATCATGTTTTAGTAACCTTGTTACTGGAGGTCCTCCGTGAAGGGCTATTAGCTTTTTTGGCATGTAGAGTATTAGAGGCAGTGCCTCAAATACTTTTTGAAGTATTGAGTAAAGCTCTTTCGCATTAGAAGATCCAAATGATTCTATTAGTTTTAATGGAAAATCGTGAGGCGATGGTATGAGGTGTGGCGGAGGCTCATGGTTACCCCGCAAGAGTATTACTCTATCCCTCCACTCGGTTTTTAATAATGCTAAAAGAGCTAACGTTTTTATTTGCTCATCCCCTCTATCAATGTAGTCCCCGAGAAAAACTATGTAGCCTCTGTTCCTAAGAATTTTAAATGCATTTGCTTTCTCTAGTATTGCAAGCAGTGTGTAATAATCCCCGTGCACATCGCCTATAAACAGTACATCGCAATTGCAATTCAGCTTAACATGCTTTTTCCCATCACGAAGATTTAACTCAAATAGCAACTCATTTAAAAGACTCTCTATAAGCGTCTTAAAATCTTGGTAGCTCTTAGTAATTAGCTCAACTCGTGATGCATAGTTGCTAAGCTTATACACGATTTGCAACCTAGTAGTAAGGGTTTAGCACTAAAATGGGTTTATATAGATTTGCAATCATCTCCATCCATAAACTACTTCCTAGGCTTATATTTACTCTAGCGAAATCCATAACTACATGAAAGCCCTGCATTAAGTATTTAAAAGAACTTTACTGAGCTTGAAATACCAGTCAAAGGCTGTTAATAACTTAATGCATTTTGAAGCTATTTTTAGTGAGTTGTGAGTGCTTTAGTACTCTGTTTAAATTAAATAGTTTCTTTAAGAGTTCAGAGGGTTTGTGAAGCTCTATGCCTATGATAAGAGCTCTTACAGTGTTTGTGCCTGTTCATAGCTGGAGTGTTGAAGAAATTACTAGCAGTGCTGTAAAATTGGCTGGGAAGGTGTTTGATTGCTCTAGAAGTGTAAATGCTAGTGTTTGGACTAATAGAATTGTACTTCCAGTTGTACCTTCAATATCCTTGGAGTGTAGTGATATTGTACGCATAGCTAATGAAATAGCAAGTGTGTTAAGGAGTAGGGATGTTATGGTCGCCTTTCCCCTAGATCCTGAGCACAAGTGCCTTAAAGAAGCGGCAAGACTCTTAGCTGTAGAAAATTTGTTCTTTTCAACAGCATGTTCCACTGTAGAGTGCCTTCAGAGAGTTACTGAGGCTTTATATAGCGTTAAAGATGTCGAGCTTGAAGCTTTTACACGCTTTGCAATATCTTTTGGCACATGGCTGGAAACTCCCTACTTCCCAGCTACAGCAAATATTTCAAATATAGCTAGCTTTAGCCTTTCTCTACGCTATATAGACGCCATTGCAAGGGCTATTGCTGGAGATAGGAAAAGCCTTTACGAGTTTTTAAGAGATGTAGCTAAAGAAGCTGACACCATATCACAGTGTAGTTCTATTCCTTTTACTGGCATAGACTTCTCACTCTCCCCATGGCTAAGTAATGAGGAAAGTATTGCACTACTTGTGGAATCCTTACTTGGAGCTCCACTAGGAGCTCCAGGAACTCTAAACGTATTGTATAACCTAAGTGCCTTAGTAAAAGCATTGCCAAAAAAAGTAGGAGTTAGGCACACAGGTTTTAATGAAGTTATGCTTCCTGTAGCAGAAGATAGTGCTCTTTCTCAGCGTGTAAAAGAGGGGTGTGTTAGAGTGAGAGACTTAATTAGCTATAGCTTTGTATGTGTTGCAGGTTTAGATATGGTAGCACTACCACGTGGAACAAACATATCCATGCTTGCAAGTGATATGCTCACAGTTTACAAGGTTAAAGGTAGAGTCATAGCAATGAGGGTTATACCAACAGGTCTTGAAGAAGGGAGTGAAATTAGACTGAAGAGATTTGGCACTACATATGTAGCAAAAGTGTGACTTAACATGGCTATGCTGTATCCAGAACTCGCAGTTATGCTCACCAGGCTTAGAGAAGTGTTGAACAACATAATTGAGGAGAGGAGGAAGAATGTTGTAGAAGAGCTAGAGAAAGTAGAGTGGACTCTGCTGCCTGAAAGCAAGCCTAGCTATGGTTATAGTGTTGCTGCTGTGGATTCTAGTTTTGTGTTAATTGAGTCAAGGGTATTTCCAATATATGTTATTCAGGGGATTTCGCAGGTGTATGTATTTGATAGAGATAAAATTGTTGCAAAAGCTGCTAACAGGTTTTATGATGCTGGGGTAATGGAGTTCGAGAAAAAAGGTCCTGTTAGAAGATCAGACCTTAAAAAAGCCTTAACAATGTATGCGTATTTCCTTGAGCTAAAGTCTATGCAAAGCATCTTAAAAAGCTACTCTGCTGATGTTGCTCTCTTTGATGGCTCCTTTCTCTCCTTTATGCTAACACGAAAAGATATTGCAAAGGCTGTGAAGTTGAGAAGCATAGAAGGTGAGGTGAAGCTAGAGGATGTTGTTAACGACAAGCTAGACCTGATAGAGAAGCTTGTTGAAAGCTTTGTTACTGCCTTTATTGCAAAATCTAGCTTTGTAAACTTTTATAAGCTAGGCTATGCAGATTTTCAGCTCTTTGAGCTGGCGAAAATCCATGGCGTGAAACCGCATAACGAACCTGGGTATAGTAAGCCTGTAGATGTTTCAATAACTAGCGATTTGCTGAAGTTCCTTGGATTAAAGGCAACAGCTATACGGGGTTTTTTAGTAACGTATACTAGGTTTGGAAAAGGCTCACAAGTGTTTCAGCTTTCAGTACCCTATGTAGAGAAAAAACCTGACATTACTATATTAGTGTCTTGCCTTAGAGCATTCTCGCCTGCAGGATACCCGCTACCTCTTGAAACTGTGCATAGATTGAGTAAGTTATCCAAAAAGGCTTTGAAAGGATTCTTCAGCAAAATAGGTGTACCTACGTTATCTGGTAGAGAAATTTTAGAAATTAGCTAAATTAATTAGATAAGCACTTTGCGTGTCTTAAAATATCTTCAACATAGCTCCTGAAGTATGGATAAGGCATAAATCCTATTACTGCATCAATAGCTCTCCTATTCATAATAGTTACTGTAGTTGGTGTAGAATACACACCAAATATCTCCGCTACCTCTGGTACGTAATCAGCATTAGCCTCTACAAATGCTGCTAGCCCGCTAAACTCCCTAGCAACCCTAGCGAAAATAGGTTTAAACATTTTACAGTAAGGGCAAAGAGTTGTTGTAACTAATACAAAGACTACTTTACACCAAGATAAAGCATCTACAAGCTCTTCATAACTTCTAATAGACTTAAACCCGATAAAAGCTCTGCAGCACTCAACTCCTTTCATATCATCAGATCTTTTTATAAATTCAACTGAAATCTTATCAAGCACTTCTTTTACCTCAGGCTCTACCTCAGTCCCACTTCGCTCCAATACACACACCACAGAACTCTACCTTTAGCTAGGTTTAAAAGTTCTTGCACTATGAAACAGCAATGAGAGTGCTTGCAACACACATCTATTGTTATTCTACATACTACATATTAAGGATTTAACCAGATACATTTCTTAGGAGCTGCGAGAGGTTTTGGAGTGCCTATGGCGAGGTCTCTGCTTGAGTGCATTACATTAATAGACTCTATCTCTCCCTCTATACAGTTATTTGAAACCAGAACTAGGTATGCTGATTTAACTAGCCTTGCAAGTAGGTATTACATTGTTGTACACGATGTCCTATACCCTGTTGCAATAGAATTTGATACACCCCTAACATTACGCGTTTTCCTGGAACCCATAACCACTCTATACATTCAGGAAAACCAGGTGTATGCTCATATAAAAGCAGACTTTGAGAATAGATTTAGAGATTTTAATTTAAGTAGAATTCCAGTTATTAATGTAAATGAAAGTGAAAAGCTAAGTGTGCTTGCAGCCGTATCCATAGCAGATAAAATCGTTTCTATACCTAGTGAGCGAAACCTATTAAAGGTCTTGCCGGGAAGTCTAAGAACTTATGTTGAAGTAGCTATTGAAATGTTTAAAACAGAAAAAGAAAACAGAAAGGAAAGAGCATTTATGGAAAAGGAAGTGCTTACTCAGAGGAAGATTCTTGAATACATACTCTGGCTAAATAAGTCACCACATGAAACAATTAAGGAGGTGCGATATATACAAGGCCTTACAGTAAAGGCTTTGCAGATACGTTACGCAAACTTTGATATGGAGGTAAAAAGCTCTGCGAAAACAGGCTTTATAGAAGCTATAAACTATGTAGAGAAGTTGTTACCAATAAGTACACTAATGTACATAGAGAGAAATACAGTAAAAGCCCAGAAAATACTCAGTATAACTACTTCAATACTTTAGATACACTCTCTAACTTTCCCTCACCTCTAGTGGAATTGCTGGTGCGGTAGCCGCTTTCATATTACCTACTTCATCAATTATGTAAAACTTTAGAGGCATTACAATAAATTCAACATCGGTTTCTGCTTTCAAATGCATAATGTATAAGTGTTAGAGCTAACAATGTAACTTCATGTAATTGTGTACAATAGCGCCTGCAATCATTGCTTTGTTTTTGAGGCCAGTATAAGTTTTCCCACAGTGTGGAAGCCTCTTCCTGATCCGTGATGTAGAGGGCTAGCTTTATCGAATTTCCAGCCCCACTCAGAGACTGCATCTGGTTTTGCATAGTAGTCTAAAACTTCAAAAATGTAAAGCGCTGTTTCACCAACGTCAACCCTGTTCATTACTCTACCCTCTATCCAGCCTATAGCGTCTAGCCATATTGGTGCCGCGACTTTGTTTGCTTTTCCGAGTCTGAGGTTAAACATCCTTACCTTATCTACTGCTCTTCCGCTAACTGTTCCAAGCCCGTAGACTATATTTACATGTTCTTGAGAAGGTATGTTGAAGGTGGCTTCCTTAGAGTATTCAATGCATGTGAATGTGTAGTTTTCTTTATCTATTGCTACAGCTAATGCTGTAGGCTCTTCAGATACTGGTGTTACCCAAGAGGCAGGCATGGCATTAGCCTTCCCACCTTCGCAAAGAGTTACTATCACTACCACAGGCCTTGGATGAAGAAGGTAGTAAAAGCTCCTAGGTCTCAAAATGCCGCTCATCATTTTCACCCTTGTTGGAGGCTTTGCTCTTTTAGGGCAGAGAGGTATTTTAATAAAAAAGCTTATAAACATCTTGATACAGCATCTGTACATGAAGTTGAGTGTAGGCAAGCTTAGCAAGCTGCGAGCCCACGCCTTCCTGAAGCTGGTGGCAGGGCCTGAAACCGTGATGCCGCGCCCATGAGGAGCGCCCGACTTGTGAAGTAAAGCCCCAGTGAGCGTAGAGCCCCGCCGTGAGTGGCGGGAGCTATCAGCATGGGCTAGACTATGAGCTCGCTATACATGACAGCGTCCATGTTAAGCATGTATGCAATGTCTCTGAGCTCCTCAATCCAGTCCCCAACCAAGACCACATGGTGGTTTGCTGGAGCATACCTCGGAACAACCTCTATTGGCGTATCAAACTCTATAACCATTTGCATTCTGCAAGCGCCATATGTTAAGAGCCCTGATTTCACAACCTTGCCTCTCTCCATGAATAGTACTGAAAAGTCCCTGTCAATGGATACTAGCGTTACAACATTGCTTTCAACCTCTCCTACTATAGCATAGGGTGCAGAAGTCTCAAAGTGTTGCATCGCCGTCGCCTTCCCTTTAAGAAGGTCAAGAGCTATGGTGCAGTGTGCAAGCATGGCTCTATCGGATTTGAAGGAAACAGCGTTTCCTATCCACCCACTTTTCTTCGTTAAGGCCCTTGCTAACATCATGCCTAGTGCTGCTTGGAGATCAGCTTCACATGTTGCTACAGTGCCTTTGCTGTTCAGCAGTGATAAGGGTATGCAGGGTGTGATCCCATACTTTAGTATAAATGGAAAACAGTCTATAGAAATAGCGTTGTATCCTTTCTTTACCAGCTCTTCAAAAGCTAAAAACATTCTTGCAACTCTTTCTAAAGCTTGCTTAGAAGCTTCAAACTCAAAGCTCTTTTCGATTTCAAGAACAATCTCCCTCACCTTATCACCACTAGCTACATTCATCATAGAAGCGAACTGCTCTAGAGGAATGATATCTACAGTAGCATCGAATCGAGACTCAAATGTTTCCTCAACCTCACCCTTATCCCTATCAGCAACTATGGCTACTTTAGAGCCTACAACTTGTGCAACACTCCTAGCCACACTCATAACCTTATCCACAGCAGTTTCACAATCAAGAGAGTAGTACTCTTCACACCAGTAAAGCCCTGCCACAATCCCCTCTCGCTCCAGCTTAGCCCTAGCAGAAATTGCTGAAGCAAGACTGTTGTGCTCACTATGTGCCATAATAAACAGCTTGTCAATAGAGCCACTAGTAGCAAACCTAAACACAAGATTACTCGTACCACCAGTTAATACAAGAGCTATAGGGAGGAACTCCTGATACTTCTTACCAAGGCTTTCTGCCTCCTCAAAGCTTGTTATAATACCACTATGAAAATCTATGCCATACCTACCAAAGTGCTTTCTGAAAACCTCTAGCACATTAGCATAATACTCCTTCCCGTGAATCTCAGAAGCAAAGGGAACAACAATTATTGGCTGCATTAGGGAGTCACAAAGTATGAAGAAGTGCATAGGGTTTATAAGGGTTTCCCGAGGCAAAGAAAATGAGCGCCTGCCTTAAGGAAGCATCACTGCAAGTTATAGCTCTAAGAGCATTATTAAGTTAAATATCTTTCTCCACTACCACATCCCTGCCCACAGGTATGTCTAAAACAAGCTTTGCCCGTACACAGCCTTGGCAATATCCAGCAATAATACTCCTATATTGAGGTTCAACGGCTTTTGCAAACACCTTAAAGGCGCTGTTGCTGAGCAAATCCTTATGGAATACTACAATTCCTTCTTTCACTACATACCTGTGAAACCCTCTAGACTCCTCACCTGGCTTACTTGCAACAGCAACCCTTCTACACTCCATATTAGCTCTTGGGGCTGTTTCGGTCTTCATAATCATTTACAACACTCATATTCATTGATGTCTAACACTTCTTAATGATGGAGGCTTATAAGCTTCTGTAGTTTACAAGTCTAGTCAGTGACCCCGGGTTTCCGAGACCCGTAGGGTGATGAGCCACTAGGCAACTAGTGGTGAGCTTCTGCGGTGAGGGGGCTCGGGGAGGCCGTTGAGAAGCAGATGGTGAGGAGCTGGAATCAAGAAGATGAAGACAATGAATCACCATCTGCTGAGAAACGGTTAAAAAGCAGAGCTCTATCCTTGCACTCCTAGCCTTCGGCTTACCCCTATACTCCTCAACAACTCTGTACAGCCCAGCCTTATCATCAAACACAACCTTCTTTTCACGAGGAGCTTCAAAGGCCCAATGAACTAAAGCCTCATATCCTTCTGTACTAACTTCAACTCTACCAACAGCTTTTTCAGAATTAGAATGTGCGATAAGTTCAATAGCTGTAGAGGGAATTTTTGAGGAGTCGAGGCAGAGAACGTAGATGCCCTTGTACTTACCAGCACTAACTCTGAATCCGGGAGCTAAAGCGAGAACTTCATTACTTTGATTAACATAGATGTAGAAGGGGTTGTTGCAGATAGAATTCACATTAACTTTAGAAACTTCTTTTACCTCTTTTCCACTTACATTGAATTTGCAGGAGTAGTACCTTGACCTACCAGAACTCTTCCATAAGCATTTCACACTCACATAACCAAGTTCAATAGGTATTGTCTCTGGTAAAACAAGCTCTCTGTCTATAACGTGTAAGCTGGTTACAAACCTTCTCAATACCTTCTCTCTTTGTAAGCGAATTGCAAACGAATAGACTATAAGAATTGCTACTACAACGATCATAATAATGAAAATGGTCATAGTGATGTCAAGCATGGCAAAAATGTGGTGCAATGTGCACACCTTGAAATCTTTACAATATCTACATATTTTAAACTTGTTTAAAGATAGCATTAGGTGTGAACTCTACTGCAAGGAAAGTATTGAAGGTATTAATGCAAATGCATTACTTATTGCTGAAATGGGGATCTTGGCATGGTTTTTGTTAGAGTTAATGTAGCTAGGGTTCAAGACCTAGCAATTGCTGTTAATTCTTTGGGTAAAGAAAAGGTTTTACTATTTGAGGATATAGATCCTCAGTACAAAGCTATCAAAAGGGTTGTGGAGATTTGTGAAGGTTATGCTCCTCTGCTTGTTGTTCTTAATGCATTGGTTAGCTATAGACTGTCTATGCGTGGTGAAGATTACTGGACCAGGTTTTCAGACTATGTTATACAGTACTGTACAGACATGGGTTTGACTCTATCTGCAGATGAAATTGTGAGAAAATTTATTGAGAGGTTTAACAGGGTTATGCTTAGGCAAAAACTTTCTAGAGTCTTTAAAGTTGTAAGGTGTAAAGGTATTTTAGAGGCTATTGAATTGCTTCCTTTAACTGATGTTTGGAAAAGGCTTAGCCAGTGCCTCAATACCAATCCCAGTTCTAAAACAGTTGTCTTTGCCATTAAGATGCTGTACTACACTCGAAAAGCTCTTGGCGAGAAAGTGAATGTTCCCATAGAAATTCCTATACCCGTTGACAGCAGAGTTGCACTAGTAACATACCTTTCTGGAGCTCTAGAGGTCAGGGGCGTTGGTATTGATAGAAAGCTCTTGCTAAAGTACTCGAATGCTATTAGAAGCGTGTGGAGTGAGGTAGCCAGGTTATCAGGAATACCTCCGCTAAATTTAGATGCTATGGTTTGGTACTTTGGAAGATATGCAGATTTGAATAGCCGTAGTGAGGTGCTAAAGAAGGTGCTTAGCGAACTTAGCGGTTTGCTGAGTGAAGGCGACGTTAAGATGCTCATTGACAACATATTTTACTTATTACCCGAGTAGCTATATGTCAACAACAAAAGTTGCGTACCAACTCTCATTTTCTCTCCAAATCCTCATCTCATGATAAGTAACAGCCTTAACGACAGTTCTAGGTTCATGCCTTCCTTGCTCAAATTCCTCACCTTCAGCAACACCCTCAACACAAACTTGCTTCTCACTCTCAGAAACCTGCTCATAAACCTTGCTAACACTAAACTTGCCAAATACAAAGTTTCTACTATCATGATAAAATAGAAGCTCTTCAAGCCATCTGTATAGCGCGTTTTCTAAGTCAAAACCGCAAACAGATATGGCTATTCTCTCCCTTGACTCAACCTTGTTAGTATCAGTAATAACCTCAAACATTCCTCTAGCAGCTTGCTCAAACAGCTCCTCCAAGTTCCTTCCCCAAGCCTTTATTAAAACATCAGCTGTGTGTTCAAGGTGCTCAAAACCCATGAACACTTCTCACCAGGATAAATATGAATTAGAATGAGTTATAAACATTACAGGAAGCAGACGGAAACTTAAACAAAAGACTTTTAGCCTTCTTTAAAATGTGAAAACATTTGGTAGCAATGCTATGGCTGTGGAGCTTCTGTGTGACGATTACGTAAAAACTCACCCCTATAGATACTGCAGGGAGGTGTGTGCAGAGAGAAGTTTTAATAAAGAATCTTTTGAAACGTGCGTTGAGGAGTGTGTTAAACGAGTTGAGAAAGAGTGTCAATAGCTAAAGCAAAAACGCTTCTAGCAATCCTAACCATAACTCTCTGGCTAGTAATGTCTATTGCTAAACCTTACAGCATTTCTTCTATTGAAGAGCTTGGAGTTATTGGAGCTCCTAACGCTATTTGCATACTTAATCAATTTCTTTACATCTTTGGCTTTGAAAACTCATCTGGATACCCAAAGGCATATGCTATGGTAATTGACACTGCAAGAGGGGCTATTGCTAAGGTATTTGTAGGGTCCTTTGGCGGGTTTTACAGCTGTGCTACACACAGGGGTAGGGTATATGTTGTGGGAGCTGCGAATACATCTAGCACCTCAACCTCATGGCTTATAACAGTATTTGATGAAAAGCTGAACATTGTTAAAAATGCTTTGCAAGCTTTTTCCCAGGGCGTTGATGTAGCTATCGATATTGCTATACTTGATGAAAGACTCTACATCGTAGGTATTATTAATAAGAGTGGCTTTTCATTGATAAGGATTGAGAAGAGGTTAGCAGATAACCTCGCATTAGAGTCTTCACTTAACATTTCCATAGGCTTAGGTAAACGCATTACCCCTCGCATTACTGTGTTTAGAGATGGCATTGCACTTGGGTACACACTTGACGATACAACACACATCATCTTATTATCTCGCGATTTAAAGTTGTTAAACAAAGTAGTGCTAAGGAGCAGGTGGAGCCTTCTTAGCCTTGCAGCTACTGATGCATGTCTATACCTAGGTACAACTGAAGGTGTTGTAGAGATGTGTGAGGGTTATGCAAAAGCCTTTCACTATGCAGGTGGAGGAAGCGTTGTGAGTATAAAGCAACTTAATTACGGTATTGCTGTGCTTATCTTGGTTCCCGACATGAGTAACTTTGCTACTGCTGAATTAAGGCTCTTAGACGAGGGGCTTAGATTACTGCATAGAGAAGAGCTGGGCCGTGGCTATAGGTATCAGCTATATGTAAAGCCAGTGGAGCTAGTAGGTGATAGAGTCTTTATAGCATTGGCTAAAAGAGGCTGGGTCTTGAAGAACACAACTATAGCTCCTCAGCAGTCAGAGATAGGCAGAGCGATGTTTACAGCTCCGGCAGAGGTAATTGTTTTAATTGTGTACGCCTTAGCCACAGCGATAGCAACTATCTATGCTTTTAATGTGTGGAAAGGTGCTAAATGTAAGTGCTTTTAACAAGACCTTTGTGTAAAGACGTAGCAATGATTACCCCATCAACACCAGCCTCACCGAGCTTTTTAACTTCTTCAATACCCGAAATGCCTCCTCCGACAACCAGCCTTCCCCTATAGAACTTCCTAACCAGTTTGACAATTTCTACATCAAATCCCTTCATAGTTCCAACTCTCTTCAGATTAATGACTAGAAGCGTTTGAGGCCAGCACCCCAGCTCCCTATACCTGTTCAGCACACTCTCTATAGGCAGTATCGTATTTGCAAACTTCACTTCCCTCTCAACTATATCTAAGCTTGAAACCCTATTGCATATGAGCTTTAGCTCTTGAGGATAGAAGAGATACTCAGTCCCTATAACAAAGCACAGCCTCTCACCATTGTTTTTTAAAATGCCTTTTCTTCCAATATCTGCAAAAACCCTAAAACCCCTCTTCACAGCGTACTCAATAACGCTCCAATTTTCACCTGTATTCATTATAGAGTCGAGATCTGCTATATAGATTTCATCAAAACCTAGTTCCCAAAACCTGTCTATAAAGCACTTTGGCTCTGGAGAAGAGCATACAACGCTGTTAACAAGTGGTTTATATTCTTCTCTAACACCCTCTACGGCGTAAACAACAAGCCCCTTCATTACATCGAGAACAGGTATGACCTTAACAGGCATTGCACAGGCCCTGCTATAGAAAGTTTATATGCTTAAAGTTTTTACGAGTTCTTAAAGCATTCTGAGGAGCTGTAACATGGCTTTGCCTACAGGTTTCACGAGGCTAAAGGTTTGTAGTGTTGAAGAAATGAGGAGAATTGATGAAGAGGCTGTAAAGAGATTTGGGCTTTCTCACGAGCTCCTCATGGAAGATGCAGGCTCTGCCATATACAGCTTAATACTTCGTGAAATAGGCTTGCAGGGAAAGAGATTTTGCATTGTTGCTGGTACTGGTAATAATGGTGGTGATGCTCTCGTAGTTGCAAGAAGACTTTATGCTAGTGGGGCAAGCGTTGAGGCATTTATTGTAGGCGACATCACGAAGTTCACAGAACCTGCTAAAAAGAATTTCGAGCTTGTAAAGGCCATGGAAATACCCCTGCACATGATTCAAACTGACAATGATGTCAAGTTGTTTACCGAGAAAGCCAGGGAATGCGATGTTTTTGTGGTTGGGCTAATTGGTATCGGGTTAAAGGGTGAGGTTGCTGGTGTTAGAAGAGGTGTTATTGAGGCTATTAATAGCCTCAATAAAGTTGTTATTAGCGTTGACATTCCTTCAGGTATTGGAGGAGACAATGGGAGGGTTTACGGTGTAGCTGTGAAATCAGCTTACACTGTCACCTTTGGGTTGCCTAAGTATGGAAACATTCTGTATCCAGGGTACTACTACTGTGGCAAGCTTTACGTCTCTCACCTATCGTACTCACCACAACTTCTAAATTCTGATGAAATTAGAGTTGAGCTTAACTACCCAGTGCCACCTCCAGAGAGAGTTAAGTGGGGGCATAAAGGAACCTTTGGAAAGTTTCTCGCTATAGCAGGTGCAAGATACTACTACGGGGCTCCTTACTACGTAGCATACTCGTTCCTAAAGGCTGGTGGCGGATACTCAAGATTAGCAACACCAAAATCTGTAGCACCCTTTATAGCTGCAAAGAATAGTGAGATAGTGTTCATACCCCTGGAAGAGACTGAAGAGGGGTCAATAGCTATGAAAAACCTTGACACAATTCTCAGAATTGTAAACGAGTTTGATATAGATATTGTTGCAGTAGGCCCGGGAACCTCATTGAATCCAGAGACACAAGAGCTTGTCAGAAAACTTGTAGAAACTATTAATAGGCCCGTCATTGTGGATGGAGATGGAATTACAGCTATCTCCAAGGACCTCAGTATTGTAAGGAAGAGAAAAGCCCCGACAATAATAACGCCACACCTGGGGGAATTCTCAAGATTAACACAACTAAGTATACAGCAAATTCTTGAAGACCCCATAGGGGTTTTGAGAAAGACTTGCATAGAGCTAAGTAGCTACATTACGCTAAAGGGAGCACACACCCTAGTCTGCAGACCTGATGGCTATATATACATAAATATGACTGGAAACCCTGGAATGGCAAAGGCAGGCATGGGAGACGTTCTTACAGGAGCTATAGCGGCAATGTATGGTATCGGCTATAGAGACCTTGGAGAAGCAACAAGAATGGGAGTTCTCGTACACGGGCTAGCAGGAGACTTAGTAGCAAAAGAGATTGGAGAAGACGGAGTAACACCAGATGATGTAGTAGAGTACTTGCCGAAGGCAATTAAGATCCTTAGGGAAGAGCCTAATAAGATAGTTGATGAGTACTTCCCCAAAGTAATATAACAGCTATTTTATGCTAAAAGTCATTAGAATGAGCTTTAAACATTAGCGCTTTTTAGAATATGATAAAGCACTGCCCTCGTGTTGGGGGCAACACTAAGGATTAAAAGCATGAATACATATATTGCCTAGCTCTTGCCTAAGGATTTTCACAGGTGTCTTAAGCATGTTTGTTTACAAGACTCAGCAAAGGGTTTTCGAGATTGGTGGTGTAAAGGTTGGGAGCCAGGCTTTTGAAAATCCGCCTGTTTTGATAGGCACAATATTTTACCATGGTCATAAAATTGTTTTTGACGCTAGAAAGGGTGAGTTCGATAGGGTTAAGGCAGAGGAGCTTGTCAAGGCTGTTGAAGATGCCTCATCTAAGACTAGGATACCTGCGATGATTGATGTAACTGCTGAAAGTCCTGAGGCTATGGCTAAGTACCTTGAGTTTGTTGCTAATATAACGAAAATGCCCATTTTAATAGACTCTACGTCTATTGATGTTGCTAAAGCTGGTTTTCAGTTTGCCAAAGAGGCGGGGATTTTAGAGAGGGTTGTATATAACTCTGTTACAGCCAGGTCTAAGGATGAGGAGTACAGGCTTTTGCAAGAATATGGAATTAAATCAGTGTTGGCTCTCCTCTACACGGATAGGGTTATAGATGTGGATGCGAGAATCAAGGCGTTTGAGGTAATACTTTCAAAAGCAAGTGCATATGGTGTTGAGAAACTTCTTGTAGATACCTTTGTAATAGATATACCGAGTCTTTCAGCAGCCTGCAGAGCTATGATGGAGGTTAAGGCGAGGTATGGTTTGCCAGTTGGTATGGGGGCGCATAATGCTGTGTCTTCCCAGAAGAAGGTGTTTAAGGAGAGGTTTGGAGCTGAGGGGTATAGGGCGTGTGAACTAACTGCAAATGTTATGCCAATTGTGCTAGGTGCGGATTTTCTACTCTACGGACCTGTGGAAGTTGCTAAAGAGGTTTTCTCAGCTGTTTACACAGTACACACAGCATATAGGTATTTGGCTAGGAGAAAAGAGAGCTTAATCCAGCTATAGGCTGCATTGCTGTGAGGGTACTGGTAGCAGAGTACTTAGTTACTTGCTTTAGAAAAGATATGGCGGAGCTCTATAGTGATATACTCATTGAAGGCTATGCAATGGCTCAATCACTAGGAGATTTACTAAGCTGGGCGGGGCTGAGTGTAACCACTTCTGTGAGTAAGGATCTTAAGCAACATCTATACTTTACTAATTCTATTGAAGTAAACCCTCAACAGTGCATTAGTGACTTAGAGAGAGCTTCTAGACATTTTGACTATGCTGTTGTAGTAGCTCCTCCAAGAGAGCTTATAGAGATAAGCAAATCCCTACACACACAGCTTTTACAACCTCCACATCAGCTTATAGAACTGCTCTCAAATAAGTACACAGCAGTTCAAAGCCTTAGAGAGTGCGGCATAACTGTGCCCAGTACAAAGCTCATTAAAGCTCATGGAGGCGTAGATGAGGAGAAAATAACCCTGCCCGCGGTACTAAAGCCAGCATTGTTAACAGGAGCAGCATGCATTGAAGTTGTTAAAAATGCTAGTGAACTGGCTGAGGCTTTGCACAGTGTTGCGAAATGCTCTTCAGAGTCTGAAGTTGTTGTACAGGAGTTTGTAGAGGGGGTTCACGGAAGCATACTTGCATTCTATGATACTAACAACGTTAAGCTCTATTCAGCAAACCTTCAATTCATTAGCTCTACTAATAGAGAGCTAAAGTTCTCCGGAGGCTTAACACCTTTAAGAAGCAAGGAGTTCAAGGCTCAAGCTAAAGACGTTGCTAGTAAGCTAAAAAAGTGCTTCCCTAGTCTCTACGGCTTTGTTGGTATGGATGTTGTGTGGAGCAGTGGAAAAACCTTTGTAGTGGAAGTCAATCCAAGGCCGACAACAACAATAGTTTCACTAGCTAAGCTCTTTCAAGAGCTTCCCCAAGGCGCCTTGAGAAGCGTCATACTTGGAGATAGCGTTGCTTATGCTGGAGATATTGTAGTGGGTTACTCGTACTATGTAAAAGTGAAAAACTGGATAAAGCCCCCTCCTAGCGTATATGAAGAGGCAATATCTTTTCCACACTCAGATTACGTTATTGTTGTGGGCAAGGCGCAAAATCCTTTACTGGCTTTAGATAGAGTTAAAATTTTTGTGAAAAACCTTGTATATAATCTTGATGCAGTGCTTTTAGCTGAGGCCCAGACCCATGGCTCCTAAGCTACTCGTCTCTGTAAAGGCTTTAAACGAAGTTTCAGAAGCTCTTGAGGGTGGAGCAGATATTATAGATATTAAGGACCCTTCTTCAGGTAGCCTTGGGCTTCCGAGAATTGCTATAGTGAGAGACATTGTTAAAGCTGTTAAGGGAGTGAGAGAGTGTAGTGTTGCCATAGGCGACCTACGTAAATACACTCCTGAAATAGGCTATGTAGCAACAGCTCTAGACGCTTTTGTAAACTACATTAAAGTAGGGATAGCAACTGGAGATCCAAAAGATGTTGAGGGTATTGTGAAGGAAGCTATTGAAAATACGTCAAGAGCAAAAGTTGTGGTAGTAGGCTATGCAGACTATGCAATACATGGTAGTATAGAGCCTCTGCAACTCATTGACTACGCAACAAAGCTTGGCGTTCACGGTGTCATGATTGATACTCTTAGCAAAGGATCTTACATAACTCTAGATATTCTTCAAAAAAGCTACCTACAAAAATTTGTTGAAAAAGCAAAAAGCAGCGGATTGCTTGTAGCAATAGCTGGAGGCATTGAAAAAAGCCATATAGGAATGCTAACGGAGCTGGGATTCGATGTCATAGGAGTAAGAACAGCTGTGTGTATAGGTGGTAGAAATGGTACAGTGTCAAGAGAACTTGTAAAAGAGCTGAAAAAAGCCCTAACGAGTAAGCCAAATACACTATGAATCTACCTTGTCATAAAGATGCACTTCAAAATTCTTGCTATTATTTATAAACATAACCATGACCATCAATGCGATGCCATATATTTCTAAAATGCTATTGAGAACCATCCTACAAGCACATTCATAAACACGGCAATTGTAACACAAAATCTTGCCTTTTAAGGCTGGAGGAGACTCTAGGCTCATTTAAGACTCTAAGAAACATGCTTTTCAATGCATGTTCAAGTCCTTCTAAAGCTCTTAGGTAAAGGCAAAAATAAACGTAATAATAGAGGTCAACTATTATTATCCTGTTATTATCCAAGTTAACCCATCGCTAAACTTATGAGTTAGCTAAGAAGTGAAAAGCTTGGTGCTATGGAAGTGAAGGAGGTTGTTAAAGTGCATAGAAAGGGCGTAATTGTATTGCCTAAGAATATTAGAGATGCTCTTGGCGTTAGAGAGGGCACACTACTTGGGGTAAGGGTTGAGGGTAATAAAATTGTTCTTAAACCTTTAGATATGTGGGATAGGGTGTGGAAGTACTATATTAGCAAAGCAGAAGAGGCAGAGATAGTTAGGTAGTGAGGAGGGTGAATTCTGGAAAGCAAGAGAATTGATAGAGTAATCATTGATGCCTATGTAATCCTTGCCATGGCTTATGGCGAACTTAAAGAAAACCTCGTAAAATCAATAGCAATCTCATTAAATTTACCTCATATGCTTAAAGAAGTAAAGCACTATATTGTTGAAGGTATTATAGCTTTGTTAAGGTTGTGAGTTTTTGAGATGCTGTATGAGTAGTAGTGCTAGGTTTAGAGAGGTTTTCAAGCTTATTTACATGCTACGCCAGCGTGATAGAAGCAGGACTGGAAGTAGGGATATTAGAGATGCATTGAGGCTAGCTTTTTTAGCTAGAGAGCTCATTGGTACTTATATTGAGGTGGTTGAGTGGAGAGAGAACAGGGTTCTGAGGCTAAAGAGGTAGGTAGGAGCCTTATTGTTAATGAAATGTTAAAGGTGTTTGAGGAAGATGTTTTACCAAAGCTAATGGCAATTTCTGAGGATACTAAGAGGTATCTCTACTTTGTTGCATGGCTAAACACATTTATTGAGAGAAGAGGGCTTGGTAGAATTATTGTTACAAGGGGTTTTGCTGTCGAGGTCTATACAGCGAGAATATATAGAACTATGGATGTTGATATCATAACTGAGAAGTGTAAAGATGTTGTTGAGGAGTTTTTGAAGATGTTTTCTGAAAGAATTGGCAGAGGGTATTTGCCAACATATGAAATACTTTCGCTTAAGTCTATAGACATAGTTTCAACTACTTACACTAGAAGAAAACAGCCTGCTAAAATACTTGTAGATAGTCTTTATGTCTACCTTGACCCGGTAGAGGATCTCATAGCTATATACTTAGCTGGCTGGAAGTACCGGAACTCTACAGAAGATAGAGATAAAGCGCTTTGGCTTTTAGCCACATGGAAAGAGAAAATCGATTGGAACTACTTAGAAAGCTTATGCCAAGAGGGAAGGGTTTTGGATAAACTTAATGAGCTCATGGAAATTATTAAAAGCATATAGCGAAACACTACATTTTCATTACTAAGTGCATGTAGTGCATAAATTCAGCTGGTTTTGCTAAGTGTGATATAGTGAATGTAAGTGGTGTTACCATGGCTAAGATAGTTTTCCTCGGCGTTGGAGGCTGGATCTCGGATCCCTTACTAGGATACACATCTTTTGCTATTGTTAATTCAAAGCACAAGTGGATTTTAGTTGAAGCTGGAGAAGGAGTGTTCAAATCTATGCGCATCTGCGGTCTTAGGTTAAGTGAGGAGCTTGCTGGGGTTGTGATTAGCCATAGGCACGGAGATCACACTCTAGGTATACCCACATTGCTTCAAATAGCTAAGCACATGGGCTTGAAAAAGCTAAGAGTAGTGTCAATAAGGGATGTACTAGCAGCTATACTACAACTTGTAGAAGCTTCCGGCTCTCAAAATACGCTAAGTATTCTAGATCTTGTAGAGGTGAGGCCTGGGGAAAGGATTAGACTAGAAGACTTTGAAATAGAGTTTACAGAAGCTGTACACACTCTTCCAAGCACCTCAATTAAAATTTATAGCGAGGGAAAGTGCATTATATATAGCGGGGATACAGCTTACAACCCAAAGCTAATACAATTTGCAAAAAACTGTGACATGCTAATACACGAAGCTTCTGGATACAGCGAGGAAGCGCATAGATATGGGCACAGCACTTACCAAGACGCCATAGAAATAGCAACCAAAAGTAATGTGAAAAAGCTTGTACTTATACATTTCTACCAATGGCCCAACCCCATAAAAACCCCAATACAGAAAGAACTAGAGATACTAGTACCCCACCCCTGCCAAGAAATAGAACTTTAAACAACAATCATAAAACAAAACACCTCATACTTCAAACATG
>JAJHQM010000070.1 GCA_020833345.1 Ignisphaera sp.
ATTCCCATGGCTATTGGGATGAGGGTTAGGTTGTATATGAATGCCCAGGCAAGGTTTTCAAGAGCTTTTCTTCTAACTTTTTCACTAAAAGTAATCAACATTTCTATGTCTCTAAGCCTTTCACTCATAATCACTACATCTCCTGCTATCTTAGCTATATCAGAACCACTGCCAATTGCTATGCCGAGAAAGGCTTTTCCAATGGCACCCGCATCATTAACTCCGTCGCCTATGAACATTACTTTAGAGCCTTTTTTCTGAAGCTCTTCTACAAGCTGAGTCTTGTCATCAGGTGTAAGCTCTGAGTAAATCTCGTCTATCTTGAGCTCTCTCGCAATTGCCTTTACAGTATCTGTGCTGTCTCCTGAGGCTATAGCTGTTTTCACTTTTCTCTTCTTGAGAAACTCTACTACTCTTACAGCATCTTCTCTGATACCATCTTTCACTAGAATGACTCCTGATAGCACCTTATTTAACCCAGCAAAGACTATTGTGTACCCCTGCCTCCTATACTCTGCAACAAGGCTTTTCACGTACTCAGGTATGGCTATGCCCATTTCAATAACAAGGTTTTCAGACCCTACAACAACTTCCTCACCATTCACCTCAGCTACAATGCCTAGCCCAGGTATGTGATCATACCTACTAGGCTCAGCAAATGCATACCCTCTATCTCTACAGAACTTTAGCACAGCTGAAGCTAGGGGGTGCTCACTTCTGCTTTCAGCACTACACACTTTACCAATTACATCTTCTTCAAAGCCATTAAACACCACAACTTTTTCTACAGCTGGCTTTCCAACTGTTAAGGTACCTGTCTTATCAAATATTGCAATACTTACTTTTAGAGCCCTTTCAAATACATCTCCCCTCCTGATGACTACGCCAAGTGACGCAAGTTTATATGCAGCAATTGCGTAAACCATTGGTATAGCTATGCCGAGTGGACACGGGCATGTGACAGCAAGTACGGATGCCATGAACAGTACGGCACTTTCAATGCTACTTCTAGTAGCCCAGTAAATAAATGTTGCTATGCTCAGCACTATGACTACCCATGTCATGTAGCCAACAATTTTATCCGCTATGAGCTGGGTCCTCGGCTTTGTGAAAAGGGACTCCTTAACAGTTTCAACTATGTGTGAAAGCACAGTGTCTCTACTTGCTCTAGTGACCCTAACCCTGATGTACCCTGATACAAGTACTGTGCCAGCAAATACAGGATCTCTTTTCTCAGAAGTCTTAAACCTTGGCGTAGCCTCGCCTGTGAAGGTGGATTCATCTACGTAGCCCCACCCATCAATAACAACACCATCAACAAGCACTCTCTCGCCAGATTTAAACTCAACAACATCGCCAGGGGAGACCCTCTCTACATCTACTTCCTCAACATAGCTCCCCTTGACCACCCTAACCCTGCCCTTTATGAACCCGCCCAGCTTCTCTACAGCCTCGGCAGCCCTCCCCCTAAGCCTCGCCTCAATATACTTACCCAGCCCCACAAACCCTAGTACACCAGCAGAAGCCTCAAAGAATGTCTCTGAACCCCCTAGAAATCTAAGTGCTATAACTATGCTAAACAAGTATGAAGATATAGATGATAACGCTATTAAGGAATCCATTGTGGGGCTAAGCCTTGTTAAAGACTTTAACCCCTTTGAAACAGTATCAATATTAAGCATTATTACTGCGCTAGCTATTGAGAAGAGGACAAAGTCTCTATAGCTCCAGAGAGGTGGATGCACGCTAGCAATAATGCCTATGTTGTGGTAAACTATGGTGAGAAGCGCTAAGGCAAATGCTGAAAGCCTTATAACCTTCTGCTTAGCATCAGTAGCCTCTAGCCTAAGCTTTTCACTAGCCTTTTCTGTAAACTCTACTCCAAGCCTCTCTAAGTACTTCTTGAGCTCTTCACGAGACGTTGTATAGGGGTTGTAGAGAATTCTCATGAGCCCTGAAACTGGCGATATTCTGCAGTCTATGACTCCAGGAACCCTCTTAACCCTGCTCTCAATAGAGTAAGCCTCTTCACTTTCTACACTAGTGTAGAGCTCCAGGTAATCCTTCTCAATATCGTACCCAGCATCCCTAATAGCCTTAGCCACATCGCTAAGAGAGCAAAAGTCACTATCATACTCAACAACAGCTTCACCAGAAACATAATCTGCTTTAAAGCTCAGAACCCCTCTAACACTAAAAACCCTTTTCTCAATTCCATAGACACAAGAAGGGCAGTCAATGCCAATAATTCTCAATTTCTCTACAACTCTTGTCATAAAAACCGCTAGCACCTCTACTTATTTGCAAGCTCACGTCTTGATTGCGCAGCCTTTCATCACGTACTCTTCTCCATAAATTCTCCGCTTGGTCCGTGAACCAGGTAGTACTCAGGATTTTCTTCAAATGCTTTTTTGCAGTGATGACTGCAGAAGTAGTATACTTTGCCCTTGTAAACAGCTTTATACTTAGCTTTCTCAGAGTCTACTTTCATTCCACAGACAGGGTCTACAACAATCATAGCGTACTCGCCCTAGGAAACCTATAGCTCTAACCTTTTTAAGCTATGCCCATATGAATGCAAATAGCTTTTAAATTGTTAAATCACTAAGTTGGGTGTGGTCTCCATGTCTGTTAAGAATTTCTTGAATGTGTTTAAAGAGATGGTTGAGAAGGAGAAGCTCTATGCAAAAGCTCTTACAGAGCTTAGCAAGAAGATAGAGCACCCAGTCTTACAGTCAATTTTTGTTGGTATTGCTAGTGACAGTTTAAAGCATTCTCAGCTTTACGAGGGTTTGGTAAAGCTTTTGACATCTCCACAGCCTGTTTTATCGCAAAAAGAGCTGGAGCTTATCTCTAGAGAAATTGATAAGCATATTGAGACTGAGGCTCAGATGGTTAAACTCGTTGGTGAGTTGCTTAAAGAAGTTGAAGACCCTAGGGTAAAGCTAATTCTATCTGCTATACATAGTGATGAAGCTGAGCACCACAGGGTTTTGATTAGCGTGAGAGATAGCTTGGCTAAGAGAGAAGTTATTGCAGAAGAAGATGTGTGGGACATGATTTGGAGGGCTAGCCCATGGCATGGAACGCCAGGAGGCTAAAATACTGTTACCCTTGTCCTGTATTTGAGCAGAAAGAGCTAAGGAATTTTTCAATTCTACTATAAACCTTCTCAAAAATTTCCCTATAACTGTTGCTCTCTATAAAAGCCTTTGACTTGCCAGCAAATAAAAGTGCATCTTTACACAAGTCTTTTAAGTGCCTCTGCCTAGCCTCATCACTAACAGGCTTCTCCACCTGAAGCTTTGGGCTGCCCTCCATAAACCCCTCTGGATAGTACCAGTCTTTAAACCATGTAAACCCGTTTTCAAGAAGCATAAAGCCAAGCCTTGTCAAGTGTGGTGGAACGCCAAGTTCTAGAGCTCTCCACGTCTCTATATCATAGAGGTACTCTATGAAGAGCCTCTCACCAGCACCAATTAAACTAGATAAGCACTTAATCAAGTCCTTCTCTAGGTCAGAGCCAGCGAATTTAAAGGCCACCTCATCAAAACTCAGTGTAGGTGCTATTGAGAACACCTCTACCCACTTCCTATAAAACGGCGGCCTTCCTTCAAAGACCTTTACGACTAGCAGCCTGCGCCACGTGTTTCTATACCCTAGGTAAATCTCGACACTTTTCTCCTCTGGAAACCTCCCACGCTTTTCTAAAACATTAATACTAAAAATTTTTATGGAATTGAAAACATCTCTACATATCATAATCACACAACTTTATCTATACTATTCTTTGTAATTATGTGTTCTCTGAGCAGTTCCTTAAGCCCCCTGTTATAACAACTCTCTATACCTATATCTACTCTTCAATCTTTTCAACTTTTATCGCATTAACAGGGCATGTTTCAGCAGCGTTCTTTACACATTCGTATAGCTCTTCTGGTATCTCTCCTATAGATATGTTTTCATCTGTTTTCACATTATACTTGTCAACAACTCTATTCTTTCCATTATCAGAGCCCAGCACAAATACCTCTGGACACGTAACTGGCGCTACGCCACAAGCTATACAGGTAACCCTATCCACAGTAACCCGATACTTAACCAAGTTTTTCACCATAAAAACTAGCTATTAGGTTAAATAAAAAGTTTTTCATAGTGAAATTAGCTGCATTTAAATTTAGATTGAAAAGCATGTTAATTCACAACAAGGAATAGTGTTTTAACAAAGATTATCTTTTGGAGTAAAATATAAATGTCGTTATTCGATTTGCTATCACCAAGATCAAACCTAAATTTATACTCTAAGCCTAAGACACTTTACCATGGAGCCTGCACATCTAGATTCACGATCGCTTTGTTATTAGCTTTACAAGAGACTCAACGGCTCGCATGAGGGGTATTATAACTGCTAGTATGGCTGAGAAAGAGGATTTTAAGAATGTTGCTAGGCTTTCCAGAGCAATTGCCTATGCTAAGCAAGTTCATATACCTAGTCATTATGAGGCTTTGATGGAGTACAAAGAGGATGTCAAGGTTTTCACGGA
>JAJHQM010000071.1 GCA_020833345.1 Ignisphaera sp.
GGATCTGTTTCAAAAAGCTTCTTATAGTACTCTAGCCGCGGTTTTACTCTCTTCAATAAATCTAAAATCCTTTCCCGCTTAGTGTCATCTATATCTCTCCTCACACCACCAGGCATTAAATATTCTGACATGACTCTATTGCCTGTCAGTATTTCCTTTGCTTTCATAATGTACTCCCTATCCCTCATTATCAACATGAACAGCGTATCATATCCCAATATCTCTGCCATAATAGCGTTTATCAGCATATGGCTGTGAATTCTTTCCAATTCCAATGCTAAAACTCTTAGATATTTTGCTCGTGGACTCGGCTCCATACCGAGAAGCTGCTCAATAGCCCTTACATACACATTTGCATGTATAGTATTGCAAATACCGCATATACGTGGAGCTATAAATACACCCTTATAGAAGCTACTCATTTCAAAAAGCTTTTCAATACCTCTGTGGTTATATCCTGTGAGAATTTCCACATTTACAATCTCCTCTCCATCAGCATAGAGCTTTAACACCACTGGCTCATGCAAAGCTGGGTGCTGTGGCCCTACAGGGACTTCAAGTGATATAGGTATTTTTACAACAGCTTCTGTCAATAATGTCACCACTTTGCATCTTTTCTAAGTGGGTAAACACCTTTCTTTACAACATCCTCTGGAACAAAAAATCCTCTTTTAAGAAACTTATTCCCATTGAATTGAATTCCGAGCAAGTCATAGGTTTCACATTCAAAGTTGAAAGCCCCTGGGTATATGTCTAGTATTGAATCAATGACAGGGTTTGCTCTAGGTAATTGAACTCTTAATACTATGACTTCAGTTCGCGGTAGTATAGAAATGAAGTAGTTTAGCTCCATTATTCCCTGCTCAATTTTATCAACGCCGGCAACGGACGATAGGTAAGCAGAGGTTTCACCGTATGTTTTTAATATTCTTGAAATAGCTTCTCTAATCTTTGTCTTATCAATTATAAAAACTCTCCTATTGGGCTTTACAAGCTCTTCCCTAATTATGAGATCTCTGAGAACATCTTTAGGGTCAGGCACAGTTTTAGCTTCACTCATTTGGATTTCGCCTTAGCCAATAATTCAATTTTTTGAAATAGCTTAACAATACCATATAAAATAGCTTCTGGTCTTGGTGGGCAGCCAGGTACATAGGCATCTACTGGTATAACCTCCTTAGCACCTCTTAATATGCTGTAAGCCCCCTTGAAGACCCCGCCATCACAAGCACAAGCACCTATGGCTACAACAAATTTTGGATTTGGCATTTGATCGTAAAGTCTTTTCAATCGTACTGCTGCCTTTTTTGTTATAGCTCCTGTTACAACAAGTATATCGCCATGCCTTACAGAAGGGGCTAGTCTAACACCAAAGCGCTCCGGATCAAAATGAGGCGTTAACGCTGCTAGAACTTCAATATCGCAACCATTGCATGCACCAGTATTGAAGTGTACAAGCCATGGAGAGTACCTGATGAGCTTAATGCTCAATGTGCTCTTACCCTAACAATAATTCATACCGTACTGCTTAGCCTTAAAAACTTTAGTTTATACACTTGTGTATACAACACTCTATTCTTAAAACGCATTAGCTATATAGTATGCATAAATTTGCCCTAATGCTATTCCACCATCATTAGGCGGCACTTTCTTAGGCAAATAAACCTTTATGTCAGCTTTCTTGAGCTCCTCCGCGATGCCCATTATAATGTAGTTATTGACTGCGGCACCTCCACCAACAACTATATATTGCTCTACATTTCTTTTACCATATAAACTCTTTAGAACAACTTTCGCTAAGGCTTTTCCTAAAGCAATTTGAGTTGTGAATGCTATATCGCTTAAGTTGTGCTGGTTATTGGTATTGCTATGCTGATGCAATGTGTATAAAAGTTTCAGTATGTAATTAAGTATATCTGCTCTAAGCACATCTCTATACGTTATGTCCATTTCTTCCAGTTCACTTATCAGTTTGCCTCTCCTAGCTACAGCTTCTAATCTTATCGCTGGCTCTCCTTCATAACTCCTATAATAGCAAACGCCTAGCAAAGCTGATACTACATCTAAAAATCTGCCAGTACTTGAAGACTCGGTGTATCGGCCTTCAAAAACACTTTTAACAATAACTTCTCTTTCGAATTCTGAAAGGAGCTTGTAATGTGGAAAACCTTCAATTACTTCATATACGCGGTGCCCCAGCATTTTTGCTAAAATTGCTATAAGTAGCCTAACAGGATACTCTATATCTCTTTCACTTGTTATTGGAAGAGGTTCTAAAGAACCTACGCGTTCATATCCATCAGGTTTCACAATAATTACTTCTCCACCCCAAAGAGTCCCGTCATCGCCGTAGCCTGTGCCATCTATGGCTATACCCATAACTCTGCTCTCAACCTTTAACCCCCTATCGGCTAGGACAGATAGTACATGTGCATAGTGGTGTTGGATCTCAACGGCTTTACACCCATACTTATCACACATTTCATATGCTAACCCCCTACTCACGTAATTTGGATGCTTATCAACAACCACGACAGCTCTCGTCCAATCCACACCATAGCTCTTTATGAGAAACCCCAGCATCTCCTCTAAATCCTCAACAGTTTCAGCATTATCTAAATCTCCTACATAAGGTGTTAACACTACCTTATCTTCAAACCCTATTGCTGCAGCAGTCTGTAAATCTGCACCCATTGCAACGACCTCTCTGTCCAAATGAAATGGCACTCTTATCCACATAGGAGCATAGCCTCTCCCCCTCCTGAGAAACACGCTTTCTCCATTAGTAAACCTCATCACAGAATCGTCTACTCTATTAACAATTTCTCTATCGTGAACAAGCACATAATCAACAACATTTCTCAACTTATTAAAAACACACTCTTCAGTTCTGCACATAGGTTGCCCATGTACGTTGCCACTTGTCATTATGAGAAACTTGTCCCTTACATCCCGGAGCAATAGATGGTGTAGAGCTGTATATGGAAGAAACACCCCTTCAACATCCATACCGGGGGAGACATAATATGATGCTGGACTACTCTCTCTCTTTGGAAGTAGCACTATGGGTCTTTGAGGCGATAGTAATAAATCTATAGATGAAGGAGGAACTAAATACACAAGCTTCGATACGGTATCTAAATCCAGAGCCATTACAGCAAAAGGTTGCGAAGGCCTCTTCTTCCTCATCCTAAGCTTAATAACAACATCATCATCTGTAGCTAGGCACGCTATATGGTATCCGCCAACACCCTTTATAGCTACTATAAATCCTTCGTCAATAAGCTTTGCAACTTCCTTTATGGGGTCTAGCACATCTAGTAGCTCACCATCTGAAGTATATAAGTAGAGGCGGGGACCATCTTTAGGACAGCTAATTCCTTGCGCGTGGTGTCTCCTAACGTTATTAACGTCCTCATACTCTTCTTCACACTCACTGCAAAGCTTATACTTTCTCATGCTCGTATTCTCTCTGTCATATGGTATTGCATACATCATTGAATACCTGGGTCCGCACCAAGCACATGAATTAAATGGGTAACGATACCTCCTGTTGTTAGGATCTAGTACTTCTTTCAAGCAGTACTCACAAATTCCAATGTCAGGAGGTATCATGGATCTCTTAACTAGCGTTCCACTACTTCTCTCAATAGTGAACTTATTCAAGTTGCGGGGTTCCTCTTTGACTACCTGTACTTCTTCAATTGTTGCAAAGGGGGGTAGGAAATGGGTTAGAGCTCTTATAAAAGCGTTTATATCCTCCTCCCTGCCCTCAATGTAGATCTCTACTTCTGAACCCCCCAGATTCTTAACATAGCCTTTAACATCCGAACGCGCAGCTGCTCTATGAATTGCTGGTCTGAATCCCACACCCTGTACAAGCCCGCTTACTATGATTCTTACTGCCCTTACCATTTTCAATCAGCATATCCTTGGTAAGCTGTACCCCCTAGAGTCAACTATAGTTCTTCCACCAATTTCTGTAATTGCTACTACCTTACCCTTGAGAAACTCGCTTCTCGGCTTTTCAACATAGCCTATAACAGCGGCTTTAAAGCCCCTTGCTTGCAAATCTTCAACAACGCTATCTGCATGAGAGTCTGCAACAGCAATCACAGCTACCCCCTCGCTAGCCATAGTGAGGGGGTCTATGCCTATTGCTTCTAAAAACTCTCTTACACCATCCTCTAGAGGCACCTTCTCCCTCTCTATCACTATCGTAACTCCACTTTGACGCGCCCACTCATTCAATATTGCTGCCAACCCACCTCTTGTTGGATCACGTGCAGCATGTATGTAATTCGAATACTTATCTATCACTGGAAGAAGCCCTATAAGCGGCTTAACATCACTTTTAATTCCCTTAAGCTTATCAATCATCCCAAGCTGAGCAGCAAGTATTACAGCACCATGAGATGCTATAGGATCAGTAACTATTATCTTATCTCCAGGAGCAATATTGATATCGATAATCGGGTTCTTGGCTA
>JAJHQM010000073.1 GCA_020833345.1 Ignisphaera sp.
CTTCAAGTAGTGAAGCTCATCCAAGGGAATACATAACCATATACTTTAATGGCGAAGCGTATAAGGTGCCTAAGGGCTTGACAATAATGAAGGCTCTTGAGTACGCGGGGTTCAGATTTACTCGTGGATCTGGTTGCAGAGGAGGTTTTTGTGGTGCGTGCCCAGTAATCTATAGGTTTCCTGGTGATTACAAGGTAAGGGTGGGGTTAGCATGCCAAACAGCTGTAGAGGATGGTATGTTCATTAGCTTAATACCATATGTTCCACTCGTAGAACGCATTCCTAAGAGAGAGGAGCTAAAGCCAGAGCCAGGCTATGTAATTAAGCTATTTCCAGAAATCTCTAGATGTGTTAGCTGTAACTCATGCTCTAAGGCGTGTCCACAAGGGCTTAAGCCTATGGATGCTATTCAAGCAATTTTGCGTGGAGACCTTAAGAAAGCTGCTGAGCTAACCTTTGAATGCATTGCATGTGGCCTCTGCAGCTTGAGGTGCCCAGCTGAGATAAGGCACCATGCTGTGTTTAGGCTTGTGGGCAGGGTTGTAGGTGTTCACTATATTTCAAGGGCTAAGAGTGTAGAGACTAGAGTGAGGGAAATTGAGAGCGGTAAATACAATAAGGCATTTGAAACACTGCTCTCAATGCCTATGGGTGAAGTGAGGAAGATTTACGAGGAGTTCATGAAGACAGGTCGTTTGCCAGAGTTTTTGGAGGTGAAGTAAATGAGTGGCTATCCTCCGGAAATGAGGAAATTAATTCAGGTAGTTGAAGACACACGCAAGGAGAGGTTAAAGGCACCTCCACCAAAGCGCTTAACGCTTGCTGAAAGAGATGCCCTTGTAAAAGTTTGGCACCCAGATTATAAGCCAGAGTTTAAGAGAGCTGTTAGGATTGGGCCATGCAAAGGTATGGTAATGTACTCTGTAATGGCAGATCTTCTAGAGTCTTGGCCTATTGTTAAGCCTAGTGAAGTAGATTTAAGCCATATGGACTACGATGTGGATGTACTGATTATAGGCTCTGGTGGAGCTGGGTTAACTGCCGCATGGTGGGCTGTGAAGAGCGGTGTTGATCCTTCTAATGTCCTTATAGTGACAAAGCTTAGGCTAGGAGATAGCAATACTGTAAAGTATCAGAGTGGTACTCAAGCTGCCACAGCTCCTGACGATAGTCCAATAATACACTTCCTTGACACATTAGCAGGGGCACACTTTACGAACAATCCCAAGCTTGTCAGAGTCTTGGTAGAGGAAGCCCCATTTATAATAAAGTGGCTTGAGGAACTCGGTGTTAGGTGGAGTCGAGTTGGTGATGATGTGGAGAGGGTCTCAGGCGGTGGAGCTTCAAGACCTAGACTACACTGTGCAGGTGACTACACAGGGCTAGAGGTTATGAGAGTGTTGAAGGATGAGGTAAGGTCCATGGGGATACCAGTACTAGAGTTTCACCCAGCTGTTGAGTTATTGACAGAACCTGAAACAGGAGCAGTAAGTGGAGCAGTGTTACTAAATCTAGATACTGGAGAGTACAAGGTTGTGCGTAGTAAGGTTACAATAATTGCTACTGGCGGTTGTGGTAGACTGCATATAGCGGGCTTCCCAACAACAAATCACTATGGTGCTACAGCTGACGGTCTTGTGCTAGCATATAGAGTTGGTGCCGGGCTTGTTGACATGGATACGCTCCAGTACCATCCAACAGGTGTTGCATGGCCTGAAGCCATACTTGGTGAGCTTATACCAGAGAAAACCAGAAGTGTTGGTGCACAGCTTGTAAATGTCCGTGGGCAAAGGTTCATATATGAGCTTGAGCCTAGAGATGTTGTGGCTTCGGCTGAAATAAGGGAGTGTGCTGAGGGTAGGGGTGTTATAACACCAACTGGCACGTGTGGTGTATGGCTTGATACACCACTAATAGAAATGATTCACGGCCCCGGTGCTGTAAAGAGGGAGCTTCCAGCGCTTTACAGAATGTTCCTGAGGCACGGTATAGACATAACTGAGGAGCCCATACTCACATACCCAACACTACACTACCAAAACGGCGGTGTAATGATAGATGAGTGGACACATGTACTAAGACCATCAGGAGAGACTATTAAAGGGCTTTTAGCAGCAGGCGAAGTTGCTGGGGGAATTCATGGAAAGAACAGGCTTGCAGGAAATTCAACAGCAGATATCTTTGTATTTGGTAAAAGAGCTGGCATAATAGCTGCTAAACTAGTAAAAGAACTTCACAAGCCCAGAATATCGCTAAACCATCTTGAGCACTACATGAACGAATTGAGAAGTATAGGAGTACCAGAAACCAGAAGAGCACCAATAATACTACCAGACTACAGAGGAGAGACAGTACTAAAACGCATCATCAAACTAACCTTCACTTACTAAGCTTAATGAAACCACCTTAAAACACATAACATTTTTCTACAATCAGTACCTAGACTGTTTTGAAACATAAAGCCTACTTTTTGTTTTCAATGATGAAGCTGTGTAAATGCGGCTACCCTTAAGCACAAAATGCAGATTCAGTAACAACGTAAATAGATAAGTATGGGGGAAGTTCCGACCTTTCAACAGCCCTACAGATGTAAATCCGAGTAGGTGTGGAGATCTTGTGAATTGCTTTAAGGGAATCTCGTCTTTCAGTGCGGGGAGAGGGTTGATGGGCACGAGAGGGTTGGTCTGAAGCTTAGCATCAATCGTGTTGCTGAATTCTTTTTATATTGGAGGTCTATACATGTCTTCCTTAAATGCAGCGCTTCCGTCGCTATATATCCTTACTCCACTGCGTCTCGCAACCCAGCAGTGGAAGTTTATTGCTATGGGGCATATTGCAGTATGTGTATAGGCCATCTCTATTTTAACTGCAAGAGCTGTTGTATTACCGCCAACGCCTGCTGGGCCTATTCCTAGTGAATTTACTGCAGATAGCAATTCATTTTCTAGCTTAGCTAGCTCTGGATCTGGATTAGTGTCTGTCCATTCTCGTGCGCCAATAGCTTTTCTACTAAGCTTTGTTGCCTGGTGTATTTGCCCTCCAATTCCAATTCCAATGCCTACTGGTGGGCAAGGCACTCCTCCAGCTGCAATAACGCTTTCAAGAACAAGTCTCTTAATACCAATACCATCTTTACCTACTTGAGCAGGTGTAAGAACTTTTACTACATTTGCTAGCTCAGCACCACACCCCTTAAAGCTTATTGTAAGCTCTGTGTAGTCTTGCTCAGGACTAATTTCTATTTCTACATCAGGTACTCCAACCCCAGAATTGTCTCCAGGATTTCTCCTGGTTATTGGGTGTACCATGCTTGGTCTAAGATAACCCATTTTTGTGGCGTCAACTATTGCCTTCTGAAATACTTTTTGAATATTCGCGTTCACAATGATAGCAGGGCTCATCTTTACATAGACAACGGGATAGCCTGGTGACTGACATACAGGCTTACCTGTTTCAGCAGCAAGCTCTGCGTTGCGTATCATAGCCTCTAGCATTCTCTTAGCAGCTAGGCTTTTTTCACGCTGATAGGCTTGCCTCAGCAAAAACATGGCATCTGGAGCTATTCTAGTTGAACTCCTCTTTACAAGCTCTAAAGCAATTTCATATAGGCTCTTCTCATCTATAACCCTCATTGTAAAACCACCCAGCTCTTTAAAATCTCATGCATTTTCCTTACAGCACCCTCCTTCACGTCTTTGAATAGATTCCCCCCGTGAGAATCCATAGCTACTACCAGCGGCCCCCAATTACTTACTTCTAAAACCCATATAGCTTCAGGCATTCCCAAATCCAGCCAGTGAACAGCTAATATCCTCTTCACAAATTTTGCTTGCAATACTCCACAGCCAGGCGGAGCTAGGAGATAGACTCCTACATACTTCTTTAAAGCTTCCTGTGTACCTTCACCCATTCCACCCTTACCCACAATTGCCTTAACCCCTAGTCTTCCAAGCAACAACTCTGAAAATGGCTCCATTCGCATACTTGTTGTAGGCCCTATAACAATCATTTCCCACTCATCATTTCTTCTTCTAGTTGCAGGACCTGCATGATATATTACCGCTCCTCTTAAATCCACTGGAAGGGGCTTTCCCTCCTTCAAGTACTCTGCAATTCTAATGTGAGCCAAGTCTCTAGCAGTATACACTACACCATTAATGTAAACAACATCTCTAACCCTCAGAGACACAACATCTTCTGACTTTAAAGGCGTAGTGAGGATAACCTCTCTAGACACCTACTTCACCTCGCATATCATTTCCTCACACTCTTACCAAGTCCATGAGAGTTCTTACATTGCTAACCTCCTCCAGGCTTTCTACAGCTTTCAAAACCTCTACAACTCTATTCTCTGTCAATACAGATAATGCCAAGGACTTGAACTTTTCTTCAAGTTC
>JAJHQM010000074.1 GCA_020833345.1 Ignisphaera sp.
GCACTCTATGTAGCAAGCCTTTAGAGGTTTTAGTGAGGCTGGACACGTATATGATGCTTTATAAGTAGCTGGGAAGCTACATAAGCAATGAGTACCACAGGCGCAGACCATAGAAAAGCAGATGCCTCAATATCACGTTTATATGGGATTTCAAGGGCATAGATAATGCCTGTTAAAGGAGCCTTAAAACTCATACAAAGACCAGCAAAAATTCCATTACCTATTCTAAGCTTATGACTAGCAGCAATTCTATGCTCAGTGCAATCTCATCACAATCTCATTACCTGCAAAAAGCCTAGCCATTCTTTAGCCAGGTCGTTTTAAAATGTGTACTTTAATAGCCTTGTAATTCTCGCAAAAGCTATCTAGATAATCAATTAAGGGTCTAGAAGCAGGAGCTTTTAGAAATGCTTATTAAGAGTATATGCTTCGCAATTTTTGCAGCTCTTCGTAATTACATAGAATTGGTAATAAAATTTAAATTCTATCACTATGAGACTATCATGTAGGTAATGTGTTATGAGAGTGTTCACTAGAATTGACTCTCTCAAAAACTATGCTGTTAAGTTGTTAATGGAGTTAATTGCAAGGCCCGCTATTAATCCTGAGTATGGTGGTGAGGGTGAGTATGAGAAGGCTATGCATCTCTACAGTGTTATTAAAGATTGGGGCTTTGACGATATTAAGGTTATAAATGTTTCTGACCCCAGGGCTAAGAATAGCGTTAGACCTAACATCTTGGCCTTTATTAGGGGGCGTGTTGAAGACAAGTTTTGGATACTTACACATTTAGATGTCGTACCTCCAGGAGACCTTAGTGCCTGGACTGTGACCAAGCCTTTTGAACCCGTTGTTAGAAATGGTAAGGTGTATGGTAGGGGTGCTGAGGATAATGGACAAGCAATAGTTTCCTCACTTATAGCAGCTAAGGCGTTGCTTGAAGAGGGTGTAAGGCCTAGTAGGACTGTTGTTTTAGCTTTTGTAAGTGATGAGGAGGCCGGGTCAAGGTATGGTATAGGCTACTTAGTTGAAAAGCATTGCGAGCTCTTTAGCAGGGGTGATGTAGCTTTGGTGCCAGACTATGGGGCTAGCGATGGCAGCTTTATTGAAGTTGCTGAGAAGTCTATTCTCTGGGTTAGGCTAAGGGTTAAGGGGCTACAAGTTCATGCAAGTACGCCTCACAAGGGGCTTAATCCACACAGGGTAGCGGCAGAGTATATTACTGCCTTAGATAAGGTGCTTAGGGAGAAGTACAGTACCAGAAATGAGCTATTCGATCCTCCAATAACAACTTGTGAGCCTACAATGGTTAAAAACCCGAGCGGCTCACCAAACATTGTCCCAGGAGAGCACGAGTTTGTCTATGACTGTAGGCTCTTACCAGAGCACAATATTGATGAGTTATTAGAGGATTTTAAGAAGGTGTTTAACAGTGTTGCTTCTAGCTATGAGAAAGTTGTTGAGGGTGTTAAGTACCCACAGCTAAACATAGAAATTATTGAGCGTAGCGATGCACCCCCACCAACACCTGCAGACTCTTCAATAGTACAGACACTAATCAAAGCACTGCACGAGTTGAGGGGGGTTAAGCCAAGGGTTGGCGGCATAGGTGGAGGAACTGTGGCAGCATTCTTCAGAAGAATGGGAATTCCTGCAGCTGTGTGGAGCACTATTGATGACGTGGCTCACATGCCAAATGAGTACGCAAAAATAGACAATATGATTAGCGATGCGAAGGTCATGGCGTACCTGATGATGTACTTGTGACCTGCCTGAGGTAGGGAGTCTTCAGCCTATTGAACAAGTACTTCTTGCTGTGCTTATAGCCAAGCTTAGCACTCATTTCAGCAATTTTTACAGTCACAAGTGTGGGATCGACAACAGGTATGCCACACTCCTTTGAAAGCTCTTCAGCTAAGCCTATGAAGCCTCCACATCCAAGAACCGCAACCTGAGCACCATACTCACTAACAGCTCTTGAAATTTCATTTACAAGCATGCTCTTTACCAATTTTTCACTGCTTCTCAACTCCAAGACAGGCACCTCAATACCTGACACATAAACAACTCTACTATCAATACCAAGCTCCCGCGCCTTTCTGCGATACACTACTACAGAGTTTCTTCCAGTAGACACAATAGCTATGTTATCACCAAGCACAAGTGCGTAGTATAGCGATGTTTCTCCAATGCCAAACACAGGTATATCAACAACTTCACGTGCTGCTCGAAGCCCAGGATCATCAAAACAGTTTATCACTACAGCACTAAAGCCCTCTTTCTCAGCTTCAATAACCTCTCTTACCACGAGATGCTCAGCTAATGCTTTATCATAGTCACACTCAATTGCTTGTGGCGCCTCTCTAATGCTCTTCACAACAACTTCTGTTGATGGCTCCAAAGCACTTTTCACATAATTATACACAAGAGTATTCCACAGATCAACAGAAACAGGGTTTAGCACTAAGAGCTTTAGCAAGAAATCACCCTCGAGTTGGCTGCCTTAACTTAGAGGCGAGCTCATATAGCTCTGGATGAACATACTCCCCGTTTCTAATAATAACATCTCCATCGCCAGTAACAGTAGGCCTAAGGCATACGCCATCGGTATGTGTTGCTGCAGGCCCTAGCTTGCCTTTAAATGTTGGTGACTGTGAGCCTATGCCCCACTCCACAGCTCCCCAAACCCTCTCATCCTCAAGTATGTTGCCAGTTAATTTAGCCCCAGGATTGCAGCCATAAGATATGTGCGCTATGTTAAACATCTTCTCATCGTTAAATGACTTAAGCCACTTCTCAAAGAGCGTAGCCTCATATCCTCCCTCAACTCTATATATCCTTCCATCTCTTACAAATAGCTTTATTGGGGACTTGAGCAAACCCAGTTCTTCAGGAGGCCAGGCACTGCCATCAAATACTATAACACCATTTATGCTGTCTTCCCTTGGAGCCCAGTCTACTTGCCCGAATAGCATGTATTCTCCAGGGCCGCTGACCTCCCCCTCAACAAGCACAGGTCTCGTTGGATCGTTTTCAAAGGTAACATCCATGCCCGCAGGCGAGGTTATTCGCATTTCCCTAACACGAGCTGTTACTTCTGCAAGTTTTCTCTGGAACACATACATGAGTTCCGTATCGACCCTCCCAATCATTCTAACCATTGCGTCAGCGTACATGCCCACGAGGCATATGTACCTGGCCCTTCCCTTACTTGTAGCCTCCCAATATGGCGTTGAATAGAGAAGCCAGTTTCTGTTGTACTCAATCCACACATCAGCTGATATGAGAACAGCTGTTAACGATTTTACTGGTATAAATGGATCAGCAGCCTTGCCCACACCAACAGGAGTTTCATGTAGTACTACAACAGGTTTTCCACCAACAATTGACACGGCTTTCGCTGTTGCTTTTACAACGCTCCAATCACTAGCAGTATCAGCTGTTATAACTACTTCCTCACCCTTTGAAACCTTTAGAACCTCTTTTACAAGCTTAGTGGCAGCCTTCATTAATTCAAACTCAAGGAACTCTACCACAGAGCTTCACCTGGAAAGTAAAGCTTCAAGAAACTTTATTGATGCCCAGGCAGGGTCTATAACGGGAACTCCAACTTCTTCTTCAATAGCCTTAGCCAATCCTGCGAGCCCCGTGCAGCCAAGCACAATGACATCTGCGCCACTAATTAACACCTTCTTAGCCTGCGTAATGAGAAGATCAACTGTGTGTTTCTTATCAGCATCAATATCCATTACGCCAATTGGTATTCCACTTACATTAACAATGCTTTTTTCAAAGCCCAAAGCCCTAACCTTTTCCTTAATGAGTTCAAGACCTTCGGCACGCGCGCCAACTGTAATGATGGCTATGTCACCATAGGCTTTTGCAAGACTTAGTGAAGCTTCTGCAGGGCCTACAACCACTACCTGACCCTTGAGCCTCTTTCTAAGTGAAACAACTCCTGGCTCAAGAAAGCAGTTGACTATGATCCCGTCAAACCCCTTGTAGTTATCTAAAACAAAGCTTATAGTCTCCCTCTCTGCCTCAACGTAAGCCTCTAGTGTTTCAACAGTACGAGGCCCCCTAGGGAGGGACCTTACAACAACCTCTGTATCAGGATTTGCATATGATCGGTATATCTCAAGGTCTGCAGAGTCCCATGTACTGTGCCCCACGGGATTTACAACAAGTACTCTTTTCATGTCACACAACACCACGCTTAGTCACAAGCTCTTCAACAGGGATATAATCATAGTTAAATCCGAAGTGCCTAGGCCCAAACAGCTCTAAGCCACGCTTGCTTCTCCACACCTCTGGTGCGGGTGCGGCAATTGCCACTACCTCCATGCCTTCCCT
>JAJHQM010000075.1 GCA_020833345.1 Ignisphaera sp.
TCGCAGTTCACTATATCTCCTCTGCTAATTCTAATGGCTCTTACTGGGCATGCGTAGAGGCAGTCCATGCACTTGTTGCACTTCTTCATGTCTATGAGCACTTCTCCTAGGCTACCTCTAACTATTGCATCTCTTTTGCATGATGCTTGGCATTTTGCGTTTGTGCAGTGTAGGCATGATGTTGGGAATACCAGCCCCTCATCAGTTTTCCTAATTCTTATATATGATTTTCCATCGTGAATAAAGTTGCATATAGCGTTACACGTTTCACACCCTATGCACTTGCTGTAGTCAAATGCTCTTAGGAATGGTGCCATGGAGAGGCATGCTCCTGTGTCTACCCCTGCGTACATGTTTAGAAAGCTGCACATAGATTTATCTAAGTCAGCGCTATATGGAGTAAACTTCAGCGCGGGTTTTTCAACTGGTTTGAGCTTCTTCATCACGTCCTCAATTCTCACTTTCTCTCCTGACAGTATAGCGTCTACTGTTTTCATAGCCTTTAGTGCGTGGTCTATTGCCAGCCCTATTTTTGATGGCCCTGTAACTACATCGCCAATAGCAAATATGTTTGTATTTGGTATTCTGTAGTCACTTCCAACACTAAGCTTTCCAGAAGAATCAATAAACTTAAGCAAGTCTCCTGCGTAAATAGGTGGTGTTGGCACTTCGCCAACAGCTGCTATTACAAGGTCTGCTTCCACAACAAATTCTGTTCCCGGGACTGGGACAGGCCTTGGCCTACCAGTTTCATCAGGAGGCCCTAGCTGAACTTTTACAAACTCTACAGCTTTGGCATAGCCACGTTCAGTGGCTATTCTCTTGGGCTGTGCAAGCTCAATCCACTTGACCCCCTTAGCAATGAGCTCTCTAATTCTGTGAACCCCAGCGGGAGCCTCTTTAACTGACCTTCTGTAGACCAGGTAAACCTCGCTTAAGCCCATGGACAGGCACTCTTCAACAGCATCAACAGCTGATAGCCCTGCACCAATAACCACAGCTCTTTTAGAACTGTGAAAGTGGCTGTGCTTTGCCAAGCCCATTTCAGCTAGCCTCCTGCTATACAGAAAGCTTAGTGCTGTAGTAACGTTCTTAGCATCCTCTCCCTCAATCCCTAGGCGCCTAGACCTCCAAGTACCTGTAGCAATAACAACAGCGTCATAGCTTCTAGCCACTTCAAGTAAGTCCAGCTTCTTCTCAACAAAATCATCCCCCTCATCACGACCCTCGCCAGCAGCAACCTTGGTCTTCAGGTAAAACTTAACGCCAAAGTTGTGCTCAAGATCATCCAAACCCTCTGCAATTTCCTCCACAGGAATTCTTGAACGCGGTATGGCAAACGTCATTAAGCCTCCGGGGTATGGAAGCTTATCATATACATCAACTTCATAACCTCTGCAAGCAAAATAACCTGTTGCCACAAGCCCTGCAGGACCTGCACCAACAACAGCAATCCTCTTCTTCACACTTCCAATAGGTTCTCTACACAAAAATGCAAACTTCACTATTACCCCACCACAACTTAGCTAGAGTATCAAATAGTTTAAAACCTCTTAACACGCTCTTTAAGAATTGGGAAGCTAGTTGAACATAACCATAAACATTTACATGGATTTAGCGAAAAAACTTGGTTGGAAAAGCAAAAAACTTGTTATAAACAAAGAGAGGGTGACTTTTGAAGAAGTTTTGTCTATAGTTAAAGACCTGAAGAACATCATCACTAATAATATAGATGACTACATAGTTCTAGTGAACGGATTAAACATTAAGCTACTCAAAGGGCTTGAAACTGAAATAGTAAGTGATACAACAATAGACATATTTCCTCCTGCAGCAGGGGGGTGCTAACACTAAGCAAGCTTGCTACACCTCCAAAACCCTTGATTCACTCCGTAAACCAGCAAATGTCAAAAATTCTTTTGGCGCTAGTCCAAGGCGGTGCCAAGACCTCCCGCAGCATGACTAAACGTATTTTAACTTCAGTGTGTGTAATAAAGCTTTATATATTGCTTCTAGTAAAAGTAATGCTTAGGGTATGAGTTATGCCTCTTGGAGGCTACATGGGCAGGGTTTTAAGGGCTAATTTAACTGAGGGTAAGCTATATATTGAGAGCCTACCTCCAGAGGATGTTCTCAGGAAGTGGGTTGGTGGTCGTGGTCTTGGAGTATACTACATGCTGAAAGAGGTTAACCCGAGAGTGGATCCTCTAAGCCCTGAGAATAAAGCTATTGTTGCTACAGGCCCGTTGACAGGTGTTACAGGAATACCCTCGTCTGGCAGGTGGTGTTCAGTTACAAAAGCCCCACTAACAAACACTATTCACGATTCTCAAAGTGGTGGTAAGTTTGGCCCTAGGCTAAAGTTTGCAGGCTTTGACCTTGTGATTATTGAAGGCAGGACTGAAAAGCCTGTTTACCTGTGGCTTCACGACGGTAAGGCAGAGCTTAAAGATGCTAAGCACCTCTGGGGCAGGGATACACACGATACAACGGATACAATTGTTGAAGAGCTTACACCTGAAGTTGGCAGGGATGAGGCTAAGAACATTAGTGTTGCTTGCATTGGCCCAGCTGGAGAGAGGTTTGTTAAGATTGCTTGCATAATTAATGATAAGAACAGGGCTGCTGGTAGAGGTGGTCACGGAGCTGTTTGGGGCAGCAAGAACCTAAAGGCAATAGCTGTTTATGGGAATATGAAGCCGCCCGTTGCTGATGAGGAGAAGTTGGAGGAGGTTGCCACAAAGTCTCTGGATATAATAAAGAAGTCCCCAATAACATCACAAGCACTGCCTAAGTATGGAACAGCTAGTTTAGTTAGCATTATAAATGCTCACGGAATCTTCCCAACTAGGAACTTTAGAACAGGAGTGTTTCCAGAAGCAAGTAATATTAGTGGTGAGAGAATTGCTGATGAGATAATGGACTGGAAGCTCGCTGAGGAAGAGGCGTGCTGGGGCTGCGAAATTAAGTGCGCTAGGTACACTAGAATTACTAAGCCTCCATTCACAGGCGAGGGGGGCGGGCCTGAGTATGAGACTGTATGGGCTTTGGGTGCTGATACTGGTACAGGTGATTTAGCTGCTGTAACTAAGGCTAACTTCTTGTGTAATGAGCTTGGCGTAGACACAATATCAATGGGGGCAACAATAGCAGCTCTAATGGAGCTTGTAGAGCTTGGCAAGGTTCCCAAGGAGAAGCTCAGGGGCTTAAAGGTTGGGTGGGGCAATGGAGAGGCGCTAGTTGAGCTTGTGTGGAGAACTGCTTACAGGTCTGGTATAGGTGATGACCTTGCTGAGGGCTCTGCTAGACTTGCGAAAAAGTATGGAGCACCAGAGCTGGCCATGGTTGTTAGAAGCCAGGAGTTGCCAGCCTATGACCCAAGAGGTGTTCAGGGGCACGGCCTTGCATATGCAACTAGTAATAGGGGTGGGTGCCACCTAAGGGCGTACTTAATAGCTCCAGAAGTCCTGGGTGTGCCTCAGCTTCTAAATAGGTTTGAGACTAAGGGTAAGGCTGAGTGGGTTAAGGAATTTCAAGACGTGTTTGCAACTATTGACAGCTTAATTGTGTGCAAGTTTGTGACATTTACTTATTGGGCAGATGTCTTAGCCGAGCAGCTATCAGCTGTAACTGGGTGGAATGTGACTGCAGATGAGTTTAGAAAAGCGGGGGAGAGGATATACAATGCTGAGAGAGTATTCAACATACTGTCATTTGGCGATGGCGAGGATTACGACACACTGCCAAAGAGATTGCTAGCAGAGCCCATGCCTGAAGGGCCTTCTCAGGGATATGTTGTTAAGCTTAGTGAAATGCTTCCAGACTACTACAGGGCCAGGGGATGGGTAAGGGGAAGGCCAACCAGGGCAAAGCTTGAAGAACTAGACTTGAAGTGGTTAGCTGACTGGCTAGCAAAAGAAGGGCTGTTACCAGCTTAACAAAAATAACCACACTAATTTTTTACCAAAACCCTTTCTCTTTACCTCACCAAGCGTGGCACTGGGTTGGTAGTACTGTTTGAAGTCAGTACAAGAGACTGGATTGTAAAGCTATCTCTAGAGTCGCATCCAGATGAGCTTGTAGTTGAAGTTTCATCTGAATGCAACATGAATTGCCTTCACTGCTTTAGAAGAGCTGCTCAAGATCTAAAGCCTCAGCATATGGATTTAAACACATTTGAGGAGCTGGTAAGGGAGGCTTTAGAGATTGGTGTTAAGAAGATTGTGTTTTCTGGCTGGG
>JAJHQM010000076.1 GCA_020833345.1 Ignisphaera sp.
AGAGGTTATTAACCCACCTGAAAAACTAGAAATCGATATCAATGAGCTCAAAAAGCTAGCAGTAGTAGAGGAGTTCTGCAAAGACCTTGAAATACCTGTTTACCAATACGAAAGAGACTATGAAAAGCGCTTCAGATACCAGCACCTCATTGAATCCCTAGAAGAAGAAAATGAAGATCTTTACAACAGCAAACCACCTTTCTAAAGCTCTATAAAAAAACGTGCAAGTACTATTCAAGTCTTTAAATATAAATTCAATACAGTTGGTGCCCGGGGTTGGGTGAACTAGCATGAATGCATCTACACCTATAGTACCTTGTGCAACCCCTCCACCGGAGGATAGGCTGTTAGAAGCTTAACTAATAGGAATATTAGCACTAACATTTAGAGTAATAGGACTTGTAGTAAATTTTGTGTCTCCTAATCTTCACAAAGAATTAATACTGTTAGCATTTGGTATCATTGATATTATTATCTACGTACAATGTAACGAAATTATCCGTTTGCTTAATTCAGCTAGCTATAGAGTGGCTAAGGAGAAAATGTTTGTATGGATGATAATGGGATTCATATTTTTGAGGAGTAATAATTGGTATACTACCTTTAGTAGCATACTTCAACATTTCTAGTCATAGCATCTAGTTACAGTAAATGAAACGTCATGGCTACTTAGAATTAGAGCACTTAGCTCAATGTTACACGTTTTTAAAGCTTTATTGAGCCGCTTGCTTTATATATCCTTTGAATTCATTTATAGGGAGACATTGTGTAAAGGATTGCCATGAGAATTGAGAAACGTAATGCTTATCAAATCTTAGCAATATTTCAGTACTACAAAAGAGCTCTTACTAAGGCTGAGATACAGAGTTTTAGTAAGCGCTACTTTGACCTCTCTTCAAGTATTGTTGAAGATTTGCTAAGAGAATTGGTTGAAAAGGGGTATTTAAAAGAATTAACATGTCGTTCTTATAGCAATAGGCTTACTACATGCTATACAAGAACTCCTAAAGAGCTCTACAGAAGTGATTTAATTCATAAGTATATCAGTGCAATACCTACGCTGGGAAAGGTGTTTTATTCAATTAGAAATCCGCTTTTTATTGTGGGAGGGTCCAAAAATAACATCAAAACTGGTGAGACAATTGACGAAGCTGACATATCAGATGCAACGGGTGCTGCACAATTTGTTGCATGCCTTTATAAAAATCAAAAAGATGTTGAGTTTAAACGCCCAATAATGGTCCCCCTTACATCGAGATGGAAACTGCTACTAGATAATGAACTTCCAAATAGAGATGTTATTGTCATTGGGAGTACAATGGTCAACATCATTACTAAGGAGGTTATAGAGAAAGCTCTTCTCCCAATCAAGTTCAAGATCGATGATAAGAATAAGAGAGTTGAAAAGTTAGTAGTTGTTGGCAAGGCTTATGATGGGCATTACGCTGTTATAGCAGTTACACCCAATCCATACTCAAAAAGTAGGAGTGAAGAGAGCGCTTCAAGTGTTGTTCATGTGGATATGAGGAAGCCAATTGCATTGATAATTGCTGGGATTACTGCACCTGCTACTAATGCAGCGTGTCTTGTGCTTTGCGATGTGCTGAAGAGGCAGGACATAGGAAATGCTAATGCTGTTGTTGTAAAAGCTATACTAAGCAATGAGTATAAAAGCGAAAATTTATATCTAGACGTAGAGGTTGTAGATAGGTTCTTGCTGTAAGTAGCAACGTAGCAATACTTAGCTTAAAGTAAGAAGATGTTTACTGGTAAACTATTAGCAAAACATATTAACAAAGTTCTTAACTTCTGTCCAAAGACACAGTAAAATTGCGTTATGTAACTTGCGTAATCAATTGCTTTAAGAATGTGAAGTAGTTAATTTTGTATTTAACAATGCAATTCTTATATAAGGTGCACCTTAAGCTCTAAGAACCTGAGGTGAAAAATGAAATGAGTAGCACTAATTCAAACTTAAAGGAGGTGATAAAGGAGTTTAGATTACTAAAGATATTCTTTGGTGGTCAAACATTAGGGACCTTGCCACTAACACTGCAGGTGCTGTACGATTATGGTATGCGTATTGGTAGTGATGGTGTGATTGACGTTGGGGATGCTTTGGGGAAGGTAGCTGTTGCCGATGGTGATTACACTGTTGTTAATTGGGCTGTAAAAGAAATGGGTGTGCCTGCCTACCATATATACTTCCCTGCCGGTAGAAGGGCTAGACAAGCTTATGAAAACATTATTAACAAGGTTAGGCAAGGAGTTGAAGATGAGGTACTTCAGCTATTTAAGGACCTTAGGATTGGGGAGTGGAGTCTAGCTGTACTGCAGTGTGCTGTGAGTGGTATTGGTTATGTACAAGTGCGTAGAATTATTGAAAACTATAAGCCTGTTAAGGACAGAGTTGGTGTTGTGAGGATAGCGATTATACCGTCAGTATATGAGAAGGGTGTTGAGGATTCCATAAAGTTCTTTCTAGAAGAACCTCCTCAAATCAGTAACTATGCCAAGACCATTGTAATTCATAGTGACATGGCTTCACTAGTTACAGAGTACTTAACAAGACCTGCGCTTGTGAAACAAATTATAGAAAAGAAAGCAAGTATTAAGTCTATTGGAGATGTCAAAAAGACTTGCAGAGGACTTGACTTTAAGCACGTGGATTACCTCCTCCAACTATTTGATTTAGTGCTATTCATAGGACTTTTACAGAGAAACCTTAAACTGCCTGGCAAAGATAATGTGAAGAGCATTGATCCGTGGGACTTCTACAACGCTATTCCAAGCGATTTCGTGGCACTAAGCTTTGTGAAGCTGTTAAAAGGAGTTAGGCTTCACGATGCTGTGTTTGCCGGTCTTACAATACCTGTGTCAGAGGATAGCTTAAGAGACTATGTAGTGATATCTCCAAGTGATGATATTATACCTGACGATGTGGACTATCCGCCTTCAGCAGTCTTCGTATTAAAAGAATTGAAAGATGTTGCAGTAGTGCTTGTAGCCATTGACAAAAACAAGGTTAAAGAGTATTGGGAGAAAGCACTGCTCATGTGATAAGACCATGGCTAGTCCAGGTATATTACAATCACTCTTAGCAACTGTAATAGTAATAGCTATACTCAATAGCATTACCACAGCGTTCTTAATAATGATATTTAAAAAAGTGAAAGACCTTACAAATAGCATATGCAGTACAGCTGTTATGGGTTCTTTGTATAGTAGTGGATTTAGCAGAGCATTAAATAATAATGAGCAGCGAGAACAATCATACAAAGAAGTGTTGCAAGGTGGAGGGCTTGTATGGATTAGTGAAGGGTGTGAGCAAGTAGTGGTTAAAGATCCTTATGTTGAGAAAATGAGAAAGCTATATAAGGTGTAAGGGAGTCATGCTCACTATAACAACAATCATAAACCTGATTGCTATAGCCTCTCTAATTATTATAGGCATTATAATGTATATACTAATTAAAATAGTGAGGGAAGACCTAAAGGAATGGAAAGAAAAACCCCAAAGTAAAGCAGAAGCGCTTAGAAAAGAGCAAGGCACCTTGATGCCAATAGCTAACAACACTTATGGGCAACAGGAAATCAGTTCTGACATATATTGGGGTCCCAACCGTTGGAGTAGTAAAAAGCGTGAAACAATAGAAGCCTTGAAAAACTCGCCAAGTAGTAAAGGGTCAGAGGGGCAAGGATTATCTGATGCATTTTGGGATAAAGGTTACTGGAATAACAAGAAAAGGCGTTAAAAAATAGAAAAACACAAGCTTTTTACTAAATTAATACAATTCTTGTGCATCTACAACATACAGAGTTCATTTTGCTAAGTTCTCTAGAATTGCTTTAGTAGCGATTTTAGCAGCTATTTTTGTTACTTCACCACATTTATTTGCATTGCCACTGCTAAAGAATTCGTCTAGCTCTAAGGGGTTTCTCAAGTTATAGTATTTGCCAAATAGTTTTGTTTGTATGTCTCTACATCTAACGCTTCCAAAGAACTCTTTGAATTCGTCGAACACCTTGTAGCTAATTTCCAGAGCTTTTCTATAGCCTTCGGATACTATTGTTGGCTCTAGTTTGTCACGGCCAAACACTAGGCTGACAGCCATTAA
>JAJHQM010000077.1 GCA_020833345.1 Ignisphaera sp.
CTTTAAATGTAACTGTTACAGCTATGGCAATTGCTATGACTGTTAGTATTGCTGTTGTTGCTATAGCTATTTGCAACTGCTTTACAACATTTCTTAGTTCTTCAGAAGCTTTCACTGCTTTAATGAGTTGCTCTTCAAATGTTTTACATGTTGTATTCACAAAGTTCTCTACATTGTTAATTTCTTGTGAAAAAGCCCTTAACTTGCTATCAATTCTCATTTCTAAACTACTTATAGTATTGTTTAAGTTCTGAATTTGTGTTGCAATGCTTTTTGCAAGTTCTTTTTCTGGGCTTTGGCTAACCACGGTTACCGTTAATGGGTAGCTCAAGGTGCTGTTGTTTATCTGTAGCACTAGCTCTATTACAGCTTCCGCTTCTGCACAACTGACTAGCTCTGGTCTTATCCACACTCTGTAAACACCCCTACTAACTGTAGTTACATTTACAAACTCTACAGTAGCACTGCCTTTAACAACAGTTACTAGAGCTACACTAGCAATAGTTATGTTGAGAGGTGAGGCAATCTCTATATATCCTTCCTCTCCAGAGATGTAATAGTTCTTAACTCTCACAGCTATTGGTAAGAAGTTGTTGAAGACCTCCGTCTTGTTTATAACAACCTGCTTAACAATTTCGGCAGGCTTTGGCGGCGATATGAGCACTCTCTCCATGATAATTATTGTTGGTGTTGAAAAGTCGTACAGCGTTATGTTAAACCAGCTGCTCTTAGCCACGTAGGGAGCTATGAAGGATGCTTGGTAGCTTCCCCTGAGGTTAGCCATGTCTAGACTTAGTATGTTGTTGCCAAGGCTAATTGTTATGATGTCTCCTACTCCAAGCCCTGACACAACTACGTCAAGCTTTTCACCTGTGGCAATAGAAGTGTTTCTAACTATTAGCACTGGCTCTATGTATAGAAGTGCTTTTGAGAAGTAAAACACTGTTTCTGAGTACCCTACAGCTAAAACCTCATTTCCAGCATAGTGTGTTAGCGGAGCCACAACCTCTATTATTTTACCAGGTGTGTAACTACCCCTATACACCTCAGCACCTGCAATGTATACAAAGAAAGTGGTTATTGAAGTGCTTAAGCCTAGAGATATTCTCACTGTTGATAAAGGCTTTGAACTTGTAGGGTAGGCAGATAGTGTAAACTCCTTAACTGTATAGCCCATAGCATTTGCAAGAGCCTTAAACGCATTCACAAGCCCATGACCAGCACCAGCCTCTTCAAGCTTTTCAGCTGTAGTAGTGAGAATGTCGTAGACCTGCTCAACTAGCCTAACCCCCCTCAAGCCCTTCCCATAGAGAATACCGCTAGCCATAGCAGCTATAGCCGCTACAATTGGTGTAGAAGCACTAGTGCCACTGCCAATAGCTATTAGCCCACCTGGCCACGCACCAACAACATCGACTCCTGGTGCAACTAAATCAGGCTTTTTATATGTCTTTGGATAGCCGCCTTTAAAGCTCCAGCTTTCTGGTGGCTGTGGCCACTCAACTTCTTCGTAGCTACTAAACCAGGCAACCTCATCATTGTAGTTCGTGGCTCCAACACCTATAACACCCCATATGTTCCCCGGGTTTGAGGATGAGTAGGGCCCGTCATTCCCTATAGCCGCTACAGGAACAATACCACTTTCAATTAGCTTTGCTATAGCCGGTAGAAACACATTGCTATAGTTTCCACTTGCACCAAAGCTCATAGATACAGCAGCTACCCTACCAACATTAAGCGGCTTGCCGCTGCAGTCAACAGGCTTCAAAACCCAGTTCAACCCAGCTAAAACCTGGGCTGCTGACCCATAGCCACCTGGGAGAACAAGACCCACAATAACTCTCGCCTTTGGTGCAATGCCAAACACATAGCTAGCACCATCACCGCCAACAGCTATGCTGCTAACCCAAGTGCCGTGTCCATGGGTGTCGTGAGGAGCTGAGCAAACAGGCCTGCCCTTTCTATCAAATTCAATCCAGCCAGCGACCTTGCCAAGCAAAAGCGGGTGCGTGGGGTCAACACCTGTGTCTAGAACAGCTATCACAACACCCTCTCCAGCAACACCGAGGTGCTTCCACACAAGCTCAGCACCAACTCTAGAAGCAGCCCAGGACCAGGCAGAAGGAGCTGTATAGCCTTCACCAACTTGTGCAAACCTTTCCAAAGGCCCTAAAACCCTCACTGAGGCCAGGGTCGCCGATATAGAGACATTTATATTTGGAACAACAGCTACTCCAAAACCTCTTAAAGCATTAGCTGAGCTAGCTGAGCATGAAATAAGGGCTGCTTTAACACCCCAAAACACATTTTCAATGCTACAGCCAACCCCCCTAACACGCTCAAGATCACTAACACTGCTAAAGTACACTATATACTCCCCAGAATCAGCAGACAAAGCCCTAATAGCAACAGCTTCAAACACATGAACAGTGTACAGCCCTATCAACAGCACTATAATTAAAACAAGTACTGTTCTCTTCATACACGTCACAACACAGGAACACAGCTTGTAGAAATATAAATATCAATGCAATTCAACAATAACAACAAACACAACTAAATAGAGTACTAACTTAAGTTGTTCCCCAGAGTGCTAAGAAGTTATTGATATGATACTAGCTTCCTTGCATCCAACACAATCCTCTCTATATACAACACTCTGATTTGCACTACTTTAGCGCATAGCTTTGCTTCGTGAAAGCCCTTGACAATAGTTTTTGAGTTTCACATGAGCTTACATAGCTTTACACGAATTGGTGATAATAAAAAATTTACAAAAACATTAAGACACACTCTTTAGTGCAGTAAGTAATGTGCTCATGATGTGGGGTCCCCGGGGTGTCTCTCTGAACGCCCCCAAGGCATATGCAGATCCGAGAAGCGATGCAGGGGAAAGGAGATGAGGCTATGACCACATCAAATCATATAGTAGAGGAACTGAACCCCCAGACATGTAGAAAGTTTGTCACGTTCCACGCATCCATAAACCACTCACCAACTTTTTCACTCAATGCCTCAGTAACTTTCTCAAGTTCCACAACAGTCCGCCTACCTCTTCACTAACCCACTTTAAGATGGTGAAGCTTTGAAAACACCTATTAGCACCATATGTAGAGATGTCTTAGTGAATTAGCTAAAGCATCTGCTGTGCTAAGTGTGGTTAGGCATTATGACTCTTACAAAAGTGTTTAGTGTAGACCCGCTGAACCCATGTGAAGAGGTTTTGAAGATTTGTTGCGAGGTTGTTAAAGGTGGTGGGATAGTTGTTTTTCCAACAGAAACTGTTTATGGTTTAGGGGCTTCGGCGTTTAATGGAGAGGCTGTTAAGAAGATTTTTATTGCTAAGGGTAGGCCTGCTGACAATCCTTTAATAGTTCACATATCTAGAGTTGAGCAGCTATATGAAGTTGCTGATAGTGTTCCGGAAGAGGTTTTAAATGCTGTAAAAGTGTTTTGGCCAGGGCCATTCACAGTAATTGTTAGGAAGAGTACAAGGGTGGTAAAGGAGGTTACAGCAGGTCTACCAACAGTTGCTGTCAGAATGCCTGCACACCCAGTAGCGTTAAAGCTCATAGACTGTGCAGGGCCAATAGCAGCTCCAAGTGCAAACATATCTGGAAGGCCAAGCCCTACAACAGGCTTTCACGTAATGATGGACATGTTTGGAAGGGTGGACGCAATTATAGACGCTGGAGAGGCTCTCTACGGAGTAGAGTCAACAATTATAGACACGACTTCAAAGCCCTACAAGCTCCTCAGGCCAGGGGCAATGCCCATAGAAAAAGTTGCTGAAGTATTGAGGCAAGGAGTTTTGATACCTGTGCAAGCAAGGGGATTGGGAGAATTTGAAAAAGCTTTAGCACCTGGAATGAGATACAAGCACTACTCTCCAGAAACCCCAGTAATACTTGTTGAGGGGCCGGACCCCCTACAAACCCTGAAGAAGGTTGTTGAAGAGCTTGTAAAAGAGGGTAAAAGAG
>JAJHQM010000078.1 GCA_020833345.1 Ignisphaera sp.
CCCTCGCCCTCAGAGTAGTGAGAAGTGATGCTATATGTCCCCCTCAGCGGCTTATAGCAGTTCAAAGCTTAGCTTAAGGGTTGTCACAGCACTGGTATTAGCTGTGACCTACGCTGTTTTAGTCCTCTTGCTGCCTGGCATTAGCTATGGCCCTATTCAGGTGAGGGTAGCAGATATACTATCCCCTCTGCCCTATGTAATGGGGCTTGAGAGTGTGCTTGGACTTACCCTGGGCACGCTGATATCAAATGTCTTGTCGCCTTATGGTGTTTGGGACATTGCTATAGGGACTCTCTGCACCTTTACATATACTCTGATAGATTGGGTGCTTGGTAGAGTGCTTGGGTATAGGAGGTGGACACTGGCTGTAGTAGCTATTGTAAACTCTGTTACTGTGGGGCTCTACATAGGGGCGCTGCTAATAGGAGTCATTGCTGAGGGCGGAGACCCTGCATACCTCTTCATACTGCTCACAGGAGAAAGCCTTATACCAATGAGCATAGGAAGCTTCCTGCTAGTACCTACAGTCAGGAGGCACCTAAAGAGATTCAGTTAATAATATACAAATCTCTCCTCTTCGCAAATTTCAATTTTAGCGCGTGCAAAATGACTAGGGCTTTTTAAGGAGGGCTACGCTTTTGAGCTAAACTAACTATTAGGTTGCAACAAGCAGTTTATGTGGTGATACTGAGAGTGGCTTCTGTTGAGCTTTGGAATGTTGTTGTTAGGCTTGGGGGTAGAGATGTTTTGAAAGGTGTTACAGCATCTTTTGAGCCTGGTGTTCACGTTGTTTTGGGGAGGAATGGTGCTGGTAAGACTACTTTGCTTAGGGCTATTGCTGGGCTTGTGAAGTTTTATGGTGAGGTGAGGGTTCTTGGTAAGAGTGTGAGGGGCTTGGGGAGAAGAGAGCTTGCTAGGCTTGTTGCTTACTGCTGGCAAAACCCTTACTACGGCTTTATAGAGGCTACTGTAGAGGATGAGGTTAGGGCAATTCTCAGGATACTCGGTGTTGAGGGGGACTGGAGGGTTGCTGAGCTTCTCGTGCCGAAGGAGCTCATGGGCAGGGACCCCGCTACGCTCAGTGGTGGTGAGGCTAAGAGGGTGTCCATGGCGTCAATGCTGGTTGCAGACCAGCCTGTGTGGCTTCTTGACGAGCCGTTCACGTACCTGGATAGGGAGGGTGTGGAGGCTGTTGCCAAGCTCATTGAGTACGCAAGGAAGAAGGGTAAGACAGTGATTGTGACTCTTCACGAAGTATTCTACGCAAGCCTTGTAAAGCCAGACACATTCATAGCCCTGGACAGTGGAGCTGTTGTAGCTAGTGGGAGGTGGAGTGAGCTCAGCGACAAAACTTTAAACAGTATTGGACTTGTGCCAAGAGGTGCTCTCTGTGCTACTCTCTGTAGCTAGTGAAATTTTAGAACAGAGAAGCAAGACTCACCCAAAGCTCTCAAGCAGAGAGGCTGTATACCTAAAGCTAGTGCTATTCGCAGCATCTATTGCCATACCCCTGCTCCTACCACCGCCACCGGCAACAGCATTTGCTACAGCAATGCTCATACTCTTAGTAGCTCTAGGACTTAGACTAACAGCACTATACATACTCTTCTCCTCAGCTCTCCTCTACACAGTTATGACACTATCAGCACTACTGCTCAGCGGAAACCCTCACACAGTGACTAGGTTTTGCCTCGTGGCCATGTCAACACTATCTACATTTACACTGCTAGTGGCCACAACAAGGCCTTCAGCACTGAAAAAAATCACCCTGCTCTACCTCACCTCAATACTATTCAGCAACGTACTCAGAGAAATCATAGACATAGCCACTGTGTACAAAGCGCGAGGCTCTGAAGGCTTAAAGTACTGGCTACAAGTAGCCACAGCTTCTATAATCACAAGCCTCGCCAGAGCCCAGGTATTAGCAGATGCTCTGAAGGCTAGAGGAGTAGAGATTACAGAGTAAGGAGCCGTTGCTTTACACACATAGTTAAAAGCTTTTGACTATCTACAACTGAAAGAAATGCGAATTCCAGTGTTATCAATTCATTTTCAACTGGTTTTTGTAGACGAGAAGTAGCCTAAAAATACTAGCAGTATAAGCCAGTAACATACTACGAGTAGTACATGACTTGTGAAGCTGATTCCATTAACAAATATTATTACAAGGAGTTCATAAAGATTCTCAGTATTGCTGTACCAGGGTATGGGCACTTCTTAAACACTTTAATGAAAAATGAAATCAGCAGTGCGTGTGAATTACTTATGTTCTTAAGAAAAATCTTTGGAGATGCACTAATTTTAGCACTGCTTAAAATTGCAATGAATAGAAATGCGGAAGCCTATAAATACTTGATTAATTGCATTGAAGAGCAGAACTCTAGCTACATGCAATAGCCTAAGTAATTACCGCTTCACCTAGCTATTCACAGAATGTGTTAGTAGGAGGTTCCTGCTAAAAGTTGTCATGCTCTATTTGCTAAGAGTGCTGCTCCCCATATTGTTGCAGAGAGTTTATGCATCATTAAAGCTGGTATTATCTATGTAATATCTATGCTTAAGGGCTTCTTTAGATTAATTTACATTGATTACATGCGAAAGGTTTAAATAGGTATTTAAGGTTTAGGTTTACTAGTTGTGAAGTTATGAGTAGAAAGGTTAGAACGAGAGAGGGTTTTATTGTTGATAGTAGTAGTGGTGAGGTTGTAGATGATAAGCCTTTAGAAGCCTCTGGAGATTTTCTCTGGAACTACGCAGCGTGTATTGATGAGAGGAGAATAGAAGAGATTATAAATAGCATTATACCTGGTCTTGTAGAGATTTTAAAGGCTTATTTGAGGAAGAGTCTTTGTAGCGCTTCTTATACTGAAGTGAATGAAGCTTTAGCAACTCTTTGGAGTAGAGAAGCTTCAAATATCTTTAGGAGAGTTCTTGCTAAAAAAGCCTACACTACTCCCTCTATTCACGAGTCAAAAGCTTATGATCTAGCGGGTTTAGGCGGTCTTACTGTGCATAGGTGTTTAAAGAGGGCTGGATATGATGATGAGCAGGCTTTAAACATATTGTCGGAAGTGCTAGAGGGTGTGCTAAGTGATGAGGTGCACAGCATTGCAAGTGCGCTTTTGAATGAGTTTAAGAACTGTAGGAAAAGGGCTTTGGTTAGGTGGGTTTCAAGACCTGTTGGAGAGGCTATAGATGTTGTTTACGCTTCTAGGGCTCTGGGAGTAGAGGTTAAAACGCTTGGTAGGCTTAGCTACATTACTGCAAAGGTTCTCGGGCTAGGAGTGCAAATAACCTCTAGCAAAGTTGATGTCTCTTCAAGAGCTGTTGAAGCGAGCAGGGTTTTTGAAGTGCTTGACTTCTTGTCTAGAAGGCTTGGCGTAGAGCTTTCAAAGCCCATTCCCGTGGTAGCTACTATTATAATTAAGTTGCCATTTGAAGTAAATTTAAATGCTCTAGCTGTGCACGAAGCGGGGGAGCACCAGGGTGCAAGAGTCAAAATTGTGCGAAGCAACTACACAGCTCTAGTCTATCCAACTACTGTAAACCTCTATGCAAAGCTAGACGGTATTCTAGATAAAATAGAGAGCGTTGTTGCAGACTTTCTACCAACCCTATGTACATACATTGAGAAAAGCTAAATAGCTTTGTAGCCAAGGTATAGAAGAGACGAGGCTACACCTCAATATAACTACCTTCTAGACCTAGTTACATACACAGCCAGGGCAAGTATAATGTGAAAGCCTATAGCAAGTGAAAACACAGCTACAGCAAGCAAAATATAGAAAACATGATTAGCATAGGAAAAAGAGAGGTGAAGAATCAAAAAGCCGAGAAGAACAAAACCAAGACCCTCAACAAGAATAAGCATAAGA
>JAJHQM010000006.1 GCA_020833345.1 Ignisphaera sp.
CCTGTATTTGTAGATGTTGATTATAGGAGTTTTAATGTGAGTGTTGAAGAGGTTCTTAAGAGAGTTGAAGAGGGGAATGTCAAGGCTATAGTAGCTGTGCATCTTTTTGGACACCCAGCTGATATTAAAGCGCTTAGGGATATTGCAACAGATAAGAGAATTATTCTTGTGGAGGATGTTGCACAGGCTCACGGTGCAGAGGCGTGGGGTAAAAAAGTTGGTAGCTTTGGTGATGCTGCTATATTTAGTTTTTACGCAACTAAAAACATGACCATGGGAGAAGGAGGAATAGTGGTATCCAATAGTAAGTCAGTTATCGAAAAAGTAAAGTTACTGCGAAACCATGGTCAGGCTGCTAGGTATTTCCATATTGAGCTGGGATGGAATTTTAGAATAACTTCTATTCAAGCTGCTCTTGGAAAAGCACAGCTAAAGAAACTAGATAAGTTGAATGAGCTTAGAAGACAAAACGCTAAGATCCTTTCAAATCTTCTTAGTAATGTCAGAGGTGTTGAGCTTCCTTATGAAGCTCCGTGGGCTAAACATGTTTATCATCTATATGCAATTAAATTAAGTTCTAGAAGTGAAAGAGACTGCACATTTAATTGCATGAGTTCTAAGGGCATTGAAGTTGGTATACATTATCCAATACCTCTGCATAAGCAGCCAATATTTCAGAAAATGGAATATGAAGAATGCTGCCCTATAGCTACATTACTTAGTGAAAGAGAGCTAAGCCTTCCGGTTCATCCTAAGCTATGCGAAGAAGATTTAAAACATATTGCAACTTCACTTATTGAATGTTTAGAGACATGTAAAACGCAATAGCATATTTCTGCAATTTTCTATAACTAATCATCTCTTTTTAATATATCTCTGACTCGCTAGGAACATACTTAATTGTTACGCCCTGAAACTGCTCTCCAAACCATTTAAGTCTATCCTGAATAGCCTTTCTAATAGATTCGTTTATTGTGAATTGCTGTCGTGCCCATAGTATTGAGTCTTCATCTACTTTTCCTTCACCCTTACTCGCAGCAAGTCTAACCAATGCGTCAATTTCTGCATGCGTAAACCATCTGGTGATGTTTGCTACCATTTCAGCTTTATCAGGCCCAAGTACTATGCCATACCTTTTTGCACTTCTTTGTGCAATGTACTTCCTAAATTCCCTATCCGGGTACCCCATTAGTACCACTACATCTATTCTTCCTGGTCTTACAAGTGCTGGGTCAAGTATCTCTGGCGTATTCGTCGTAAGTATGACAAGCGGTCTGCGCTCTTCCTGCAGAAACCTTAAAAATATTGTTATCTCTGAGACATGAGTTTCATGAATAGCTATGTGTCTTCCTACAAGGAAGTCCACGTCATCTAAAAGAACTACTATATCCTTTCTCTTTCTAACACTAGCAAGAGTCTGCTCTAAGATCTTTTCCGTTAAGCCGTACCACATAGAACGATAGACGCTGGGCCTAAGCTCAACAAGCTTCATGTCTAATGCTGCAGCTATTGCTTCTGCTGTAACTGTTTTTCCAACACCTGGAGGACCTGTTATCAAAATTCCCTTAGGAGCGTAAAGTGCTTTAATAGATATGGGTTTTACAATTACAGTTTCTATACTATTCCTGAGTTTTAGAGGCATGTCACCTAAGCTCCACTGAGGCTCTTTTACAGGTATCTTAACTTTAAAGACTTCATTGAGTTCCGGGATTGTTATATCAATCACATTTAATTCTATTTTTGGCTGCAACTGAACAAAGATTGTATAAGCTCTCTGCGGGGGCAAGCTACTAAATTCTTCGCTAAACCTGTGAAGCTTATATGAAAGCAAGTTCCACGACATTTTATATAGCTGAGAGATTATGTGAAGACCCGACTTTCTATGAATATCCTTTACTATACCTATGAATATAGCGGGTTTTCTGCTAATGCCTTTCATGTCTTGCTTTGTAACTAATGCAACAGTGTTTAATTGCATAGCTCCTTCCTTTGATATACTCGCATAAGAAGCTATACATTGTGCATGTTGGTCATACTTCTGCAAGTAAAAAGGAATGGAGGTATATGTAAGCAGATATATTATGTAGCTTAACTCACTATCATCAAACTTCTTTAAGTTCCTAATAGTTATCTTTTGCTTAATATTCACGCTAACAGGATTCTTTAAGTTTTTTGCAATAATATTAGCAAGACTTGCTATCCTTACGCTGGGCTTCACTGGAATAGTCTCTACTATGAACGCCTTATACTTACTAAATTTAACTGGTGTAAATGTAACAACTTTAACATGCTCAATATTATGACTCACTCTAAGAGCCACCAGTGCTGGGCTTTGCGGGAAAAAGTTTAAAATTCATTGCGAAATTATGGTGTCACAGACTTGCAAATAAGTAAAGATGTTTTCACCTTACTCATACCAGTGATTTTGGATAAAACTCCTTTAACTTATTCATTACGGGCTTATAAAATCTTTGGTAGGGCTCCCCCCTTACCATTTTTTCTATAAGCTCCTTTGTTCTTACATACTTCTGCCCTTGTATTGCCTTTTCACCATGTTTCTTGATGTACTCCTCTAGCGGAACCCCATAGGTTTTTTGCGGAGTGTCTCTGTATATGTCGTTTAGAATATTAAAGGCGCAGAAAGGTATTATCCTGCCATCTGGTAATGCATAGTGTATAACGCATCTCATAACCCTCTCAACATCATAATTCCATTCGTCCATGAAGTGCATCATTCCTATAAATAGAAACCTGTAGTGGAATTTCCCTAGAGCATCATAGTTCCTATGTATGAATATGTCCAAGAGTATAGATCTGAGCTCTTTCTTAAGTTCGTCAGGCACGTTTTCCCATAAGATGAACTTGCTTAGTATTGTCATTATGGATGACATTCCTAAGAACTTAACTAAGAGTTTTGGCCTGTTTCTTAATGCCTCATATTTCTTATCTAAATACTCTAAAAGGCCGTAGGCGTCCACAAGCCTTGTTATGGGTATGAACTTAACATCTCCATTAACTTTCTTAATGTACACATAAGTCGCTGCACCGCATACTGTGTGCGTTGTGAATTCAGCTCTTTTTGAAGGATCTAATAGCTCAAGAAACCTGGCTATAGGCACTGCTGCTCCTACAGGAAACCAGTCATCCTTTGTTATCTCTCCCTCGAGCTGTTTTTCAAGCTTCTCTATAACGTCTGGGATTGTTATTCTGTACTTTGCTCTGTCTTGCTTACGCATCATACCTACTAGGCTGACAGGCTGAAAATTAATAGCCCTGACGATATCTATGTTATAAGCAGCAAGCTTAACTATGTCCCCAAGCTCATGATCATTAACCCCCCTTATGACTGTAGGCACAAAAACCACGCTAGTCATGCTGGAAGCCCTAAATACCTCAAAGATGTATGGTATCTCCCAGTGGTTCTTGGGGTTGGTCTCAGGAGTTACACCATCAAAACTCAAGTACACAGTATTTACACCTGCTTTTCTTAAGCTCTTTGCATATTCAATAGCTTTTGCAAAATCTTCCATGTAAAGCTGTGCGAATTTAATTCCATGCGTATTAAGCTGTATGTGCCTTACACCCACCTCCCTCAATGCCATAACAATGTCTATCAAATCCTCTCTAAGCGTAGGCTCTCCTCCAGTAAGCTGTACAGCTACAACAACTCCCGGCTGTTTTTTAACAGCTTCAACCATTTTCTTTATTTCTTCAATTGTAGGCTCATAAACATAGCCAGCCCTTTCAGCATAGTAGAAACAGTACCAGCAGCTTAGATCACACCTATTTGTAGCAACAATGTTTAGTAGTGCTGTATGTGATTTGTGTAATGAGCAAAGCCCGCAGCTGTAGGGGCAGGGTGCAGTAGCTGCTGTATATATGTGACCTGGTCCACGACCTTCATAATTAAACCTCTCAAATTTTCTAAACATTTCTGCATCTCCAAAGTATATCTCTTCTATTTCCCCATGTTCAGGGCACTGCCTCTTTATATACAATTTATTTTCTCTTTCAATAACAACAGCTGGAAGTAGCCTAAAGCAGTATGGGCATAGGGATGATGTGTATCTTACTATTTTTTCACCTTCATTTACTTTAGGAAGCGGCCCGCCGAAAGGAATACTCCTCTTACCTACATAGATAACGTGCTTCTCCTTGTCAACAACAGCTACAGTAATTGGCTTCTCCATAGACAATAGCTGTACACCAGAAAGTTCTTCAGGATGAGGCAGTATATAACGCTTTCGCATTTTTGCAAATATCAATTCTTTTTTAAGGTGAGAGCCTAAAGAGTCTCCAATATTATAAAGCAATTCAATGTGGTGTTACAACTGCCTCCAGAAATAATTTTTGGAGTTCCTGACACAATGATAAAGATCTGGGAGTACATGCCTGACATAAAGATAATGATTAATAGCATTAGATGGAAGTGGAGTAGGCCTGCCGTAAAGGCTGTATGGGTTGATTCAGGAGGGTATCAGGTAATGACTAAGGGGCTGAAGATTAGCGTAGATGATGTTGTTGAAAGGTACAAGAAAATCGATGGGGATTACTACATGTCGCTTGATATCCCACCAAACATGTTCTGCAAAACATCGAAGGAACTTGTCATTGAGAATATTAAGAATTTTGAGTATCTCTACACAAAGCTAGAGAAAAACATAGTACCAGTAATTCACTGCTACAATAGCTCTTTAGTTCTAGATGCCATTGATGTGTATAAAAGCTATGGGGTAAAGGTAATTGCCTATGGGGGTGCTGTGCCGCCCTCTCTTGCAAAAGGGGGCAAGGGTAGTAGAACAACTCCACTAATATCTCTAGCTATCATCACAAAGATTTTCAATGGCTATGTACATGTACTGGGACTTGGAGGTACATCTGTTCTATATACAGCTCTTAAAAACTTGGGAATAGCATCTCTAGACTCTACGTCATGGAGAGTGAAGGCTGCGTATGGCAAAGTCATAGTCCCCGGAAGGGGAGAGAGATACGTTGGAAATGGAAGTGCTAGGTTTGGGAGAAAAGATTTACATTTAGAGGATCTTAACATACTGGTAAAAGCACTTGAAGAAACAAGATTTCCACAAATAGATAAAGTAGAAATGTTATTAAAGTCATTCAGGGGAAGAGCTTTAATCAATGCATGGATAGTTAAGCACTATCCTCATGTATTAGAGGAAACAAATGGATATGCATGGTTAGTAAACTTTTCAGAAAAACTTGGCAACATGAGCATAAACGACCTGATAACACTCTTGGACAAAAGATTCAAGAAGATGTGCAAATATGGAAATGCGTAACCTTAGTATTCACACACTTGGCATCCGCTATACGCTATATTCTCTATTGCTTCACTTATGCTACCCAATTGCGTTACGGTGAATGCTTTCTTTGCATTCTCCCTTGCAGGTTTTGCAAGCCTTGTTTCCTCAGCTTCTTTTTGTTGAATTTCTTGACTCATTTTAACCCCTACATATATAACTTGCTGAGCTTTTGATTTATCTCTATACACCGTTACACCCTTGCAACCCAATGCCCAGGCTAAAATGTAGACTTCTCTCACATCATCTATTGATGCTTCAAATCTCATGTTTACAGTTTTTGAAACTCCTGCGCAAATCCATTGCTGCCACACAGCTTGGTGCAAAACATGCCACTTAGGCTCAATATCGTAAGCCGCTTTGAATAATTGTTTTAAGGTCTTCGGTATGTAAGGAATGCCTACCACACTACCCCTCTCAGCTATCAGTTTAATTATTTCCGGAGTATCAAGTTCATAACGTCTTAAATGCTCTAAGAAGAGTTTGTCAATTTCAATGAACGTACCTACACTAACATGCCTTTCAAATGCTACAGCAAACAAGGGTTCAATACTTGATGAAGTACCTGCAATGATACTTATAGTGCCTGTAGGTGCGATACTCGTCAAAGCTCCATTCCTTAAACCAACTTCTCTTCTCAACTTTTCAACAGTATTCCAATCAACAGGTGGTCTCTCATTAAGTAATTTCAAAACTTTTTCACTCGGTCTTAACACGATGTTTGCCTTTCTTAGTATTTCTTCTAAACTCTTAGCCGTTGTCCATGTTGGTCTATACTTTTCGGGATCATACGCTGGAAACACCCCTCTTTCTTTGGCCAGCTCTATGCTTGCAAGCGCTAAGTTATACTCAATCCACTCGGCTAGGTAATACGCTAAGTAAAGGGCATCAACACTGTCATAAGGTATTCCAAGCCTTATTAACATGTATGCCCAACCCATTACTCCAACACCTATTTTCCTAGACCTTTTAGCAGATTGTTCAAGTTGCGGTAAAGGCCACTTAGCTATGTCTATGACGTTGTCCATAAATCTCACAACAGCCTTTAAGTCTTCAGCTAACTGTTTCCATGCAATTCTAGGACTACCTTCGGAATCCATATAGACGTACTTTGCAAGGTTTATGCTTCCCAGGTTGCAGGATTCCCATGGCAAAAGCGGTTGTTCTCCACAGGGATTAGTAGCCGAGATTTTCCCGAGGTACCAAAGGGGGTGCCTATAGTTTATTGTATCTATGAAGAGAAGCCCTGGGTCTCCTGAATCCCAAGCATTCCTAATAATTTTTTCAAATAACTTCTTAGCATCCACATAGCCTACAATAGCACCCCTATCCTCAGCTATTGCTAAAGCCTCATCAATCGCTATTATCAGTGACTCATCTAACCACACACTTCCGCCTCTAGCCTCTAGTTCATGCACTATGACCTCTTGTACCCACTCATCGCTTAAGTAGTGCCTTGCTCTTGTCATAGCATAGAACTTGGAATCGTTGCCTAGATCAGGCCTTAAATTGGTTTTTCTTGGGTTTACTAAAGGTACTTTATCACTATTTAATACTGCTTCCATGAAGTAATCGTAAACACCGACACTTATGTTAAAATTCTGCAAGTTAACATCCTTTAACCTTCCACTCTTAGCGTCAATAAATTTCTCTATATCTGGATGCCACACATGAAGCACACCCATGTTTGCCCCTCTTCTCTTACCACCTTGCTTTATTATATCAGTATTGACATCGAACATTTTCATAAATGAAAGAGGTCCGCTTGCAACGCCCCCAGTTGACGCTACTATGTCTCCTTGTGGTCTTAACTCTGAGAAATCAAAGCCTGTGCCACCACCCTGCTGAAATACTATGGCTTGAACCCTCACGGCATCGTATATTCCCTCGCCCTCTGGAGTTACAATGGAGTCTCTAACTGGGATTACAAAGCATGCTGATAGAATGCCTAGCCTTGTTCCTGCATTCATTAGCGTTGGTGAATTGGGTAGGAATTTTAGGCTACTCATGAGCTCGTAAAACCTTTCCTCCCAGTACCTCACAACAGAAAGGCAGTTCTCGGGATCCTTTCCAGCTTGCTGACAATAGTAAAGCTCTGCTTGTGCAACAGCCCTAGCTACTCTCCTAAATAACATCTGCGGTGTTTCAGCAATTCTCATAGTATTTGGGTCTTTGAGCAGGTACCTGCTTGCAAGGACCTTAATTGCTGCAAAGGTTAGATTTAGATCTCGAGAATCTATGTCTATCTTCCTCCCCTTACCATATACATCCTTATAAATTCTACCGAGCTCATACAATTTCGCCACTTCAAACCACTTCGGATCTTCAATGCCTTTAGTTATCATAATCCTTTCAACTCTTTCAGCAATTTCATTACTATATACATTCTCAACATTTCTCAGCTCATTAGCAACTTCATTTGCTATAGCTAAAGCCTCTTCATCACTACATAGAGAGCCACATGAGGTCTTAATACTTCTAGCCAGCTTAGCAATGCTAAAGTGCTCCTTAGCACCACTCCTCTTAACAACTATAATACCTGCTAACCTCGCCTCCTGGGTGCTAGGCACCGGTAGTATATTATCATGCTGCTGTGTCACTGTTACCACACCTCAGCAATTTCAATTATGCGTTAGCAAGTTAATATCTACAGCTCTAATCAAAACTTATAATATACAAGACTTAGCTCTAATTTCTTCCTTAATGCTGAAACAAGGATTCCTGGTGTGACTAGCTGAACTTCCTTTACTACTTTGCAATGCCATTAACTGTGACCAGGCATCTTTCTATTTTCTATGCATTTCATCTTCTTCAGAGTTACACGTAATCAAAGTGAGGTACTCCGAGGAAGATCGCATTTGAAAGTGAAGTGCAAGAGACGCTAGCAAGGGCTGTACCTCGATATGTGTTATTGCTATGAAGCTCTCTAAATTTTATAGTTTTAATAAGGTATAAAGAGCTTGGTACAGAGAAGCGGCCTTGGCGCATTTATTATGGCTAAGAGAAAGAAGGAAGTGGAAAGCCCTGTTAAGGAAGTGAAAAAAGAGACTAAAAAGACTTCACCTAGCAGTAAGAGGAAAGCTGTTGATACAGAAGACTGGGTTTTAAGACATGCAGATGAATTGGTATCGCGACTTGGATTAGAATTTCTTAAGCTGAGTGCTGAGGAATACGTCTCTCTCTTAACAAAGATTGTAGATATGGTTCGAGGCGAGTCTGCAACAATTGATATTGATACTGTTGTTAGGAGAATTAAAAGAAACGTTGATAAGATATACCCCATGCTTGCTGCAACCTTACTTGAGCTAAGGACTTCTCTAGACGAAGAACAGCTAGAGTTCGTTGTTAACAATATTGGTGAAGCAGTATTAGCTTACGCACCAAGGCTCTATAGCGAGGCTAGGAAGCTTGGGAGAGAAGATCTTATTGAAAAGCTTAGAAATACGTGGAGGCAGTATTGGGTTTTAAAGCGTTATCCCATCCTTCCTGTTGCATGTCCTTATTGCAATTTTAACTCACTCATGCCAGATCTATCATGTGCTATATGTGGAGCTATAGTTTCCGAAAATGAATTAAAGTCATTTTTAAATTTCAAGGCTCTGCTAGAAGAATTCGCTTTGAAGGAACCCATAGAAAATGTGAAGAAGGCGTTGAGTTTTGGATATGTGTATGTAAATAGCCTTGGTATAAAGGTTCCAGGAGAGCATAGGGATGTGCTTGATATAGAGGTTTTATTAACGAGTAAGGATAAGGAGATTTTAATAGATAAGCTTAAGCAGCGTGAAGCTCAGCATGGTAATTGAAGTAAAGAATAGTGAACAAGTTAACGAATACATAGCTAGAAATAGAATAGTGCTAGTAGCATTTTTAAACTCTCAAAGGATCGCGGAGAAAGGTTATGTAGTAAAACTCCTGAGCATTATAGAGGAGGAATCTATACCCACGATACGTACAGCTCTATATGTAAGACCTAGCAATTCTGAAGTTAACGCATCTATATCTCTTAATCTTTACCTAAATGGCACATGCGTATTTTCTCAAGAGGGGCTTTTTGGACATTTAGAAAACGACTTAATAGCTTTGAAGATGGGTATTAAGGAAGTTCTCAAAAATAAAATGATTCAAGTAAAGTTTGTAAAAAGAAGCTGATTTGAATATGATAAGCATAAATACAACACAGCCACTATGCACATCATGTAGAAAAAGAGTAGCTGTCTACAGGAGACTTACATCTGGCGAAAAGCTCTGTAGACTTTGCCTCTTTAGGAGTGTTGCTAAGCAAGTTAGAAAAACAATTCACTACTATAAGATGCTGAAGAAAAAAGAATCTGTGCTATACATCTTAAGGAGTGATGATATAGCACTATCTATAGAGGCCTTCGCCATAATTCACGCTGCAGCAAGGGATCTAGAGATGAGCTATAACATAATATGCCCTAGCAACATTGTAAACTGCAATGCTGTTGAAACACATATAAAGAACTTGGTTAAGGATGTGCCAATAAATGTTGTATTAACTCATCATAGCCTAGACGCTATCCCCAAGACATTTATTCACGCTCTAAAGTATGTAGAAGCACTAGCAATAAAAATAGCTTTAGAGCGCAACTTAGGTACCATTTTAACACCTCTTTTTCGTGATGAAATGACCTTGTTATCTATATATGGTCTGCTAACAACATCAAAAACAGTATTTGGAGAAGGACTACCTATAAAGCGTATTGGAGATGTTAAAGTAGTTAGGCCATTTTATCACGTTATTTCTACGGATGTAATGTATTTGACAATAACCTCAGCACTGCGAGCCCTCGAGCCCCTCCATGAGCCATGTTTAAAGCTAACTATAGGTAGCGACAGGTTTATGGAAAAAGCAAGGAAAACCTTGGCTAAATCTCCTGAGCTAATGTATTCTAGTGCTAAATCTGTTGAGCTTTTACAGAGCTTTATAACAGCAGGTTCAACACTATGCAAAGTGTGTGGCTCTTTCAGTAATAGAGAAGTTTGTGAGTATTGTGAAACTATTTTGAAATTTCTTTAAGAGCTCTGCTAGACGTGGAATTTTCATGAAAACTTATATAGAACCTCTTCTAAATACAGTCTTGACGTTGGTGACATGCCTATGGCAATGTATGGAATACCCGTGTTAATATTAAAGGAAGGAACATCAAGAACTCATGGAAGAGAGGCGCTCAGGGCCAACATCATGGCTGCAAGAATACTAGCTGAAATTCTGAGGACTAGCCTTGGGCCTAGGGGGTTAGACAAGATGCTTGTTGATAGCTTTGGCGACATAACTGTAACTAATGATGGTGCTACTATTGTTAAGGAAATGGAGGTACAGCACCCAGCAGCAAAACTCTTAGTTGAAGCCGCTAAAGCTGTTGATGCTGAAGTTGGTGATGGAACTACTTCTGCAGTTGTATTAGCGGGTGCATTACTTGATAAAGCGGAGCAGTTGCTTGACCAAGGCATTCACCCAACAACGATAATTGAAGGATACAAGAAGGCTTTAACAAGGGCTTTAGAGATTCTTGATGACATTGGTGTAAAAGTTTATGTAGGTGATCTAAGCAAGCCTGAAGAGAGAGAGAAGACTAAGGCTGAGATAAAGAAAGCTCTGTACACGGCATTAGCAAGTAAATACATAGCGACTCCTGATGTACTTGATAAGCTAATGGACATGGCAATAGAGGCTGCATTCAGAGTTGCAGAAAAGAGACCCGATGGTACTTATGATGTTAAGCTAGATATGGTTAAGATCGAGAAGAAGAGAGGTGGAAGCTTAGCAGATAGCATGCTTGTTTATGGAGTTGTTTTGGATAAGGAGGTTGTTCACCCGGCAATGCCTAGAAGAGTTGAGAATGCGAAAATAGCTTTACTCGACGCTCCATTAGAAATAGAGAAGCCTGATATTACAGCAAAGATTAACATAACATCACCTGAACAAATAAGAGCTTATTTAGAGGAAGAAGCAAAGATACTTAGAGATATGGTTGAGAAGGTTGCTAGTGTTGGTGCTAATGTTGTAATTTGTCAAAAGGGTATTGATGATGTAGCGCAACACTACTTAGCTAAGAAGGGTATTATGGCTGTAAGAAGAGTTAAGAGAAGCGACATGGAGAAACTTGAAAAAGCTACTGGAGGAAGGATTGTAACGAGTATTAGAGACCTCACAGAAAAGGATCTAGGTGAGTGCGCACTTGTTGAAGAAAGGAGAGTAGGCAATGATAAAATGGTATTTGTAGAGAATTGTAGGAATCCGAGAGCCGTAACTATATTGCTTAGAGGTGCTAACGACATGTTACTTGATGAAGTTGAGAGAAGCTTAAACGATGCCTTAAACACTGTCAGAAATATCCTTCGAGATCCCAAGATAGCCTTTGGAGGTGGAGCAGCAGAAATTGAAGTAGCAATGAGGCTAAGAAAGTGGGCTGAAAGTGTTGGAGGTAGGGAGCAACTTGCAATATTAGCGTTTGCAGATGCATTAGAGGAAATACCATCAGTGCTTGCCCAGACAGCTGGTATGGATATACTTGAAACGGTCATGGAGCTAAGGAAGCTCCATGCTGAAGGTAAGGCTGCTGCAGGTATAGATGTGCTAAATAGTAAGGTTACAGAGGATATAAGCAAACTAAATGTTATTGAACCTGTAATAGTAAAGAAACAGATACTAAAAAGCGCAACAGAAACAGCAACAACGATACTAAAGATAGATGATGTTATTGCAGCGGCCCCAAGGAAGGAGGAGAAGGGCAGGAAGGAGGAGAGGAAAGAAGAGGAGGAAGGCAAAGAGGCCAGGACCCCCTCTCTAGATTAAGCATAACATCACTTCCTTAGCTATTTTCAAAATAACTTAAAATAACTTATAACTTAATTTCTAGTTTTTAAACCCTCTATAGTAACCTCTTATTATTCACCTTTGGTGCTTCTGATGACAGTTAAAGAGCAAAAAGAGTCAATACTTGCAAGAACACTTCAAGAAATACGTATTGGTCCTAAAAGGCTTACAAAATATGAAAAAGCCCGCATTATAGCTGCAAGGGCATTACAATTAGCAGCCGGAGCTCCTCCTCTAATTGATATTTCTAAGATAGAATCCAAAGATCCTATTGTCATAGCATATCTTGAGCTCTTAGCTGGAGTTTTACCGCTACTTATAAAGCGGGTAAAGCCAAATGGTGAGTATCAGCTCATACCAGTAAAGGTGTTAGTTGAAGTTGAAAAAGAAAAGATAAATAGGCTACAGGGTTTAGCAAAGGAGTTATTTGATGCGCATGACATTATGAAATATGTTATATAATTTCAAATAAAAGGCTTAACTCTTTAATTTCTTTTAAATTATATAATGTTTCTAAGGGTTACATTAGTCTATGCCTAGATACGACAAGAGTACCATAAACATTAATGAACTGGGAAAGTACATTCTTGTTATTGCTGAAAAACCAAAAGCAGCGCAAAAGATTGCTGAAGCTCTTTCTGCTAGTAAAAAGTTAAAAATAAATGGGGTGCCTATATGGATTACTAACTGGAATGGTCTCACACATGTAATAGCACCAGCAGCAGGTCACTTATTTACTCTATCTACTAACGATAGAGGTTACCCTACTTTCAATTTTATGTGGGTTCCCAGATATGTAGTTGATAGAAATGCAAGGTTCTCTAAGAAGTTTTTTGATGTACTTAGGATGTTGTCTAGGTACGCCATAGGTTTTATTAATGCGTGTGACTATGATATTGAAGGCTCACTTATAGGCTTTATGATAATTAAGCAGTTTGGTGATGTAAGAAATGCAAAGAGAGCAAAATTTTCTAGTCTTACATCACGTGAAATACAGAGGGCATTTCTCTACCTAGAAGACATTGATTATAACATGGTTGAAGCTGGCTACTGTAGGCATGTACTAGATTGGTTATGGGGTGTGAACATATCGAGAATGCTTATGGATTTTTATAGGAAAGTTTTTGGAAAAAACATTGTTTTAAGTGCTGGAAGAGTCCAGACCCCCACTTTAGCACATGCTGTTGACATTATCCTCTCCCGAAGATGGCATGTCCCAATACCCTATGCAGTTATAGATATAAAGGTGAAACTTGGCGATAAAGTGGTTAAGTTAGAGTATAGTGATAAGCCGTTAGAGAGTTTAGAAACAGCAAGACGCATAGCTAATGAAATTAAGCAGAACCCCTATGCAATAGTAGAAAAAGTTGTAAGAAATATTAAAACAGTAGATCCTCCACATCCGTTCAACTTACCAGATTTGCAAGCAGAAGCATATAGAATTTACAAGGTCTCACCTTATAAGACACAAAAAATAGCAGAAGAGCTGTACTTAGAGGCCTTAATAAGCTATCCTAGAACCAATAGCCAGAAATTGCCTACATTACTTGACAACAAGGAAATACTAAACAAACTTGCTCTAAATATTGAATACCGTAAGCTTGTAAAGGAAATTTTAAATGAAACTGGAGGTGTACTAAAGCCAAACAATGGTCCTATGGACGACCCTGCACACCCAGCAATTTACCCAACTGGTGAAAAGCCAAAAGCTTTGAAGATTCTCCATAAAAAGATCTATGATTTAATTGTGAGAAGATATATTGCAACATTTGCAAAACCATTAAGAGTGACTAATCTCACCCTTACCATTTCTGTTAATGGTTTACAATACACGCTGTCCATAGCTAAGGTCCTTGAACCTGGCTGGCTTAAGTATTACCCATTTTTCTCATACAATGAGAACCAGTTTTTATTGGGATACGAGATTTTTGAAGGTATGATGATACCGATAGAAGATTTTACTATAAGAGTCTATTTCACAAAGCCTGTACCGCCACCCACAAAAATTTCTTTACTTAAATGGATGGAGAGTGTGAATATTGGAACGGAGGCTACAAGAGCTGAAATAATTGAGCTTCTGTTTAGAAGAGGTTACGTGCTGTCTAAGTCAAGATCTATAGACGCTTCTGATGTAGGTTTGCTAGTAGTGCACTTACTTAGAAAGTACGTACAGGAGCTTGTAAGTATTGATCTTACAAGGAGTTTTGAAGAAAAACTCAGAGTTATTAGAAATGGCGAATTGAAGTGCGATGAGGTAATTAGGGAGGCTATAAAGGTATTAACAGAGCACATAAGCAATGTTACCGAACTAGAAAGAGATTTAGAGAGAGAGGTATTCAAAATCATACCTATACAAAGTGCTTCGACAGAAAATCACTGCATAATATGCAAAAGAGCTGTAGATGAGAAGGGTTTCTGCATGTTTCATCATATTGCATATGAGAAAATCTTAAAAGGATATGAGAAGTGGAAGACATTCAATTTTAACTGGCATGAGTATCTCAGGAAGCTCATAAAATTAAAATCAACAGGCGTATATGTGAAGGAGGTTGCTGAGTATTTATTGAAAAATGCTTGTTTACCGTGTAATGAGCCCAGATATTTTAATTAATACCCCATCTAATTGAAGCGCCTTACCAGCTATATTAACTTCACTAATGCCTCTCATGGCATTTCCTACAACTCTTTTGATATTTAAATCGAATAACAAATAGCCTGTCTGTAAAATTGCTAGCTTTCCGGCAGGGCATTCAATACTACTTCTGTATGCTATAAATGTTACTTGGTCTAGAAACTGATTGTTGTCCCCCTTGGTCATGTACAACATTTTTCCGGAGCAATTTATTATACCAATTACTCTGTGTATCACGTACTCCCCACGATCATTTTTAAAAATTACTACATCACCTAAGTTAATGTTTCTACTTGGCAAAATTATTACTATATCTCCTTCATAGAGTAGCGGATTCATGCTATAGCCTTCTACCACTGCTATGACAATCTGCTTCCAGAAGTAATATGCAGCATTTGCATATATGAGAAGCAATACAAAGATTATTAGTATTGTTGATTCAATTGCTTTAATTAGCTTATTCACTACTCCTCTTCCTCACTAAGCTCAGATATGTCCAGCTCAATAACGTTCTCAGTTCTAGAAGCTTCCTTTCTGCTTATCGTAAATGACTTCCTCCTCGCACCCTCAATCTCTATATCTTCACCCCCAACCTTCATCTTCGATACTACCCCACGCCACTTAAAGCCGCAATTTGGACATTCAAACATACCCATTATTGTTACGGTGACCCTGCCTGCCGCATCAGGAAGTGGAGCAACTAACTGCCATGTTTTTGTAGGCGATGTTACTGTAGTTCCACATTTAGGACACTTGTTAGAAGTCTTTTGAATATCTTTTTTCGGCATTTTTAGTCACACAAGTGCCTTTCTTCTTGCTAAATATAAATCTTATTAAACTACTGAAAACAATTTTAGCTTTGTGTTTATTAATCTTGCTGGAGGTGCCTTGATGTGAATAACCCGTTCATCATAAGAAATGTAGATGCGCTTCAGGTACTAGACTCGAGAGGAGATCCAACAGTAGAAGTAGTTATTGAAACAGTTGGAGGTGGTATTGGAAGAGCTATAGCTCCTGCTGGTGCGTCTAAAGGAAGATACGAGGCGGTGGAGTTAAGGGATGGTGACCTATCCAGATTCAAAGGGAGAAGTGTTCTTAAAGCTGTCTCCAACGTCATTAACTATATTGGCCCCGCAATTCACGGAATGGATGTTAGAAGACAGAGAGAGATAGATAAGATAATGATTCAACTTGATAGTACGCTCAATAAATCGAGACTAGGTGCTAATGCTATACTTGCCACGAGTCTTGCTGTGGCAAAGGCTGCCGCTGATACGGCAAAAATGCCTCTCTTTCAGTACCTGGGGGGTATAAATGCGAGAACTCTGCCCATCCCAATGCTCAACATAATTAATGGCGGTGCTCATGCAGGAAACGAGCTTGCTGTTCAGGAATTCATGATAGTCCCCATAGGGTTCGACACGTTCTCCGATGCTATTAGGGTTGCTGTTGAGATATACAAAGAGCTTAAATCTGTATTAAAGAGTAGATATGGAGCTAGCGCTGTCAATGTTGGAGATGAAGGGGGTTATGCGCCTCCAATGAAATACGTAAGAGAAGCTATAGAGACGCTGAGAATAGCCATAAAGAGTAGCGGCTATGATTTAGAAAAGCAAGTTAGAATATCGCTCGATGCTGCTGCTACACAGTTCTATGACGAAGACAAGAAGGCATATAAAATAGATGGAAACATGCTTACAGAGGATAAGCTTATAGAGTACTGGAGGGATTTGGCCGCTGAATACAATTTACTAAGCATTGAAGATCCATTTTATGAAGAAAGCTTTGAGGCTTATGCTCAGCTTAAAAAAGAGTTGAAGGGTAGTGTTATTGTAATTGGCGATGACTTAATTGTAACAAATGTTACAAGGCTTTTGACAGCATTAAAGCAAGGCTCTGTCTCTGGTGTTATAGTTAAACCAAATCAAGTTGGAACTCTTTCTGAAACTCTAGATTTCATAGGTGTAGCAAAAGCTAATGGTATTTATACAATAATAAGTCATAGAAGTGGAGAGAGTGAAGATAATACAATAGCTCATATTGCTGTAGCTGTAAATGGTCCATTTATAAAGACAGGGGCACCTGCAAGAGGCGAGAGAACTGCGAAATATAATGAACTTCTAAGGATAGAAAGGTATCTGGGTGGAGAGGCTATATATGCTAGTAAAATTGTAAGCATTTAAACATCAGAACTGGGTTCTTCATCATATTAAAATTTTAATATTTTCAGCAGCGCCTCGGGCCTCATCATATAACGTGTGAAGTACAATAACTTTAACATACATCTGTTTGCCGTTAGGAAGCTAATATTCTTTCAACATCCTTTTCATTCTTTAATTTGGTGAAGCTTTAATAGACGAAATGTACTTTGAATTAATTATGCACTTATCTAATCTAAAACCTAGGAAGCTAAGAGATTCTGGGTCTTATACATGGTAACGAATTTACCTGCTGAAGCTAAGGCTAAGTTCGTTAAGTACATGGAAGCTAAGACACCGGAAGAGAAACTAAAAGCCTTGGAGGAATTCCTTTCTGCTGTTCCTAAGCATAAAGGTACCGAAAACTTGGTTCGCTGGATTAGGAGAAGAATGGCTGAACTAAGAGAAGAAATTGAAGAGAAGCAACGGAAAAGGGCCGGCAGTAGTGGGCTGCAGTTTTTTGTAGAGAAGGAGGGAGCCGCACAGGTAGTTCTCGTAGGATACACGAAAGTTGGAAAAAGTGCTTTATTAAAGTACTTAACAGGAGCTAAAGTTGAAATCTCAGACGCGCCTTACGCTACAAGGTTTCCTGTTGTAGGTATGATGCCATACAAGGATATACAGTTTCAGCTTGTTGAAGCGCCATCCATAATACCTGAAGGCGGGGGTTGGAACACTAAGGTTGTAGGATTGATAAAGAATAGCGATGGCGTGATTATAGTTTTAGATGCTGCTAAGGATGCTGATTCGCAGTTAAATGGTTTGCTAAGTTTCTTAGAAGGCCATGGAGTCGTTTTAGAGAAACCCCGTGGTTACGTTGAGATTGAAAGAGCACCTTCTGGAGGAATTAGGGTGGTGAATTATGGAATATTAAAGTGCACTGAAGATAACATAGTTACACTTCTAAATAGCTATAGAATATATAATGCCATAGTTAAGGTATATGGAGAGGTAGATTTAGATGATGTTGAAAAAGCGCTTTTTGAAAGAATTGTATATAAACCTGCTATAGTCTTAGTCAATAAAGTAGACCTTATTACTGGTGAGCATGCTAAAACTCTGGAAAAGTACTTGTCCATGAAAATCCCCTTGCCATTGATGTTAGCCTCAGCTGTAAAAGGCTTTAACAAGGCTTACTTAGGTGAACTCCTCTTCAACATACTGAATATTATAAGAGTCTATACAAAACCTCCTACAGGCGAGCCTTCTTCAAAACCCCTAATACTAAAGAAAGGATCAACAGTACTAGATGTTGCAAAAGCTATACACAAAGACTTTGTAAAGAGGTTTGCATACGCAAGAATTTGGGGAAGGTCAGCAAAATATCCAGGACAAAGAGTTGGTTTAGATCATGTTCTCGATGATGGAGATATTGTTGAAATTGTACTTAAAAAATACTAACACTATAGCTAACATAATAACTTAAAAATCTTACACAAACTACTCTGCTTTGCATTTAGGTGCATACTATGGCTGTGAAAAAATTGATATTAGTTACAGCAAAACATTTGCCTCAACATAAATACTTTGAGAGCCTAGCTAAGCAACTATCTAAAGAGCTAAACGTGCCTTTAGATGTAATTGAAGAGGATTACATATTTGTGAATACCTATGGCGAAAAAGATGAATTTGGAATGGCATGGTTACCGCAACTATTTGCTGAGATAGACGGTGAGATAAAGCCTATATTGACACGCTTACCAATTAATGAAAGGACACTTGATGTTGACCTAGAGAAGGCGAGAGCAGTAGCCCTAAGCACACTAAATGTAAAAGTATAGTAATTGACTTCAGATTTTAATCAGCTCTACTCTTCCTCTGTGTATTCTTTTTCCTCTTCTTCAGGTGTAGTAATGTTTTTAGCTAATTCCTCAAGCTTTTCCACACTATAGTTGTCTATATACGGAGCGACAATGAAAATTTTTGAGTCAAATACACTATCATCTATCCACTCATTTTCAAAACTAATTAAATATACAGGTATTTCGAAAGACGCGTAATCTCCCTTTCTCTTAAGATTATATTGCGAGTAAAGCTCATACTGTTCCTTGCTAATGGGTAGCTTTACACTTATTTCCTGCTTATGCCTCATAATAATTAGGTCAGATTTTTGAGGATCCCACAACTCTAAAGCTTTAAGAACTACATCCTTGAGAACTTTGCTTAAATCTCCTTCAACAAGAGTTTTCTCTTTTATTTCACCTAGTTCAGCCCTCATAATAGTTACTTTCACGCAGTATCACACTTAGGATGTTTTAGGTAAACTGATGCGGTAACACGCTTTTAAAACTATTTTAACCTGGTGGTAATATTAATGAGATTGCTATAAACATAATACCTAGCATGAAGAGTACAAGACCCAGATACTTCACATTCATTCTCCAAAACGCTTTGAATAACTTTACTAAGCCTACAGTTACATAGTATATTATCACTATACCTATTAAAACTACGCCTAGCCATGCAAATACCCTTGCTAAAACGCTACCACTATTTAATACTACTGAAAAGTGACTTAGGATCTCAGATAGTGCTTCTACACCCATTTTAAATACCCAAAAACTTTTGTAGCAAGTTTTATATAATAAAAGTTGTGTGTCTCTTTACATAGCTATGATGAAGGTTAAAAGCGCTGAAAATATGATGAAGGCCCATAGCTGATAAGATGGTTCTACACTTTTGTTAAACATTAAATAAAGATCAAGTTATTTTAGAGCTTCCTGCAATGTCTTCCCATGAGATGTTCAATGCTGTAAAGAGTTGTTCTAGTGAAGTTCTCATAGCTTCTAAGTATTTCTGAACATCTATTTCTGTTATCTTAGCTAGCTGTACGGGCTTTACACCTTCCTTGGACTTCACCTTAATGTATGCAACAACATCGCCTGCTGCCATTTGCATACCATATCTCTGCAACATTAATGCAGCCTTAACATGCTGAGGTGTACTCTTTTTGTACTCCGATAAAGATTTTGAAAGTGTTGTTTGAAATGCAACCTCATCTAATGTGAGAAGCCTATGCTTTAGTAAGAGATAGTGCTTTTCAAGCTCATTTCTTATCCTGCTTATAACCTTAAAAGCGTCCTCAGGTTCTTCTATTGTTGAAAGCTCTTTAAGTATGTATGCAAAAAGTTTCTTTATAAATTCAGGTGTGTTTCTCTTCTTACCAACCATACCCTTAACGTCTATTTCACCATTGGGTAACACGCCTACATAATTCTTCTTTAGTGCAGGAAATGCCACAAATTTGTATGTCTTATCAACTTCTAGCTCAAGACCAAATGCTTCCTCAACCCATTTCCTCAATTCATTTAATTTCTCCTCATCGGGATTCCACACAAATAACGAGTCTGTATCACCATATAGAACATGTAAACCTAACTCCAGGGCTTTATCCTTGGTAGCAGTTATTACCTTTCTTCCAAGGGCAGTAACACTTTCTGCTACTGATGGAGCGTAGAATGAGAAGTTCTCAGCGCCAAACACTCCATAAGCTGCATTAATGAAGACCTTCATAGCCCTCTGAACAACATCATACCAACTCCTTATGCTCTCATCAAGACTCTTATCCTTTGCCTTCTTCTTATACAACCTAACTCTGAAGTCCCTAAGTAACCCAACAATAGTCGATGTTATACCAGGTCTATCAAGACACACTTGGTGTATTATTCTATTTTGTTCGTCAATAACGTTCTCTACTTTGTTACAGTTACCGGGCTCGGGATCAATGGTTTCATAACTAAGATTCCACTTCTTCATTATTGACGGATATAGTGAGGCGAAGTCTAATACAGTTACATTAAAGAATATTCCTTGTGGAGGCTCCATGACTATAGCTCCAGCGTATTTCTTCCCCTTTATTATAGCCTCTGTTACCTTCTTGCTCTTTAAACGAAGTATATCGTCTCTTCTAGGAATGAGGTATCCTCTCCTTCTATGCTCCCAGTAAAACAAATTCTTTATCCAAACAGAAACCGTAGAGCGTATTAAATCCTCAAGACCAAGCTTACTAATACGCATTAGCAATAGCATGAGCTTCCATACCAATTCATTTGAAAAAAGTGTTAATTCAAGAGTTATTTGAGCATCTCTCAAATTGTACTTAATAAGCTCTTCTAAACTTGTTTTGCTCAAATCTGTATCAAGCTGTACTTTGCCAATGCCGAGCAATGCTTGAGCAATTGCGTCTAAATTCGTTTCCTTATATTTAGATTCAAAAGCGTAGACTTGAATTGCTTTATTACTGAAGAACTTATATAAATCTATGTGTAGTGAATTTCTAAACTTCACCTCATACTCAACTCTATTGCCTTTAATAACCTTCCTAACCTCTATACCTAACAACTCTTTATCAATACCTAGTTTCAATGCTCTACCAAAGAGGTATCTAAAGTCAAAATTATCACCATTGAACGATATGATTATGGGATATTGTTGTATTAAGTGCATAAAGTCTAGTATCATGCTTCTCTCATTATCATATATCTCAATTTCAGTGTCTTCCGCAGAGATCTTCTTATCTACCTTCAAACCCTCTCTATTTAGTACAAAGACTTTCTTCATTCCATCATTTGTAGCAATAGCTATGGCCATTATAGGATATTCTGCTGCCTCAGGTGATGGAACCCTTCCTTCAAACGGTGTGTAAACCTCTATATCAACAGCTACTCTCTTTGGAGAGAAACCTTTCGCTTCAAATAGTTTAGCGAAGTGCAACGCTATATCTATGTATTCCTTGGACTTCAGTTCCAGGCTTTTAGTCATATCCTCTAATAGTTTTTTCTCATCTATCCCAGCTTCTTCTACAAAGTTAGGCCCTGCTGTACTATAAGGTATGCCAGGTATGAGCCTGTTGTCGTAAATGTAGTTTATATGGTATCTTATGTCAGCTTCCCAAGCCTTAGCAACCTTGCTTCTCAGGTACCTTACAGCAAGAGGATCCTTTGTAACAATTTTTGTAAGGATTCTCTTAGTGTTGTAAAGCGTATCAAATTTTTCGACAAGTTCAACATGATCAAAAGAGGTGTGTCCAATTATTTTCTTTATTACATTATCGCTTTGATTGCTAAACTTTTCAATAGGTATGTCAGTTAAGAAGTAGGGCTTATGACCAGTTCTATCATACAGAAAGAGAAGTTCGTGAGATTTTGGATCATAGAATATTAGTACTGCTTTCTTAGCGTCACCATCGTAATCCACTTGTAATAAATATGCTGAGTTAATGCTTTCCACAACACTTCTCTTTATGAGAAAAGGCTTTGCCATGGCATTGAGGTTCGTATTTGCTGGGACTAAGACCTTAATTATGGCGGTGTTTAGAACTTTGTATTCTACCTCTTTCACATCCTCACCAATAGCTTTAGCTATAGTTTGTGTAGAACCCTGTATGCGATCTGCTGATTCTCTTTGTTTAGATGCCTCTACTACCTGAGCCTCCTTCACTTCATTGGATTGCTCAGATGCTTTAGAAGTTTCTAGAGTGCTTGCACTCTTTGACGTTGAGCTTTCACGCTTCATGAACTCTAGCAATGACTTGTTCTTGCTACTCTTCTTCATTATAATACCCTTTATTGGTCATGAGATTAGCAAAGCACACAACATCTCTATTTTAAGTACTATTCCATAATTAATTTATAAGTGTAGCTAGTCTAAAAAAGAATTAATTCAAAAACTATTCTTAGTTGAATTAACTGCATTAAAGTAGGCTTTAACATGTATATCTACCTCCATGGAAAAACGCCTACGAGTACTTCATATTCCATCTTCTTCTTATCGTACTCATCGCGTTTCATTACCGGCTTTGCTGGTACTCCAGCGACAACGGCATAAGGCTCAACACTTCTTGTTACAACAGATCCTGCTGCTATTACTGACCCCTTTCCTATTTTAATACCAGCAATTATTGTGCTGTTTGCACCTATTATTACATCATCTTCCACTACTGTTTCTACAATTCTTCTACTAGGCGGATACCTGTCATTAGTAAATACAACTCTAGGCGCTATAAATACTCTGGAACCTATTAACACTTTTGGTGGTATGTAAACAGCTGACTGTATTACTGTGTCATTTCCTATAGTTACATAACCATCTAGTATAGTGTAGGAACCTATCTTACACCTATTACCTATATTTACATTCTCTCTAATGAGCACATTATGACCCGTCTCACATCCATTGCCAATTGAGACTCCTTCATAAATTACCGTTCCGCGCCTAATGATACAGTTATCCCCAATAGAGCTCCCGCTACTCACTTTATCTAGCATTAAATGAAGTTCTATGCCTTCTTTCGCAACTCCTATATCTTCTAGCCTTTCCATTAACTTCACTATTTTATCTCTAGTGGGATAGCCTATCGTAACACTATCATCTATGTAAGATCTTGTACCTATCTTAGTAAGCCCATATATACTCACATTATTACCAATAAGAACGCGCGGGCTCAGTACTACTCTTGAACCTATATACTGTTGCATCATACTCGCCTTGGCACACAATTGCTTAACTCAAAACAACACAATAATATAAAAAACTTTATACTTTGGATAAATAATATTAAAAGCGAGGTGCTTACAGTCATGCCAACAACAGTAAATAAGTATGTGTATCAATTCGAAGAAGCTGATGAAAAGAATAAGAAACTGTTTGGAGGTAAAGGAGTAAGCTTAATACAGATGTCAAAGCTTGGGCTACCAGTACCACCAGGATTTATAATAACTACAGATGCGTGTGTAGAGTTTTATACACCTAGAAAAGCTGAAATAGAAGAGCTTGAAACCGAGCTCTCAAAAAATCCCCCACCTGAAGTGAGGGACAAGGTAATTGAAAGAATCTGGAGTATTATAAACTCATTACAGCTACCTCCAGGGCTTTGGGAACAAGTAGTGGAACACATGAAAGTGCTTGAGCAGAAAAGTGGTAAGAGGTTTGGTAATCCGGAAAACCCACTGCTAGTTTCAGTGCGCAGCGGAGCTCCAATTTCAATGCCCGGCATGATGGACACAGTGCTAAATCTTGGTCTTAATGACGATGTAGTTAGAGGGCTTGCAAAGCTTTCTGGTAATGAATGGTTTGCTTATGACGCATATAGGAGATTTATAAACATGTTTGGAAGAATTGTTCTAGGTATTGATGAAAGACACTTCAATGCGGTCTTTGAGGAGCTCAACGAGAGGTTCAAGAGGGAAGCTGAAGAGAAGTTTGTTGATGAGCTCAAGATTATCAGAGAGAAAATACCAATTTACATACCCAGATTAGATGCCCAACCACCAAGAGAACTTGCACCAAGGCTTTGGCAAAGGTCTGTAGAATACTTGAAGGAGCTTGTAGAGAAGTATAAAGATGTTATCAGGAAGTACTGGGGGGAGTTTCCACAAGATCCGTGGAAGCAATTAGAACTTGCAATTAAGGCTGTATTCAGGTCCTGGATGAATCCGAGAGCCATATTCTATAGGATAATGAATAAGATAACACCAGAAATGGCTCACTGCACTGCCGTAAATATAGTTACAATGGTCTTTGGTAACATGGGTTGGGATAGTGGAACAGGCGTTGTATTTAGTAGAGATGTTGCAACAGGTGAAGATGTACTCTATGGGGAGTTCCTGCCAAATGCTCAAGGAGAAGATGTTGTTGCTGGTGTGAGAACCCCCTACTCTGTAGCAGAACTTAAGAAAATATCACCAGAACTCTATGACCAGCTTTACAAAGCATCAAAACTACTAGAGAAAGTCAATAAGGACGTGCAAGACATAGAGTTTACTGTTGAGAGAAGCAAGCTATACTTCCTGCAGTGCAGAGATGCCAAAATGACCCCACTAGCAAGAGTTAAGACAGCTGTTGACATGGCTAAAGAAGGAATTTTATCAAAGGAAGAAGCTATACTAAAAGTGTCGCCGGAGCACGTCATACAACTGCTATATCCAAGAATAGACCCTAAGGCCAAAGTAACACCAATAGCCAAAGGCTTACCGGCATCACCAGGTGCAGTTAGTGGTCAAGTAGTGTTTCACCCTGATGATGCTGTAAGGTGGGCTAAGGAAGGTAAGAAGGTTGTGCTAGTGAGAACAGAGACAAAACCTGATGATGTTCACGGATTCTATGCTGCCGTAGGTATTTTAACAAGTAGAGGTGGTATGACAAGCCATGCAGCTGTTGTTGCAAGAGCTATTGGAAAAACTGCTGTAGTAGGCGCTGAAACCATTGAGGTGCATGAAGAAGAAAAATACTTTAGAATAGGCAACCTTATTGTCAAAGAGGGGGACTGGATTACAATAGATGGCAATACTGGTAATGTTTACCTAGGTGTTGTCCCAACAGTAGAGGCGGGTCTTATACCAGAGCTCGCAGAGCTTTTAGAGTGGGCTGATAAAGTCAGGAGACTTGGTGTTAGAGCTAATGCTGATGTTCCTGCAGATGCTGAAATTGCTTTAAAGTTTGGTGCTGAGGGTATAGGGCTACTAAGAATAGAGAGAATGTTTAGAAAGCCTGAGAGATTAGAGTTATTACGTAAGGTTATTTTAGCCGAAAGCAGTGAAGATAGAGTCAAGTACCTTAAGCCGCTAGCAAAAATGATTAAGGAAGACTTTAAGGAGATATTTAAGATAATGAATGGTAAACCTGTAATTGTAAGACTCATAGATCCACCACTTCACGAGTTCTTACCGAAACCAGAAGAGATTTTGAGAGAAATATACGAATTGAAGATGAGAGGATCTGATGAAAAGGTAATTAAAGAGAAGGAGTGGCTGTATAAGAGAGTGCTGGCACTGCAAGAGGCCAACCCAATGCTTGGACACAGAGGTGTAAGAGTGGGTATAACATATCCTGAATTCTACTACTACTTATCCACAGCCATACTTGAAGCAGCTGCAGAACTCAGGAAGGAGGGCTACAATCCTGTAATTGAAATAATGATACCACAGGTAGCTGATGTTAATGAGATTAGGTATGCAAAGCAGAAGGCTATACTACCAGCTTTAGAAGACGTGAAGAAGAGGTATGGTATAGAGTTAGACATTAAAATAGGTACTATGGTTGAAACTGTAAGAGCATGCCTTACTATGGATGAAATAGCAAAGGAGGTAGACTTCATAAGCTTTGGAACAAATGACTTAACACAAGCAACCTTTAGTTTCAGTAGAGATGATGCTGAAAATAAGTTCTTACCACTATACCTACAAGAAAAAATCATACCAGTTAATCCATTTGAAACCCTCGATATTAAAGGTGTTGGAAAGCTAATTGAAATGGCTGTTAGAATGGCTAAGAGTAACAATCCAAAAATAGAAATAGGGATTTGCGGAGAGCATGGTGGTGACCCAACATCAATAATGTTCCTCCATAAGGTAGGACTTGACTATGTTAGTGCATCACCCTTTAGAGTGCCTGTAGCAAGGCTTGCTGCAGCTCAAGCTGCACTAAAGCAAGAGTAATTACTTAGTACGGATTGTATAGTGCTACCTTCATCTACGTTTATTCAAAGTAACACTAGTAAGCTTTTTTATTTTGCTTTCCACAATACCTTACTGTATTTTAGTGAGAAGGTTTTATAGCTATGTCAAAAAATGAAGTGATGTTAAGAGTTGAATCTGCTAAGCAACGCGATGTCGGCAAGAAAATCGCTAGAATTCCTAGGAAAACTTTTAAGGAACTAGGGATTGAGATTGGAGACTACATAGAAATTAGAAGTAATAAGGGTGTTACTGTTGCTCAGGCATGGCCTGCGTACCCTGAGGATGAAGGTTACGAGATTATAAGGATGGATGGATTTATGAGAGAGACTCTTGGTGTTAGTGTTGGAGATATTGTTGCTGTGAAAAAGGCTTACGCAGTTCCAGCACAAAGAGTCATTCTTGCGGCCGAAGAAACTGAATTTCTTGGAGCAGACTATGACCCAAGGTATAAAGAGTACTTCACCAGGAACTTATCCCAATATCTAAAGAGAGAACTTCTGCAAAAACCCCTAGTTAGAGGAGACGTTGTTGTTCTTTCATATTTTGGTTACTTCGGAAATCCAATTAGACTAAGAGTCATCTCCACTACACCGGCACAAATAGTTTACGTAACTGAGACTACAGAAATTGCTGTGAGGCTAGAGCCTATCAGAGGTGCTCCTGCAGGTGTTCCAAGAGTCACTTGGGAGGATATAGGGGATCTAGAGGAGGTTAAAGAAAAAATTAGAGAGATAGTAGAGCTACCGTTGAAGCACCCAGAATTGTTTGAAAGGCTTGGTATAGAGCCACCAAAGGGGATACTACTCTATGGACCGCCAGGCTGCGGAAAAACACTACTAGCAAAGGCGCTAGCTAATGAGACTGGAGCTTACTTTATAGCAATCAACGGCCCTGAAATAATGTCTAAGTACTATGGTGAATCAGAACAAAAGCTTAGGCAAATTTTTGAGGATGCGAGAAAGAATGCTCCAGCAATAATATTTATTGATGAGATTGATGCAATAGCTCCTAAGAGAGAGGAAGTAGTTGGTGAAGTTGAAAAGCGCGTAGTAGCGCAGCTTCTAGCATTAATGGATGGGTTAGAGGAGCGGGGTAAGGTTATAGTCATAGGAGCTACAAACAGACCCGATGCAATTGACCCTGCATTAAGGAGACCTGGAAGATTTGATAGAGAAATAGAAGTACCACCACCAGATAAGAAAGCGCGAAGAGAAATTCTAGCAGTTCACACGCGAAATGTGCCTCTAGCTGAGGATATTGATTTGGATAAGCTGGCTGAGATAACATATGGCTATACAGGTGCAGACCTTGCTGCATTGGTAAAGGAGGCTGCAATGAATGCTCTCAGAAGATTCTTAAAGGAGCATGCAATAGACCTTGATAAGCCAATACCTTCAGAACTTTTGCAGAAGCTAAAGGTGACAATGGCTGATTTCTATAAGGCTATGAGAAATGTTGCACCCTCACTGATGAGGGAAGTGCTCATAGAGGTACCGGAGATTCATTGGGATGATATAGGGGGCCTGGATCTTGTTAAGCAACAGCTAAGAGAAGCTGTTGAATGGCCTATAAAGTATCCACACATATTTGAGCAAATGGGTATCAGACCGCCAAAGGGAATACTACTCTATGGACCGCCAGGCTGCGGAAAAACACTACTAGCAAAGGCAGCGGCTACTGAAAGCGGTGCTAACTTCATTGCTGTTAAGGGCCCTGAGGTACTCAGTAAGTGGGTTGGAGAGTCAGAGAAAGCTATTAGAGAGATATTTAAAAGAGCTAGAAAAGCCGCTCCCGCGATAATTTTCTTTGATGAAATTGACGCAATAGCCCCTGTAAGGGGGCACGATGTTTCTGGTGTTACTGACAGAATAGTGAACCAGCTACTAACAGAAATGGATGGTATAGAGGCTCTCAGAGGTGTTGTTGTTATAGGGGCTACAAATAGGCCTGATTTACTAGACCCTGCATTACTTAGACCTGGAAGATTTGATAGAATAATATATGTTCCACCACCAGACCTTAAAGCAAGGTACGAAATTCTAAAGATCCACACGAGGAAGATCCCGCTAGCTGAAGATGTAGATCTTGTTGAGCTGTCTAGAAAAACTGAGGGATATAGTGGAGCTGATTTAGAAGCGCTTGTTAGAGAAGCTGTCATGCTGGCACTCAGAGAAGATATAAAGCCCAGGCCTATAGAATTCAAGTACTTCATCAAGGCTATGGAATATGTAAAGCCAAGCTTAACAAGAGAAAGACTTGAGTCATATGAAAAGATTCAAGAGGAACTTGCAAAACGAATGCTCTATATGTAGCTATGCATTGGTAGATAATTAAAGTTAAAAGCTTGATAATGTTACAGTACATTTACTCCTTTATAGTGTATAATATGGACTGCAACTAAAAGTATTGATCTATGGTGGGACAAGGGTTTTTAACTATGTTGAAAAGAGAAGAGCTTTCAGTACTGCTTAAGGCTAAGCAGTATCGTCAATTTAGAAAAGAGTTTTTAAGTGAGCTTAGTAATGCATTGAATGGAAGGTATAGGCTTCTCCTTATACTAGCAGGGGATGATAGTAAAAAACAAGCTATTATGCTTTCAGATATACTCATAAATTTTTTCAAAAGATTTCTACAGGTAAAAGATTTCGCTAAGATACTTTACATATATCATGACGAGTTTGATGATGCTAAGACTAGAGCAAGAACTGTTAAATCTATTGTAAATAAGTACACCAAGAAGAAAAAGATTGCTATTAAGATAGAATTTTCCGTGTATGAAACCTCTGAGAAATATCTTGGCACAACATATCAGGGACTAGTCATGGATTTAGTAAATAGCTTAAGACCCTTAGATGTGGGGAGACTTATAGGCATAGTTGAAGGCGGAGGTATAGTAGTTTTACTAACACCAAAATGGTCTGAATGGCATAACAGAAAAAACCTGTTTCAAATGTCTTTAGCAGTGCCTCAGCATCCAGAGCCAAGAAAAGTATTTGTAAGGTGGTTTAAAGAGATTACACTAAATTGTGATGGCGTCTTCGTATATGATGTTGATGCTGATGAAATAATTAAAATTGCCCCACCAAAATTGCAACCAATTGAGAGAACGAGCATTACGATTCCACATGAAACAGCCTTTCCTATAGAGCTTTACCGCCTTGCTTTAACACAAGACCAAGTAAAGGCAATAAAGTGCATCGAATCCCTTATAGAGCCTCCTCAAAAGCCTTACAAAAGGGCCACAGTAATATTAATAGCTGATAGAGGAAGGGGTAAGTCGTGTGCTATTGGAATAGCGCTAGCAGGTCTCATAAAGAGCCTCTTAGAGGTTAAGAATAAGTTAAGAATAGCTATTACTGCCCCATCGCTAAGTAACGTCCAGTCACTAATGTTGTTAGCCACAAAAGCTCTTGATGTTGTACAATTGAAGTATAAAGAGTTAAAGAAAGGTGATATGATTTACGAGATTAGAGGTGATAGGTTTAGCATAGAGTATTGGGAGCCTGCGGTAGTTCCTAAGCTAGATGTTGACATAGCTGTAGTTGATGAAGCTGCTGGAATACCTGTTCCATTACTACATAAGATTTGGATGAAATTTAAAAGAACAATTTTTGCTACAACAATACATGGTTACGAAGGCGCTGGAAGAGGTTTCTCTGTGCGATTTTTAAAGAGAATAAAAGAAGACAAAGAGACAATACTTACAATATACGAAATGGAAGAGCCTATAAGGTACTCAAGTGGAGATCCTGTTGAAAAATGGCAATTTAGAGTACTGCTACTCGATGCAGAGCCTGAAGAACTTGACGATATGGATTTAAAACTTATCGATGCAAAAGAATTTGTATACCTTAAATTAGATCCAGAAGAGCTCTATAGATTAGATAATGAAAAGAAGCTGAGATCCCTATTTGGTATATATGTTCTTGCACACTATAGAAATGAGCCTGACGACCTTGCAATGATGGCTGACGCTCCACATCATAGCATAAGGGCTCTGGCTCTAAAGAATGACAAAATAATTGCAGCAGCTCAGCTAGCTGAAGAGGGCCCTATCTCATCGGAATACCTACAGTCTCTATTGAGAGGAGGTAAGATTCCTGGAAACATAATTCCTGATAGACTGCTAAAGCATGGCAGACTCAATGAGATAGGATCTGGTAGGGGATGGAGAATAGTCAGAATAGCTGTTCATCCAAGTGTGCAAGGAAGGGGCATAGGGTCGTTTCTTTTGCAAGAATTAGTAAAGGAGGCAAGTGAAAGGGGGTATGATTGGATTGGTAGTGGATTTGGAGCTACAGAAGAGTTATTAAGATTTTGGATAAGAAACGGCTTTATTCCATTACATATTTCACCTGATAGAAACCCTGTTAGTGCTGAGTATACTGTTTTAGTATTAAAACCATTGAATGATATGTGGCACAGAATTGTTGATATACTATATAGAGAATTTGTGATAAAACTCTTGGAGAGCCTACATGATACATATAGAGACCTGGAGGTAGGTGTAGCATGGCAACTTTTAAAAGCCTATAACCTACGAGAGAGCTCTTGCACAAAACCTGTACTTACACCAATTCAATTAGATAGATTGCTAAGCTATATCGAAGGACATATGACATATGAGTCGTGCTGCGACATAATAACAATTATTATTAAGAGGTATTGGCAAAATAGTGATGAATGTAGAGTTTTATCACCATTTGAGGAAAAGCTTACAATACTTAAGGTTTTGCAGGGCTTGCCATGGGAAGTCTGTAGCGATATCCTTGGTAAGAGAAAAGCTGTTTTAATAGATGAGATGAGAGAAGTTGTGACTAAACTATTAGAGAGATATTTTGGTATTAGTAAGAAAAGCATTGACAGTTTTATAGGGCGTATAACTTTGGATTCTTATAAGCCTAGTAAAGTGGCTGGAGATGATGAGGAATGCAGTAGGTGAATAAGATGGGCAGACTGTCTTGGTCACAACTTGTAGCAGAAATAATGAGAAAAAGTGAGGATGTATATATGTATTGTTCTGCTTGTTCAAGTGCTACACAATGTGCAGAGCTTTTAGAAATGGTTACACCAATTGAGATAAAGATATTAGATGGTTGCTGCGCATGCCTTATTCAAATTCTTATAGAGGGTTTTACTGAACTTCCCACATTATTTATTCAGAGCATTAGTGAAGAAGATGAGGTTGTGTATATGTTAAGTGACGTTCTTTTAGATGTTTCAGAGAGTAGCATTACTATCATACCTAAGGAGAAAGTTACTGAATATTTAGAGTATCTGAAGGAATTCGATGAAGAAAAAGCTAAAAAAATAAAGCAATTTATAGAGTCTGTGTAAACATAAATATTAAACATGCTTTAAAAATGCATTGATATGTTCATTTTCTAGAGTTGCAATACCGTAGAAGCCCATAGATATGGGGCCTGGATTTAATATAATTGTACTTTCTATTCTATCTATGCATCTAGATTCGTGTACATGACCAGAAAATACTGCAAGAGGTTTGTAAAGTTCAATTATTTTTCTAATAGCTCTTGAGCCAATGTGCTCTCCACTAAAAGCCTTATCACACATTGTGCCATAAGGAGGAACATGCGTTACTAGCACAACTCTATTGCTTCTAGTTTTAAGATGAGATTCTGCGATTTTAGTAAGTCTTTCTTCAATAGTTTCTTCAGAATACTCAAGCAGTGTATTAAGTGGTGTTATAGTAGAACCTCCAAAGCCTATGAAGAAATAGCCTTGATACTCAGTAACTTTTTCATGTAAATTTGTAAACATAGTTTCCTGTGCTTCAAACTCTATGTAGTGCTTTAGAATATCGATATTGCCTGGAACGCCCATAACTCTCTTAATGTTATACTTTTTCGCAATGTCAGTTAAAGATCTAAGCATGTGTATTGTTTTATATGGGTATCTATAATGAGCAATGTCACCACAGTAAATAATAAAATCTATCTTCTCCTCTTTCATCAATATACTCTCTATGTGCTCTAGCCTTCCATGAGCATCACTTATCACAAGAATGTTAATCAACTAACTCACCTTCATCACTATGTCTCAACACATTTTTTAGCATATCTAAACCACTTTCATCTTCAGCTTTATATAAAGCTTTTCTGAAGGCTTCTAATGGACGCGGCTCTACTCCCATAAACTCTGCCGCCGTCTTTATGTAAACATTTTGCGTCAATTTTATCTCTTTAATGAAATTTATGTAGTTCAAATCCCTAAATATGTGATGGTCTAAGATCATCACTTTTAGATAGGTCTCGTTTCTATCTATAAATGCATTTAAGAATTTTATAGAATGCTTCAAATCCTCTTCATAAAATGAATAGCCTAAGAGGTATGTTGGGGGTCCATCTATAATTGCTATTTCTGGTTTACAAAAGCTGTTTAATCTCATGTGTTCTTCTGAAGACCCACCTTCAATATCTGATGTAAAGAGAAGTGAGGTGTCATCTTCTACACATATGCTAATAACATAACCTAGCCTACTGTCTCTTCCGTGAGGCAGCGGCAAGCTAAGCGATATTATTGTAGATCCCACCTTAAGGCTTTTACCATCAGCAATAATAATGCTTTCAGCAAACTTCTTTATGGTGTTAAGGTATCTATGGGCCCGCATCTTTTGTGAAAAATTTATATAGCTATTGAAGTCCTTAATCAAAAACTTCTTTCCCTTAAAAACAGAGGGGTCTACAAATCTCCCTGGATCGTGGTGATCATAATGATAATGCGTTATTATTATGTACTCAGAGTCCCTAACTAAATCCTCTATTTTGCTAAATGTTTTCAAAAGCCACTTAACTTCTAAAACATGAGGAGGTAAACCATATCTTCTCGGTGCTAATGCAGCTGATGGGTCTATGAATATCGTCATATTTCTTGCTTGAATAAACGTAGCTTGTGATCTAACACCTAAACTTTCAAACCCAACAAGAATTACCTCCATGGTTATGCACTTTGCTCTACAATAAACATTGTTAATGCATTTGCTATTTCCTTGCCATGACATGTGATAGCTGTTTGAACATGTAATACTCTTTCCCCTTTACCAATGATGCAGGCCTTAAACTCTAGGTCCCCCAAAGTATCAGGCTGCGTAATGAAGTTTATAGTATGTGAAACCGCAACTAGGTACTCATCACTAAAAATTTGCATACGTGCAATGCTTTCTGCGGCAATAATTGATAACAACGCCAGTAGAGAGCCGTGGATATTGCCATACTGATCTATAAAATCCTGTGAAATCTCATATACAAGTTCAACACAGTTACTCACTTTATCTTCCCTAAACTCCTTGGCCTTCAAAATTTCCCTAAAAATTGCTGGGGCTCCTTCAAGGGGGGTATGAGCTTCCGCCATCCCTACTTCACCTCTAAACTCAACAAAACTACTATGTGTATATTAATAAATATATTTATTTAGCGTATGCACCTGCCTAGAGCTAGCACCTGAAAACACTTTCTTAAGCTCCACAAATCTCATATTTTCCTTTAGAATGTGAGCAAGCGCTTCCTCAGTTATTGATGGAGCAACCAGAACTCCTACAGCTTTGAATCCTTTTTCATGGTAAAACTCCACATACCTTTTTAACTGCAATACAGCTGCAACCCCTGCTTTCTCGTTTTTGACTTCAACTACTATTAGTGTTCCATCATCTTTCTTGAGTAGCACATCCACTTTGCCGTATGGAGTTGAAATATCTGTTCCAATTATCTTAGCGCCCTTCTCTATTACATCTGCATTCATTGTTATTACCTTAACTATGTCAGCTTCTCTACCAACTACAACGAGACGTGTTGCAGTCAATCTACACACCCAGATAAAGTAAAGCTTACTAAATTCTACTAGTAATTCCTCAGGGGGCTGCAATCTACGTGAAATAATAGAGAGGTTTCCATTCTTACATTCATATCGTGTTACTGATTTGGGTGGCTGCCAGTTCAATGGCTCTACTTTTTGTGCTTCGTGAATAAGCAAGCTTCCATCAGGTTTCGCAATAAGTATTCTTAAACCATCTGGTGCATAGGAAGATGCTCTACCTACGTACTCTATGCTCATGTTACCGGCTATCACTATTACATACCTATTTTTTAATTCATTTAACCTCGCTACAAGGTCGTTGCAGAAGTTGTTTACATTTATGTTTATGCATTCCTCTGTTTGCATTAACAATACCTTTTCTGAATAAATTCTTTTACAAGCTGTACAAGTTCAGGAAGTGTTTTGCTGGCTCTTATGGTTAATGAGGCTGCCTCTTTATGCCCACCATATATTGCATTGAGCTCCTCTTTGTACTCACTTGCAAAAGCCTTGCAAAACTCTAGCGCCTTTCCATCTACAGACCTCGCAGTCACAACAAATTTTTTCTCCTCCTCCCTAATTAATAGCATTGGTATTTTGAATTTCTTTATAAACTCTGTTGACGCTATACCGAAAAGCCCTGCATAAATCATTGATTCAGCAGCATTAAAAGCTGCTATACCCCAGTTGCACACCTTCTCAATTCTCTCTTCAATTCTCCTTAAAAGTGTTTGTAAAAGCCACTTAGCCTTAGAGTACTTCTCATTGTATTCCTTAGAGTTCCAAAACTCAATACCCTTAACAATAGCCTCCACAGAGCCCTTAATTAAAGCTTCATTATTGGGCTCCACGGCTAATACAAGCTTTATCTTATCTGCCACGTCTCTTATATGCTCATCCTCTGCATACCCACCTTCGCAAACACTAGCAACTCTTACTAAAGCTTGCTCATACTCATTTAGATTTCGAATTAAATGTGAAGCTAAGACTTCAGGTGTTGATTGTACTTGCTTCCAGAAAACCTTTACATTGAGTTGAAGATTTCTTAGAGTATCAACAATAGGCGCAGAAGATAGGTGATGATCTACTACAACTACAGTTAGGCCCTTGATCTTTGAAAGATTTTTCAATAGCTCAACAATTTGTAATGATATTGCCAGGTCTAGTAACACAATAACTTCTATTCCTTCTTTCAAAATCTTTATAATTCTATCTAAGTCTTCATGAAGTCTCCACGGATGTGAATATTTTAATAAAATTTTATCAGGAAAATAGTCAAGTAGAAAATGCCTTATGTAAAGTCCTGCGGATATAACACCATCGCAATCTCCATGATATATAACAGCAGATTTTACAGCCATCATAACACCTAACTTGTAGCTCCTTAATGTAACGCCTCAAACCTTAATCTAATCTTAGTAAAGTAAATTTATAAGTAATTCATAGCTTGTAAAATGTTGAAATACATGTAAAGTATTCGATAAGAATATAGCCTTAGTTAGACATTACACTACATAGAGTCTAACATTTAAACGCTTAGTGTTGTCTATGGAGAGAATTGCTATAAACGCTGTTGTGCAAGCCTTTGAGGTCCTTAAGAAACAAAAGTATCACATAATTGGCTCACACAGTGCTGTAAAGAAGTGCTACTGGGTTCATAAAGCCCTTACAGAAAAAATGTTTTGTTACAAAGCTAAATTCTATGGAATAGAATCGCATCGCTGTATACAATTCTCACCCGCTATCCTATGGTGCTGGAATTACTGTCTCCACTGCTGGCGCTACAGGTCTAGAGGTGGTGCCTGGTTTCAATTCCCTGACATTGTAGATGATCCGAGATTTTTAGTAGAAATGGCTGTGAAGGAACACAGAAGAACTGTAAGTGGTTATAGAAAGTATCCTAATGTAGACAAGAGGATGTATGAAGAGTCTTTAAACCCTAAACATGTAGCTATAAGTTTGACCGGTGAGCCAACACTATATCCGCGATTAAGTGAACTTATAAGGGAGTTTCATAGAAGAGGCCTTACAACATTTCTTGTTACAAGAGGAGTTAGACCAGAAGTTTTGGCAAATTTAGATGAAGAGCCTACGCAACTCTATGTATCGCTTGAGGCTTACAACTCAGAGAGCTACACTAAGTTCAATAACCCCGTATCTGACAACCTATGGAGGAAAACACTAGAGACCTTAGAGATCTTACCCAGCTTCTCAGCGCCAACGGTTATAAGAATAACCCTTATTAAAAGCTTTAACATGCATAAAGAAGCTGTAGAGTCCTGGGCAAAGCTTTTAAAAATAGCCCAGCCAACATTCATAGAAGTTAAGGCTTATATGCATATAGGAGCTTCAATAACAAGGCTTTCTAGAAGTGACATGCCTAGTCATACCGAGGTAAAAAGTATTGCTACATTACTTGCAGAAAAGCTTGGGTATAACCTTGTATCAGAAAGCATTCCAAGCAGAGTTGTACTGCTCTCAACCTTAGACAAGCCAATTATAAGATATGGTAACCCCCCAATAACGTGGAGCGATGTTGATATAGGTGATGAAAATTCTGGAGAGTATGGGAATCTTAATGAAGCACCATAGGTTTTATACCACTTCGCTTTACAAACTATATAATGCGAAGCTTAGAACAGTGCCTGCTTGCTGAAGCACCATGTTATCAGAGTTTGCATGGATAGATAGAAATGGCGCTATAAGGGTATTTAAAAAACTTTGTATAGATGGGCATGCTAATGAGTGCATCATAAGAATTGTAACACATATTCATAGTGACCACACTCTTCATTTAGATAAAAGTATTGCATATTGCAAGCACATTGTAGGTACACCTATTACCCTAGACATTTTAGAGGCATTAGGATACGGTGTTCCCAAGAATAAGAAGAGGACTCTGGAGTACGGCAAGGTAACGACTCTGGAAGAGTATGAGGTGAGGCTTGAGTATGCAGATCACATTCCAGGCACCGCACAGGTTGTTGTAGATCGCGAAGGGCTGGTAATAGCCTACACCAGTGACTTTAAAAATCCTGGTACAAAGACAAAGATTATTGAGCAGCCTCATGTTTTAATTATTGATGCTACTTATGGCAATCCTAAGCATGTTAGGGAGGCTGAAGACGTTGTGTGGAGTAAGTTTGTAGAGCTCTTAAGAAAGCTAATGATGCAAGGCTCTGTAGCTCTTTATGCATACTATGGTAAAGCTCAGGACGTCATGATCAAATTGAGAGAGTGGGGTATTGATGCACCGTTTCTTCTCACTGCATCACAGTGGAGGGTGTATAAGATTATTGAGAGGTATGGATATAGGATTGAAGATGTCTTCCTCCTCGGGTCTAGGGAAGCTGAAGAGGTGAAGAAATCCGGGTGGTATTTGGAGATACGCCATACATCTGGTATTTCATTACGCAATAGCGATGCAAATTCGCACATAATTTTAACAGGAAGGTTATTGAAATCTATTGTAAAGGTGGATTCAGGTAATGTGTGGATTGTTGGTATAAGCGGTCATGCAGACTTCAATGACCTAGTGTATTATGTAGACTTTTCAAGACCTGACTTACTTGTAGTAGACGGTTATAGAAGTGAGCATGCCCAAGCCTTTGCATCATACATTAAGGAGCATCTTGGAATACAATCAGTTGTACTTCCAGTTGATATAACGACATAGAGTTGACATACCATAAGCTTATTTTAAATTTATAAGAGTGGCTTACAAAAGTACAAATCAATACAGAGCCTTTGGTGTTAAAGTATGGAGTATGTTTACGCAGTACTCCTACTTCATACAGCAAAAAAGGATATCTCAGAAGATAATGTGAGGAAGGTTCTAGAAGCTGCAGGAGTAGCTGTAGATGACATTAGATTGAAAGCATTAGTCGCAGCAGTTAAGGAAATAAATATTGATGAGGTGCTGAAGTCCTCATTTGCCATGCCCGTTACTCCAGTAAGTGTACCTGCAACTACAACACCAGCTGCGGCTGAGCAGAAGGCTGCTCCGAAGGCTGAGGAGAAGAAAGAGGAGGAGAAGAAGGAAGGGGTATCGGAAGAGCAGCTAGCTGAAGGACTTGCAGCACTATTTGGATAGCCACCAGAAATAATTGTTTTAGAGTGCATAGTCATAAAAGAAAATATTTTTAATTAACATAGCTCAAGATGCTATTATAACTTTGCAAATCTGCAAAGAGAAGTGAAAGTTATTATGACAAAACCCATTAACGAGTCAATCTATGTTACAAAGATGTTTAGTGAAAAAGGGTATAAGAGAGCACAGTGTAATAGTTGCAAGGCTTATTTTTGGAGCATTGTGAGCAGAGAAAATTGCGAAGATGCACCTTGCGCCGATTACACGTTCTTCGATATCCCCGTTAAGAGAGCACTAAGTTATAGAGAGGTTAGAAATCTGTTTCTCGATTTCTTTAAGAAGAAAGGTCATGAAGTGATAGAGCCAAAGCCTGTTGTCGCTAGGTGGAGAGAAGATCTATACCTAACCATAGCCAGCATTGTCGTTTTTCAACCTCATGTTACCTCAGGAATTGTTGAGCCTCCTGCAAATCCCCTGGTGATAGCCCAGCCCTGCATAAGACTTGAAGATATAGATTCTGTGGGACTTACGTTAGGTAGGCATCTCACTAACTTCATTATGGGAGGGCACCATGCTTTTAACTATCCCAATAAATATGTGTACTGGGTTAATGAGACAGCAGAGTATGCAAAAGAGTTTTTTGTAGAAGAGCTTGGTGTGCCTGAGGAAGAACTTGTATTTAAGGAGTCGTGGTGGGAGGGTGGGGGTAACGCTGGGCCATCATTTGAAGTGGCTGTGGGAGGTCTTGAACTAGCAACGCTTGTTTTCATGATGTATAAAGTTGATGAGAGTGGCTATGTAGAACTTCCATTAAAGATAGTTGATACAGGTTATGGTATAGAGAGAATTGCCTGGTTTGTTCAGAAAACCCCTACAGCATTTCATGCTGTCTACGGAGACCTTGTAAGAGAATTCCATAGACTTCTTGACATTCCTGAACCTGATGAAGATATTCTTTATACAATGGTTAAAAAAGCTGGTAGATACAATCTTGCCAATGCAGAAGACTTCAATAAAGCTGTAGACATTGTTGCTAGTGAGTTGAAATTAGATAGTGTAGAGCTGAAGGAAGTGCTGAGGAGGGTATTTGACATTTATGCAATACTTGATCATACAAAAACCATAGCCCTTATGTTAGCTGATGGTGTAGTCCCTTCGAATAGTGGTGAAGGCTATTTAGCAAGGCTTGTCATAAGGAGAGCTCTAAGAAGATTAAGTAGACTAGGGGCTAGTGCAAGGTTAGGGGAACTAGTAAACAGGCAGATAAGTTTTTGGAGCGATATGTTCCCAAAAATGATGAAGCATAGACACATAATACTGGAGATTATTGAAATGGAAGAGGATAAGTTTAAAGAGGTGCTTTCTAAGGTATCAACAATTGCTACAAAGTACTCTACTAGGAGGAGCCCAAGTACCGAGGAGCTAATACAACTTTATGATTCGCAAGGAATACCTCCTGATGTACTTTCGCAAGAGCTTGAAAGGAGGTTTAATATCAAGCTTGAGATACCGCATAACTTTTACTCATTGGTAGCTTCACGTCATAGCAAACCTAAGGTTTTGAAGGAATTTGAAGAATTAGCAGTACCAAAAGATGTTATTGAATGGGCTAGTAAGATGCCTGAAACTAGGAAGCTATTTCACGAAGACCCATATATGAAGGTGTTTAAAGCTAAGGTGCTAGGTGTACATAGAAACTACGTGGTGTTAGATGCAACAGCTTTTTACCCTGAGGGTGGAGGTCAGCTTGGTGATAGAGGGTATCTAAAATCTCAAGAAACTGCGTATAGAGTTATTGACACGAAGAAAGTTGGAAACGTTGTAATACATATTGTTGAAAATGGTGCGGGATTAAAGGAGGGTATGGAAGTTATTGGCGAAATTGATTGGAGTATTAGATATAGGAGGATGAGGCATCATACAGCTACACATATTCTACTTGGAGCACTTAGACAGGTGCTGGGAGAGCATGTATGGCAAGCTGGTGCAGAAAAAACAGAGTCTAAGGCCAGGCTTGATGTAACGCACTACAAGGTGCCTTCAAGAGATGAAATAGAGAGAATAGAAATACTTGCAAACAATGTAATAGACATGGGGCTGGACGTAAATATCACTTACATGCATAGAAATGATGCTGAGAAAAAATATGGATTTACACTATACCAAGGCGGGGTGCCAATGACATCCGTAATTCGTGTTGTAGAGATACCACAGTGGGATGCTGAAGCATGTTTTGGTACACATGTTAGGAATACTAGAGAGGTTGGTGTGTTAAAGATTATTAATGTGGATAAGATTGCTGATGGTGTTATAAGATTCGAATTTACTGCAGGAACAGCTACTGCAGACTATATTAAGCATCTTGAGAGTAAAATTACAAGAATTGCAAGTATGCTAAATTCAAGCTTTGAAGATGTGGATAAGAGAGTTGAGGGAATAGCTAGAGAATTCGAGAATATGAGAAGTCTGCTTAAAAGCTATAGAGAATTCCATCAAAACATGTTGCTAGAGCAAATATTGAAGCACGCGGAAAATTTAGATAAGATCAAGCTTTATACGCTAAAAACAGAGATGTACGATGAAGAGGTGCTAAAGAGTGTTATACTAAAAGCTATAAACATGATGCCAAACCTAGTACTCATAGCTTTACAACCAAAAGAGCAAAAGACTTTCCTTGAAATATCTCTAGGGCAAGAAGCAGTACAATACATAGATGCAAGAGATATTATAAAAGAACTTTCAAAACACGTAAGGATAAAGGCTGGCGGGAAAAAAGACCATGTAACTGGTATGGTAGAGGGTATAGGAAAGGAGCTTGAAGACATTATTAGAGGAGCTATTAAAGGAATAATAGAATCCAAAATCAAACAAAAATAAAAACCCTGCACAACAAATCACTTGTTAAGACCGCCACATAAATAAAAAGGGCCCGTAGCTCAGCCAGGAAAGAGCGCCGGCCTTCTAAGCCGGTGGTCCGGGGTTCAAATCCCCGCGGGCCCGCCACACAATTGAATACTGAAGTAAATTTAGCTCTAATTCTTACGGCAACCTTCAAGATGCCACGTACATTAAACTGTTGAGAAATCTCCTCAGAACCTTAGCTGTTACCGTATATTTGTTGTACCTGTAACCTTTAAGACTATGTATAAGATTAGGTATATATTAAATTTAATGAGCTCTGAATTCCCTATAGCGATAGTTGAGGAAGGTTGTGTTGCTGTTTTTAATTATGGCTCTTCAGATCAGAACAATATAACAATAGAACTCTGTAGGAATAGACAGGCTGTTACTAAGATTCTTGAGACTTTTGATGACTCTTGTAAAGATAAGCATCTCATACTTGCAAAAACAGGATGTAGACTTTGTGAGTAAAATACTTGACATCTAGAGAGGAAGCTATTCATACACTGAAGAGGAGATACAATAATCTAGTTTACTTAGAAGAGCCAAAATGCATCAATACATTTACAAAGTTTATCGAAAGTATAGGACTTAAGATCATATGATCAAGAAGTGTTATGTACCTAACTGAGGCACTTAAGGAAGGCACTGCTAGTTAGCTGGTATTCCTATTGTTGTCTTCAAAAATACATATGAATGGTTTAAGAAATACC
>JAJHQM010000014.1 GCA_020833345.1 Ignisphaera sp.
ATGTAGATTTATTAATGTTTACTAATAAGCCTACGTGTGTGCTATAGGGTGAAACATGAATGATTGATCCTATAAGTGTATTATTCTTTGCTTTGTTTCTGTACATTGTTCTTCATCCACAACTTCAATTAAGGGCATTGACAAGTGCTAGACTGAGACTTCTCAGAGAGATTGAAAGGAAGTATGGTTGGAGGGTTATTACATTAATTCACAGGCAGGAGAGGATGGGGTTCCTAGGCTTTCCTATATATAGATATATTGACATTGAAGACTCTGAAGCTGTGATCAGAGCAATTAGGAGCACCCCACCAAATCAACCCATAGCTTTAATTCTTCACACACCAGGTGGACTGGTCTTAGCAGCTTCGCAAATAGCAATGGCGCTTAAAAGACACCCCGGAAAGAAGATAGTAATCATACCTCATTACGCAATGAGTGGTGGAACATTAATAGCTCTTGCAGCAGATGAAATTATGATGGATCCTGACGCTGTGCTTGGACCTCTTGACCCTCAGATACCTGTTGGCAATGTTGCGTATCCTGCTCCAAGCCTTATTAAAATAGCTAAGCTGAAGGGCGGTAATGCTCGAGACGAGTTTTTAGTATTAGCTGACGTAGCTGAGAAAGCTATAAATGAGATGCAAAACCTCATAATTAAATTACTAGAGGATAGGCTAGGTACTGAGAAAGCCATGGAAATAGCTAAGGTTTTAACTGAAGGTAAATACACCCATGACTACCCCATAACTGTAGAAGAGGCAAGAAAACTTGGACTAAATGTAAGTACAAATGTTCCTCCAGAGGTCTATACATTAATGGAATTGTATCCGCAAGCTATTCAACAAAGACCTGGCATAGAATACTTGCCCAGACCACCAGTACCATTTTATCAGAGGGAAGCTGAGAAAAAGTAGTGCAGTTATAATTATACTGCAAATACTAAATCGTTTTTACTATGTATTAATTCTATTCTATAGAGAAATGGTACATCATTATATCTCTCAATACCTAACAGTATACCTATTACTTACTCAAAAGCGAGTATAAAGAAGTATTGAGAGATACGCAACAGCCGGGATTTGAACCCAGGATCCCCAGTCCAGCAGGCCTGTTCAAGTATATCGCCAGTTCACGCCTCTACGGATATTGGGTGAACCTTAACTCATAGGTGAGTTGTTATTTGCATTACTCTTATCCATTCCTTTACGACTCTGTGAACTGCTTAATTCTCTTTCAGCAAAAAGTAGGCATAAGTTTGCTAATATAGTGGTAGAGGTTGAGGAAGGTAAATCTTAAGAGTTTCCACTCCTTCTCTTCAAGTGTTAGCATAAGTAGGGCTATGCGAAGGAGTAGTGGCTTGAGCTGATTATGCCATATCCTATTAAGTCTTCTTTCTATGTACTTCCTCACCTTCTCTACATCATCTACTTTTTCGATGCCTAACATCAACTCAAAAGCTATTGCAATAATCCACATGAGGAACGTCTGTAAAGCACCGCACTTAGTCCACAAGACTTCATGCAGCTTATACTCATTCATACCCTCGACTTTACTCTTACCCATGTTCAGAAGGCTTTCTATAGCAACGTCAAAGTGCGCTAAATAGCTCTCTATATCAGGTACGTGTTGCAAAATGTTACTTACACTATTTAAGTAAAACCTACCTTTATCTGTCAACTCAAAACTTCCATTACTCTTCACAGCAATAAGACTTGAATTAATAAGCCTTTTTATACGCTTGTTAACCGCTTGCTTGCTTACACCAAGCTCTTTGGCTATTTGAGTCTGGTTGACCATTCCATTCGATATCCTGTAAAGCAGTTCATATATTTGCACTTTCTTCTTTCCATTCATAGCTCTTCACACAAGTGCATAGTCTACCAAAGAATTCTACTATTGTTGACTTTCAAATGTAAGCCTTTTGGTGAAATGCTATGGAAACCCTTGTAAACCTTCTGTTGCTTCTCTATGACCCTACAACGGGATTCCGCTGAACTCCTCAGTTCCAGTTATATACCTCACTACTCTTTGAGAAACAACAAAAAGAAACTACAACAGAAGATATGGGGTGCGGCAACGCTAAGCGTTAAAGCTGTTGCCTAAAGGAGAGGAGAGGAGGTTGAGAAGCCACGGGGAATTGTGGGAATATGTAAATAGGCTAGTCGCAGAAACAAGGGACGACGGGCTGGGGAGATTGTGGAGAACAGCTGCATCAATGCATGTGAATTTCTATGAAGATTGGGCACCAAGAGAAGAGGTAGAGAGATCTTTAGAAAATATAGAGAGATTCCTAAGAAAACTTAGAGAGCTAAGCAACAGATGATATATTGCGGCTTAGAAAAGATCAAGGATCTTAAGAACCTTTGCATAGATATTAAGTAAATATTATACTCTCTCACTCTTTCTTTTAATACTTATCAAGTCTTCTCATAGGTCCTAAGCTTTAGTATACGTCTTTGAGTTTTAGTGATTTTAGTGTGATTGTTGTGAGCAGTGATGCTAGTATTGGTAGGTATGTGTATGTTATGGTTGGAGGTACTCCGTATTCTATATTGCATGCTTTTCCTATGATGTTGGCTATGTGTGTTGTTGGGATTAGGTAAGCTAGTATCCTTAGTTGTTCTAGGAGGAACTCTAAGGGGTAGTAGACTGGGGCCATGAATGTTAGTATGAACGCTATGGAGTTACTCACTATAATGATTGTATTGTAGTCTCTTGAGAGTAGAGTTAGTGCTGTGATATAACCCATGATCGTAAGTATATACCACCCAGCTACGAGCCCCAGTAATAGTAGTGTTATGTCCCCGATTTTTATCAGCCCCGCGACCCACAGAACCATAATCACGATTACTGTCGCTGGGAGTGTCTGCATAGCATTTGATAGTAGTATTCCTAAGAAGTACTCTAGCGGTGTGACAGGCTTTGTTAGTAGGATAGCTATTCTCTTCAAGAGTCTGTCAACGGCCAGGTCTTGACTTGCAGTACTGAAACAGTACATCAGGGTAAGGATCACTGTACCAACAGCTATGAAGGGTCCGAGTCTGGCTGGTGCAATAATGAGGAATGGCACCAGTATGGTGAATGGGAGTAAGACCGTTAGGTAAAGGTAGAATAGTTTGTTCCGAAGCATCCACAGAGCATAGATCATGCTAATAGCATAGACCCTATAGATGTTGACCACTGCCACCGCCCTCCAGCAATTTTATGAGCCTGAGATACGACTCCTCCAAACTAGGTCTATCTATGCTGAACTCCGAGACCCAGTCTCTGAGACTCACCAAGTAGTTTAATAGCTTAATAAGCTCCTCCTCATCCACAACATAAAACTCTATAACATCGCCACTCCTGTAATGAAGTCTCAGCGGAGGGGTCTCTAGAGCCTTGGACCCACGCAGTCTCACTTGAACCCTATACTTATAGCCCATCTTGCTTAGAAGCTCTCTTGGGTTGCCGTTGAATATTAGCTGGCCCTTGTAAAGAAGCAGTACACGACTAGCTATGTCCCTAACCTCATCAATATAGTGTGTCACTAATATAATCATGCTACCACGCTCCCTAGCGTATCTCATTATTATGTCCCAGAGTTTAGCTCTCATCTCCGGGTCTAGCCCAACCGTTGGCTCATCGAGTAGAAGTATTTCTGGCGAACCCAAGAATGCTTGGGCTAGGAGAATTCTTCTCTTGAACCCAGCTGATAAATACTCGATCCTCGTGGAGGCGTATTCTTGGAGCATGAAATCATCTATTATTCTACTAACCTCTCTCTTAGCCTCATGCCTATTCAAACCTTGGATCAGGGCTAGGTAGTATAGGTATTCTCTCACAGAGAGATACTCATGCAACCTAGCCTCCTGAGGCATAACACCAAAGAAACCCTTCGCCCTAGCAACATCAGGACTTAAACCATTAATCGAGACGAAACCCTTGCTGGGACTAATCTCTCCATCAATAATCCTAACCAAAGTAGTCTTACCACTACCATTTGGACCAACGAGAATAACCAAAGACACATCCACCAGAGCAAAACTAACACCTCTCAATGCAACAGTCCCAGAACCATAGATCTTCCACAAATCTTCACAACGGATCTCAACCATGACCTAGATCCCAATTCACCATTAAATCCTCCACAATCCGAGCTATTAACCTTATGTTTCTTAATGATGCAATCTCAAAAATCACTGTGTAAGTTTATTGTAAAACCTGAACCGTATAAAATAGTTGAGATGCTCATTGTACGAAATATCGGTTCAGGGCCAGCCGAAGGAGATATCAATGATTTTATCCTTAACCCCAGACTTTTCCAAGCACTCCTTCTAATACCTAGCATAGATCACTACTTGGAGAAGTCATCGTAAATTTCTTATATTCATATAAAATTACGTCATCGATAAATTCAAGCTGAGTTTTTAATTTACGAAAAATACCTATTAGGTCACTCAAATTGTATAATAGTGAAATTATATCCATAGCTACACTCATAGCAGTTGCAGTCATTAATGCTTTCACAGCTTTAGCCATGGTTGTAATGCTTAGAAGCTTTATGAAGAAGGTTATTGAAGAGGTTAGGAAGGTTTTGGAGAGGAGATGTTAGTCAATCAACTTGTTAAGGTCGCTCCTCATCTTATTCATAACATACATTTATAGAAAAGGCTTAGCATAGACTTTTTACAAGCATTAGTGAAGCAAATAAATGTTTTGCCTTATATAGCTTAAGTATTTTGGGTAATACTCGTCCGCCTCGTTCAACAAGTCCTCATACCTAGCCTCAGATATCTTTAGCTCACTAAACCTGCTCTGAATGAATCTAGCTGCCTCTCTAGGCATAACCCTTACCATTAGCCTCCAAGAAACTTTCCTCATGTACTTAGGCACTACTAAGCTGTGTTCTCTAGCGTACTTTCCCAGGACATGCCTCCTTATCTTCTTAGGAGCAAAGCTTTTGATAATCTCTAGAGTTTCTATGGACATGTAAACCCATTCACAAGGCTTTTGAGTCTCCCTAATACCTACGTAGTATCTGCAAAAACCTTTATCACTAAAGCACACAAGTCTAGAAGTCTCCAAGCCTATCTCAGGTATTTCAACAACTTCACTAGGGCTAAACGTGGCTACTACGTGTAGAGCGGATGAAAATCTCAAGCCTCCTTCAACCACTATCAGGTTAAAATACTTAGAATAGAAAAGGAGTCTATTGTTTTATGCGGCGGCCGGGATTTGAACCCGGGATCTCCGGCTCGGCAGGCCGGCGTCCTAGACCAGGCTAGACGACCGCCGCCTGAATTTCTTTGATTTTTGTGCGCTGGTTAAAAGTGTTTTGCTTTTAGAGCCAGTCTTTTGTGACTATTGTTTTTGATGGAACGTCTCTGTATACTGTAACTCCTGGGTATATTATTGAATGAGAACCTATTTTAACCCCAGGCATTATTGATACATTTACTCCTGTCTTTACATAGCCTCCTATTATTGCCCCAAGTTTCCTTCTCCCACTTTCCACCTTCCTGCCTTCTACATACACCTTTACAATAGCTTCATCAAACCTTAGATTTGCTAGTATTGTACCTGCACCTAAGTTCACGTTTTCTGCTACTATACTATCTCCTATGTAAGTAAGGTGTGCGGCATGTGTATTTTCCATTACTATACTCTCCTTGACTTCTACTGAAAAGCCTATGTGAGCTTTAGGCATTATTACTGTGTAGGGTCTGATGTAAGCATTGGGCCCTATTACTGCATCGTGACTTATGTATGCAGGTCCCTCTATGTACGTACAGCCCTTTACCACTGCCCCCTCATCCACATATACTGCTCCCTTAACAGTTGCATGAGGATCTACATCGCCTAAAACTATTTTCTGGCTAAGGTTCTTCAAAGCCATTTTATTTGCACTTAACAAATCCCATGGATAGCCTATATCCTGCCATTCTTCAGAGCCTATCATTATGTAATTAAATCCCTCACCTCTACTATTAGCTATTTCAATGAGGTCTGTTAGCTCATACTCCCCTCTTATAGAGGACTTAATCTCTTCAACAAGTTTAAGAGTACTATCTTTAATTGCATATATGCCTGCATTTGCAAGCCCCTTACCTCCTTCAAAAGGCTTCTCAACAATTTTCAGAACTCTGTCTTCAGAAACCATCAGCTTGCCGTACTTAGAGATATTTGAAACTTCAACAGCGGTAATCACATTGCGTTTCTTCTCAATAACAGGTTTCAGCATATTTGCAATATGTTCAGGATTTACATACAAATCTCCATAAGCTACAATAGCGTAATCCAGCACCTTTTCAATAACTGTTTTAACAGCATGAGCTGTGCCTAGCTCTTTTTCTTGTGTAATAAAGTGTACATTAAGTGAAAGCTCATTAGCTAACTTCTTGACATAGTCTTCAACAGCCTCTTTCATATACGATACAACAATGTATACCTCATTAACGTTTAGCAAGCTTAGCATCTTTAAAGGGTAGTATATAACAGGCTTGCCAGCGACAGGCATAAGTACCTTTGGTTTTGTTTCTGTTAAAGGTCTCAACCTCTTACCAATTCCTGCAGCTAGTACAATACCTAACAATTTTTACACCAAGATAACTAGGAATGGCAATGACTAGTATTTAAATTGTTTTACTATTAGAAAGGAAAGGTAATCGCGATTCAAGTTCCTATGGTTTTAAAGAGATGTCCCATAAGGAGCCTCTGTTACACCAGGCTTTGGAATTATAACAGCTTTCTTTAGTCCCTCAGGCGTTGGCACTGCCAATAGCTTTGACTTAGCAAACTCTACTTTTCTCAATGGGTATATCTTCTTAGCCTCGTTAAATAATGTCTGATTGTAGTCTCCAAATACCATACCAATCACGAAGTCCCCTAAAGCTTTCTCTGAAGCTATTTTCGTTACGAGATCCATCAATATTTTTCTAATAGCATGTCTTTGACTAGTATTGCAACGATATGTAGTCCACGCCATTACGGTAACTCTGAATAAGTAACCATCCTTTGTTGTCACGTTAAGTATTGCCGTTACTTTACTGCTCTTTCTTCTTGTTAGACTCCTAATGTAGTCTCTCGCAAGCTCATGCCCCTTAAAAATGGTATACGCATTCTCACCCTCAACTTTCCATATCTGGAAGTGGAGGTTTATATGAACCTGCGTAACGTCTCCTGTAAGATCATATAGCGTTGCGCTAACCTTTCTGCCAAGTAGTTTCCACGGTTCATCAACAGGCGTAGTCGCTATTACTATGGATCCAAAGTACTCAGGTGTAACTACATTATACCACTTCTTAAGCCTCCACCTCTCCCTGCCAGTAAGCCTGAATTTTTGCGCTGATGACAACTATGATGACACCTGTTGCTCAAATACTTGCAATCCTGTTTTAGGTGCTGAACTTAAAAGCTTTTGAAAACTTGCTCAATATTTGTACCAATAATGGTATTAATTTTTGCTAGAAGCAGCCTACGTGGTGATTTAGATGATTAAAAGAGCTTTGACCATAGCTGGCAGTGATTCTGGAGGTGGTGCAGGTATACAGGCAGATCTAAAAACATTTGCCGCTCTAGGTGTGCATGGAATGAGTGTAATAACCTCCATCACAGCGCAAAATACTTATGAAGTAAGAGCAGTGTATGACCTTCCACTAAACATCATTGAAGCACAGTTTAAGGCTGTTGTAGAAGACATAGGTGTTGACGCAGCTAAAACGGGAATGCTGAGTAGTAGTGAAATAGTTAAGCTAGTTGCAAGCTTAATTAAAAGCTACGGACTTACAGTAGTCGTAGACCCTGTAATGGTTGCTAAAAGCGGTAGCCCACTTCTCAAGGAAGACGCTGTAGATGCTCTAGTAAAGTACCTAATACCAATAGCAACCATAGTAACTCCAAACAAGTTCGAAGCTGAAAAGCTTACAGGTTTTACAATAAATAGTGTTGATGATGCGAGAAAAGCTGCTAAGCACATTGCTGAAGAGCTTGGAGCACGAGCTGTTGTTTTAAAGGGTGGTCACATTGAGGGTGACGAAGCTATAGACATTCTTTACTACAACGGCACATACAGAGAGTTTAGGGCTATGAGAATACATAGTAGAAACACTCATGGGACCGGCTGCTCTTTCTCAGCAGCAATAACGGCTGAGCTGGCTAAGGGGAAGAATATTGAAGAATCTGTGAAAGTGGCAAAAGAGTTCATAACTACAGCAATAGAATATGGACTTTCGCTTGGAAAAGGCTGCGGTCCTGTAAACCCCATTGCGTGGTTGACCATACCTGCTGAAAAGTTTTTTGTACTTGAGAACTTACAAAAAGCTGTAGAAATGCTTGAAGAGTATGGATTTCTTGTTGCTCCACTAATACCTGAGGTCGGCATGAACATAGTTATGGCACTTCCAAAACCCTATGCTAAGAATGTGAATAGTGTTGCAGGTGTAATGGGTAGAATAGTCAAGATAGGCAACAAAGTGAAAGCCTCAGGGCCTATATCGTTTGGAGCTTCGCGTCACATGGCAAGGGCTGTGCTTAAAGCCATGGAGTTTAATGAGAGAATTAGAGCTGCTGCTAACATCAGATTTGATGAAGAGCTTGTCAGGATTGCAGAAAGCCTTGGTTATTCGGTATCCTTTTACGATAGAACTCAAGAACCTGAGGAGGTAAAGAAAGTTGAAGGTGCTTCAATACCTTGGGGAATTGAACAGGCGGTATCTAAGGTAGGGCAAGTACCGGATGTGGTTTACCATAGGGGTGATTGGGGTAAGGAGCCCATGATAAATGTTTTTGGATTTACAGCAGTTGATGTAGTAGAGAAGGTATTGAGGATTGCAAAAGCATATAAAGAGGTGAAGTCATAAAATTTTCAGCGTTTTTAGCTGGTGATAAGAGTGTTAGAGGTCTATAGAGAGGAGTGGGTCGGAGATTATGTAATACTTGAGTACAAGCCTATAGAGCTGCAAAAGCCTAGTTATGCCATAATTTCTCTACCTGATACGGGACTTGTAGGAGTCATTAGTGCTTGGCACATAGTGAAGACATTACAGTTAACTGAGGTTGGCGGCGTGGATTCATATACATATCTACCACCTATTGTCGTAGTAAGCAATAAGTATTTGAGAGCTCCTATAAGGGTGTTCTCAGGTAACAATCTTCTTGTGATATATAGTGAGTTTATGCCTGCTCAACATGGTTTAATACAGCTCTCAAAGATATTAACAAATTACTTAGAGAGAAAAGGTGTGGATTACGTGCTGCTACCTTCAGGAATGCCGATACAGAATAGATTTGAAGTTGAAAGCCTCAAGACGTACTACTTAGCTACAACAACTAAAGCTTTAGAGTTGCTAAAGAGTGTAGATGCTTTGCCCTTTGAAAACGGATTTCTTGCAGGACCTTATGCACTCCTCCTAAAGGAGTTCACTAGGGCAAGGCTTAATACAATTCTATTACTTACAGAATCCTTTCTTGAGTTTCCAGATCCTGAAGCTTCCGCAAAAAACATTAATGTAATTTCTAGGATTATAGGAAGAGATATAGATGTTAAGGAGCTTCTTGAACAAGCTGAAATCATTAGATTGAGAGCAAGAGATGCTATGAAGAACACTTTGAGGGGGTTAGCTCAGCTAAGGAAAGATGTAGAATATGCTGTTCCTCTGTACACGTAGGTGGTGTTAAACATGGATGAAGAGTTTGAAAGGCTGTTTAAGAGAATTAAGGAAATTGAGAGAAGCTTTAGAGAATACATTGAGGATGAATTCCAAAGGGTTATCAGGAGGTTAAGAGAAGATATGATATATGTAGAAAGAATGTTCTCACCTATGTGGCACTATGAGGGTTATTTAAGACCTTTATACAGCGTTATTGACAAAGGCTCTTACTATGAAATCTACATAGATTTGCCTAAGGCTGATGAACAAAGCATTGACATAAGGTTTAACGACAACTTAATGTATATAAAGGCCAGGTTAAAGGAGGAAATTAAGTTTAGAGGCCTTAGTGGTAGAGGTGGTGAGACGAAGTTTTATGAATACAGGGAAGTTGTAGAGCTTCCATTTAAGGTAGATCCTCAGAAAGTAAGGATCTTTGCAAAGCGTGGTTTTGTAAAGGTATTGATCTATAAGTAGCCTTAATGGGTTCACGTAATTGAAAGTTGTTTTAGCTGTTCATGGCGGAGCTGGTAGGAGAGCTGTTAATCAGGAGACTTATGTAACCATTAAAAATGTTTTAGAGCAGGCATTGCTAGAGGGATTCAGGGTATATAAATCGGGCTCAAGCTTAGATATGGTAGTTGCTGCTATAGAGGTTTTAGAAAATTCTGGTATATTTAATGCTGGCATAGGTAGCACAGTAGACGCGTCAGGCTCCATATCTATGGATGCAGGCCTCATGTTTAGAGGTAAAGCAGGTGCAGTAGCATGTGTTAGGTACCCTAAGAATCCAATTAAATTAGCTAGGTTTGTACTAGAAAGAACAGAGCATGTAATTATTGCTGGAGGGGCTGCAGACAAGCTGGCTAGGAAAATAGGTTTAGAGCCCCATCCAGGACCTTTGCAAAGAGTTTTAGAACTTTACAGTAACGTCATAATAAGATTAAGAAGAGGAGAGAGGGTTGAGAGTCCTTTTCAAAAGAGTCTAGAGACATGGCTAAGTTTGGGAGACACTGTTGGAGCAGTGTCAATAGATAGAGATGGTATTTTGGCTGCAGGTGTGAGTACAGGAGGTGTATTTCTAAAAATGCCTGGCAGGGTCGGAGATAGCGCTATTCCAGGTGCAGGATTCTATGCTAATGAATGTGGTGCAGCTATAGCAACAGGTATTGGAGAGTACATACTGCTTACCCATGCCACACTAAAGATCGTTGAAGAAATGTGTAACGGTGCTATACCGAGTGATGCTGTTAAAAAGATCCTTAACATTGTAACTAATCGTTTTGGTTCTAATACAGCTGGCTTCATAGCATTAGATAATAAGGGTAGAGTTGCAGGTCTTTACAACACTGAGATGATGCCATGGGGATACATAAGTGAGGAGGGTAATGTAAAAATTCTCGGTATATAGCTACTGCATTGTGGTGTAAATGATAGTTATAAAGTAATCTTCTTTGTACGGTAATTAGTTTCAAATAAGTGCGTAGCATATATACTCAGTAACATAAAGCATTATTTATAGCAAGACTAAAGTAAGGGACTAGCAGTTGAGCAAACATAGCCATCCAAACATAGTTTTTTATATTAGTGACTGGATAGATGATGAAGACTTCGAATTGTTTTTGCAATTTGCTAGGTACTTAGGTAAGGAGCAAAATAAAGCAAAATTTATTGTAGATGTAAATAGGCTTTCTCAGGCACTTAGAGAAAAGAAGATTAGTCCTTCTGACGTTCTAGATCTTTTACTAGGGTACGATGCCGAATTCGAAGGCGGAACTCTTGATGACATTAAGAAACTTATGGAAAGCTACATGCCTACAGTAACCATTGAAAAGGCAAGCAATAGCATATATCTCAAGCCCAATTTCTATTTAGGTGATTTAGTAAAGGATCTGAGAGAAAAGCATATACTGATATACGATAGAGATAGAAAATCGTTTAAAATAGCAAAGCCTATGTACTTATTTCAGGTCATTGATGTACTGAAGAGAAGAGGAGTAGAGGTAATTAACGCAAGTGGCATTAAGAGAGAAGAGCCGCTTCCCGTGAAACCTTCATTCAAGGGTACACTGAGAGACTACCAGCAAGAAGCTTTAGATGCATGGAGAAAAAATGGTTATAGAGGTATTATAGCCCTTCCTACAGGAACGGGGAAAACTATTATAGCCATAGCTGCTGTAGCTGAGCTAGGTGTGAAAACACTCATTGTAACCTTCACTAAGGAGCAGATGTTTCAGTGGGCAGATAAAATAATTGAATTCACCGACATGCCCAAGTCCATGATAGGCTTTTTCTATGCTAATGAAAAAAGATTGGCGCCAGTAACGATTACAACATATCACTCAGCATATAGGTATGTAGACATGCTAGCTCCTCACTTCTCACTACTAATCATTGATGAAGTTCACCACTTACCAGCTGATAAGTTTAGGATTATTGCTGAAAGCATTTATGCGGATATGAGAATGGGGCTTTCAGCCACCGTCGTAAGAGAAGACGGAAGACATGTTGAGCTATTTCCGCTAATGGGAGGCGTTGTATATGCAAAGACTTTGCAAGAACTTGCTGAAAAAGGATATGTAGCACCATTTAAGGTTACTACAATAAGAGTACAGCTAACTCTTGAAGAAAAATCCAAGTATAAAGAGCTCCTGAACAAGTATAGAAGGCTTGCACGTGAAAGGGAGTTCAAACAGCTTGTTGAAGATGCTAAGAAGGGAGATGTAGAGGCTATTGAAGCACTTAAGGTGAGAAGTGAATTAAGAGAGTTAATAGCGAATTCAGAAAGAAAACTTGAGGCAATAAGGAAAATAGTTAATGAAGAGCTCGCAAAAGGCAGTAAAATTCTCATTTTTACTCAATATATTGAGCAGGCAAAGAGAATAGCTGAAATGCTAAACACATACTACATAATAGGAGAACTTGATGAAAATGTTAGAAAAATGAGATTAGAGCTATTCAAGTCAGGAATTGTCAGGGTACTAGTTCTAACGACAGTTGGTGATGAGGGTTTAGACATACCAGACGCCAATGTTGGAATAATAGCTGCTGGAACAGGTTCAAGAAGACAGTTTGTTCAAAGGCTAGGTAGGTTGCTTAGACCTGCTCCAGGAAAGGAGGCGAGATTGTATGAAATCATAGTTAGGGGGACATATGAGGAAGCCGAGTCTAGGAAGAGAAGGGAGGCGTTGCAAGCGCTCTTCGATCAGTTTATCACATTTTTAGAAACTGGTGCTTAAAATGTTATGTTGTTTTGGCACTTCCATTGGTAGAGTTGGTGAGGAATCCTATCCTCATAGTGTGCAAATTGTGTCAAAATACCCAATACCACTTGGAACATATATAACCATTCCGTTTGAAGCTTACGATATTGCCACTAATGAGAAAAGACAGCATTGCGTAATAGGTGTTATTAGTTCAACTGCTTACAAAAAGCTAATCACAACTACACCAACTTTCATAGCAACGTCAACACACATAGGTATAGATGATGAGAATCTCAGGTACGCTCCTTCACGGGCAAGAATATTTGCAGATCTTGTTGATGATAAAATAGAGGCTCCTTCTGTACCTCCAAATCCTGATGCCGAAGTGTATTTAGCGTCACCTGAGATTCTCACAAGGATATTTACCATAAAGTCCCCTAACTCTATTAGGATAGGGCACATAATTGGAAGGCCAGATGTGGAGGTTAGAGTTGATATAAATGCTCTTACGAAGCATTTATTCATAACAGGAACTACAGGATCTGGCAAAAGCAATGCTGTTGCTATACTTGCTGAAAGGATTGCAGAACTCGGGGGCACAGCCATTGTATTCGATGTCCATGGAGAGTACATAAATATGACTGTGTCTTCCTATGACATTAGTGTACGTGTTATGAACTTTAAATTCAATCCACTGAAAATTTCATCTAAACTATTAGCCAAGATGATTATACCTGAAGCAGGAGCAACAATACAAAGGACTCTTGTGTCAAGAGCCCTGCAAATAGCAAATGTTGCATTAGGTAAATTCATTGAGAGTTTTGGCTATGATGAAAGCACACTAAAGGCTTCTATAAGAGTAGAGGAGGAAGTTAAGAGAGTCTTGCGTGAAGTTCTCAACAGTTACGGTATTAGCGGTAGCAGCATGGAGAAAATCACTAAGAGTGTATTGCAATCTGAAGGCGTTATCGATATTTATAAAAACCTTATTTTGTCATTAGTTTCATGCTATGGTAAGGAATTTGGAGCACAGGAAGACTCAATATCGAAGGCCCAATCAAAAGCCGAAGAATTTCTTGATAACATACCTCTGGATTTTACATCGCCTAGCATAACTGATCTGATGAGCTCTTCATCTTTACTCGTAGTAAATGCTTCAGAGCTTTCTGATGAACAGAAGGATTACTGTTTAAAAATAATACTAGATGAAATGCTAAATTATGCTAGATACAAACTGTCTATAGGACAGCCTCACCCTGCTGTAATATTTATTGAGGAAGCTCACCGCTTCTTATCTACAGCCAGGTCTGCTGTTTCCAGAGGCTCTATTGAGAAGGTTGCTAGAGAGGGAAGAAAGTTTGGAATTTCACTAGCTATAGTGTCTCAAAGACCGCGCAACCTTGACCCTAATATTGTGAGTCAAGTTCAGAACTTTGTCTTTATGAAGCTTGTGCAAGAAGAGGATCAGAGATTTATAATAAATGTCTCAGATATACTTACGGAGGATGTAGCACTATCTCTCTCAGCTTTAAATACTGGTGAGGCAATAATACTTGGCGAATGGGTTGGGAGGTTCCCGGTATATGCAAAGATAGATAAACATGTAGGTAAGAAGCTTGGTGCATCTCTTGATATAGCATCTATATGGCTTTCTATGAAGAGTAGACAAGGTGTTGCAAAAAGCTTTGCTAACCTTAGTAATGAGATATATAAAGAGCTTTCAGATCTAATGTAATAACTGATTTATATATTTTCAAACTACTATTATTTTACTGCCTGTCGCAACAACTTTATTGCAAGGTACGGAAAACAATGTTAGTACTACATGTTAGTGACACTCACTTAGGTGCTATGCCCTTTGGCCTTTTTTCTAGGGCTAAAGATATTTACTCTGCATTTGCTGAAACCATAGAGATAGCTCTTAAAGAAAGGACACAGTTTTATATACACTCAGGAGACTTCTTTGACTCACCAAATCCTCCACCTGAAGCGTACTTAATTGCATATAGAAATCTCAGAAAGTTAAAAGAAAAAGGTATAAGAGTTATTGTGGCTTCAGGGCAGCATGATGTGCCAAAGAAAGTTGCCATGTCCCCTCTGCAAATACTTCAAGACTTAGGTGTAATAGATGTTTTGAGTGTAGGAGAAATTGCACAGAGAGAGTTTGCAGTTGAGGGTAAGCTCATAAATTTCATTTGTGTTTCTTATCCCAACAGAACTTCCATACCCAGCCTAAGCAAGCCTTTGATAGAGCATTATAGGAGTGTTCTCATAGCTCATCTCCTCTTGAAAGAGCTTGGAATACCATCTGAACAAGCGGATCTTAGCTTAGCTCAAATACCTAGCTGGTTAAACTATATAGCATTAGGGGACTATCACATTAAGACTGAGTTTAGACGTGGCGCAGCTTACGCCATATATCCCGGTGCCACAGAAATTCTAAAGGTGAATGAGTGTTGCGATAAATATGTAGCGTTTATCGATTTAAGCATTGACTTTCCAAAGCCTCAATACATTAAGCTTTCTAGTGTAAGACCATGGATAATAGTAAGCTACAGAGATATGCAAAGCCTTAATAACGAGCTTTCGAGTAAGCTTAGTGAAATCAAGGGATTGAATTTGAAGCGACCTATAGTTGTTGTAAATGTTCTGAACTCCTTTATTGAACCCTTAGAAAAATACCTAATGTTGTTAAGAAGTCGTGGTGAAATAGAGTACTTCAGGTTTATGTATCTGAGTAAAGAAACTTCTGATGAAAATAGAGATATGTCTAGAGGTAAGACTATTATTGAGGAATTGGAGTATATAAATGTGCCAAAACTTGTAGAGCAGGTTGTAGGAGATTCTCACTTGGCCAATCTCTTAATAAGCTTCATTAAGGAGCCTTCTAAGACCATAGCTAAAAGTATTGTAGAGTATCTCAAAGAAAGACCTGAGGTGGTTAAACGAATAGAGAGCCTTGTGAAGTTAGGTAAGATCGTTAATTACATGATACGTAAAGGTGATAGTAAGGACTAAGCATGGTGAAGATCTTGAGCGAGCCTATACTCATTAAGAGGATTCGTCTAAAGAATATACTATCCCATGAGAATACAGAGATAGCTCTACCAATGGGTTTAACAGCCTTTGTAGGTCCAAATGGTGCGGGGAAAAGCTCAATTATTGACGCTGTTGTATATGCGCTGTTCATATCGCCATCTGCAGCAAAAGGGTATAGAGGTGAAGGGAAACGAAGTCTTGTTAGATCTGGTGCTTCTGAGGGTATTATAGAGATTGAGATGAACATAGGTGGCAGACTATACTTAGTACAGAGGTATGTTAGTGTAAGCAAGCCTGATTCAGCATTTTTATACGAGATTAGTTTGGATGGCGGTAAAAAAGTTATGGCAACGGGGGTGCAAAACGTTATCGATGTTATTGAAAAGCTTTTTTCAATACCATCTGCAGAAGCTGTGAGATTTTCCATAATCTCAAGACAAAATGAGCTCACAAGATTTATTGAAGAAAATGAAGCAAAAAGAAAGGAAATTATACTAAAACTTCTTGGCTTAGATGAGCTTGAAAAAGCGAAGGAAGTTTTTGCTAGAGAAGTGCTAAAGGAAGTTGAAAAGACAAAGGAGATATTTGAAGATAGAAAGAGACTGTTACCAGAGCTATACAAAAAGCTGACAAGTATCAAGGATAATGTAGAGCTACTTACTAAGAAGAAGAAGGAATTGGAAGCTATATTTATAGAGTTGAGTAAAGATGCTGAAAAACTTGAAAAGGCAAAGGATGTGTTACTAAGATTTGAGAAAGTAAAAAAAGCTAAAGAATTACTAATAGAGATTTCAAGGTATAGGAATTTAGAGGATGCATGCAGAAAAGTTATGGGTATGGATCTGGGTAAAATAGTCTCACAGCTTGAAATGTATAGAAGTAGTAAGAAAGAGCTTGAGGGTGTTCTGAAGCAGCTAAATGATTACAAGATGAAGCTTAACGACTTAAGATTGCAAGCCTCAAAAATTCTCCAGGTGTCTGTTGAAGAGGAGGATATAAAAAAACTTATTGATGTTATCGAAAGGAAGGTTAGCGAATTACAAGAGTTGATTCAATCAAAAAGAGTGGAAATGGAGATAAGTGAGAAAGCTATACAAGTGGTGAAGACTTCTTCAGTATGCCCTGTTTGTAAAAGACCTTTAAATGAAGAGTTGAAAAAGAGTTTATTAAGTGATGTGGGTACTAAAATTAGGAGTAGTAAGAAGCTTATTGAAGAATATGAGTATGTAGAGTCTGAGTTACAGAAATTGCTGAACTCTATGAAAAGTCTCTATGACTCTGTAATAAAGTGCAACGTGAAGTATGATATGTTAAATCAGCAAATGAAGAGGGCCTTAGAGGAGTACAATAGTAGTAAGCAACTTATAAGTAGAGTAGTTGATGAGGTAAGTAATTACAAAGAGTTGCAAGAATGTATAGAGTTGAATGACTTTAGCTCCGTAAAAACCTTACAATGCTTGCAAAGAAAATGCATTGAATACTTGAATATGTTATCTGATAGAGAAATACAGTTACAGAAGCTATTATCTGAGTTGAAGATAGAAAGCAGTATGATACTAGAGACTTTTGATAAGCTACAACATGCATTATCTGAACTTGGTATAGACACTGAGAAGGTAAATCTTGAGGAGTTAGAGCATAGGTATAGAGAGAGTAATAGAAGAATTCAAATGATTAGAGATGAGCTAAGCAAAATTGAGGGTAAGCTAGAGGAACTTGGAAAAAGCAAAACTGAGCTAGAAAACCTAATTAATGAGATTGAAACAGAGGTTAAGAGGTTAGAGAAAGATATAATAATATTTAATGCCTTAGACGTATTAGCAAATAGTATTCTAGGAAAGGATGGGATATTAGCAAAGGTCTTGACAAAAGAGGCTAGAAGATTATTAGAGCTATACACAAACAATATCTTAAGTGAGTTTGGAATGGACTTTAGAGTAAGCATAGATGATGATTTTGGAATTGAGGTTCAAAGCCCCTTAGGAAGAATAGATCTAAGGGGTTTAAGCGGAGGTGAGGGTATAGCCTTAGCAATAGCACTTCGATTAGCACTCGCATATGCTATCTTTGGTAGACTACCAGGTTTCTTAATGTTAGATGAGCCAACGCAGTTTTTAGATGAAGAGAGAAGAAGGGTGTTATTTGATGTTATAAAGAGACTTTCTCAGAGAATTCCGCAGGTCATAGTCGTCACTCACGACAGAGATATTGTGGAGATAGCTGATCAGGTATTTTACGTAAGTAAAGAAGGTGGAAGGTCTATTGTAAGGGAAAAAGGTGTAGTTCAAAAAGAACTTTTAGAGATTTAATTCATATTACTCTACAACAGGTCCTATAACCTCCTTTCCAACAATCTTATTTATCCTCTCAACCTCTCTATCAACCATCTTTTGAATCTCTTCAATATCAGCATCTGTTAAGTGATTGAACCTGCCTTGTAGTCTAATGTAGTGTTTAACATGTTTTCTCTTTGGTACAGGCACTGTAACTCTAAATTCACCATGATCTAGCTCCCAATTTATCCACATAGCTGTTTCTGTAGCTAACCTAGCAATTTTTATGCCTAGCCTCGGATCAAATCTCCAGCCTGTTGTACATGGTTGAAGCACATGTATAAACGATGGACCTTCGACCTCCAAACCCCTTCTGAACTTGTTCATCATATCTAAAAAGTGGGCAGGGTTTGCCGTTGCTACGTATGGAACCCTATGAGCAGCCACAATCTCTGCAACTGGTTTTTTGAACTGAAGCTTTCCTTTCAACACTTTTCCTACTGGTGTTGTAGTAGTCCATGCATATTGTGGTGTAGTACCACTTCTCTGAATGCCTGTATTCATATAGGCCTCGTTATCATACATGACATACATTACCTTGTGTCCTCTTTCTAGCATTCCGCTAAGAGCTTGAAAGCCTATATCTGCAGTTCCCCCGTCCCCTGCTATGACTACTACATTTATGCGCTTATTCGGATCTATAACGCCCTTAGCTTTCAACGCTTTTATAGCTGCCTCAATTCCGCTTGCAACAGCTGCAGCATTTTCAAAAGCTACATGTATGTAAGGTACTCTCCATGCTGTATATGGAAATGTTGTTGTTGAGACCTCTAGGCATCCAGTAGGGTTAACTACTATAGTGTTAAGCCCTGCTGCCTTTAGTAAGAGTTTAACAATGGTTCCAGTAGTGCAACCTGCACAAAGCCCGTGTCCAGGTGCAAAGAATTCTTCCTTTGGTATATCAAATACTGTCTTGTAGTGCACTTTATGAGCTAAGCTCATTACCTAACACCCCAATAAACTGGCTTCTCTGTAATTACCACACCTTTTTCAAGTAGCTCAAGACTCTTCTTAACTATTGCTATTATATCTTCCTCCATCACAGCTCTCTGACCTATTGAAGCTATGTAGCTATGTAGAGCTGTGCTCAGCCCTTTTTTGTAAACTGATGTTAGCACCTCCATGGCAACTGGACCCTCTAGTGCCGCTCCAAAACTTATGGCTCTATCTATTACAATTACTGCTTTCAAGCTCTTCAATATCTTTAAAAGCTCCTCTTCAGGCCATGGCCTAAATACCCTCAACTTTATAGTACCAACATTTAAGCCCTGCTTCTTCATGATATCAACGGCTTCAATAGCAGTACCATATAAACCCCCGTATGTTAAAATTGCAATGTCACTACCATCCATATTATAAGTTTCTATAAAGTTATACCATCTCCCAAATTTTTTACTAAATTCCTCAAACACCTGCCTAAGAACACTTCGAGAATTCTCCATAGCTACTACTTGTTGATATTTAAACTCATAGTACCAATCAGGGTTACCGACAGCTCCTATTGTAATGGGTTTATCAGGATCTAGTATATTCCACGAAGGCTTCTTCTTTGGCACAAACTCTAGTATTATTGATCTATCCTTAGCCACATATACGGGTTCATAGGTGTGGCTCATCATGAATCCGTCATATGCTACCATAGCGGGTAATAGCACATCTGAATGCTCAGCCGCTTTATAAGCTTGGATAATGCTGTCATAAACCTCTTGTGCAGTAGAGGCTATCATTGTAATCCATGAAGAGTCCCTTGTAGCCATCACATCACTATAGTCACCCCATATGCTTAGCGGTGCTGAAAGAGCTCGAGCAGCTATTGCCATGACAATTGGTAGCCTTAAGCCAGATGCTATGAAGAGAAGTTCATGCATGAGTTCAAGACCTTGAGCAGAAGTGGCTGTGAATACTCTTGCTCCTGTTGCTGCAGCACCTATACATGCACTTAGTGCCGTATGCTCGCTTTCAACATGAATCATCTCGGCCTGCAACTCGCCATTTGCTATGAATTCTGCTATCCTTTCAACAACAGGTGTTTGGGGTGTTATTGGATATGCTGCAACCACGTCTACATCAACGTCTTTAGCTGCGTAAGCGGCTGCGTAATTCGAGGTTAAGGGTATTCTTATCCATTCACTCACTCTACTTCACCTCCTCTATGAAATCTATTGCTTTAACAGGGCACTCCTCAACACAAATTCCACAACCCTTGCAATAGTTGTAATCTATCTCAAATGTCACCTTCCATTCCCTTCCTGAAGATGCTTTGTAAGGTTTGTCAACAATTTTCACCGCTGGCTCTGGACAGTAAACCCAACATAAATAGCACCTAACGCACTTATCCTGATTTATGACTGGCTTAAATACCCTCCAATCACCTGTAAACCTCTCCGCACTGTTGCCTGGCTGTATGATGGCTCCTCCAATTGGTATCTCCCTCCACCCAGCAAGCCTCTTAACATGCGACGTCATGCAACCTCCACCTCATTATACGCTCTTCTCAGCGCCTGTATATTAGCTTCAGCAATTTTGGGTCTAAAACTCTCTCTAATAGCCTCCTCAATATACATCACATCAACAACTGGGATTACTTTTGCTACAGCTCCAAGCATGGCCATGTTAACAAAAGGTGCTTTTAAGATCTCAAGAGCTATCTTAGTTGCATCAACTCTAGCAATCTTGATGTCATCTCGACTAACATCCTTCTTAATTTCACTAATACTCTTCTTTGTATTAATGATAAGTATCCCATTTTTCTTCAAACCCTCTATATATATTGATGAGCTTAAAGAAGAATCTAAAACCACCACAACATCAGGCTCCGTTATCGGGGCTTTTGTATATATGGGCGTATCTGAAATCCTTGTATAGGCTCTTACCGGAGCACCCCTTCTCTCAGCACCAAATTCGGGATATGCCTGAGCATGCTTACCCTGATATATTGCAGCTTCGGCTAATATTGTTGCAGCTGTTACAGCTCCTTGCCCACCCCTACCATGCCATCTAATTTCAACGCGTTTTAAATTCAACATGAAGTACCACTTCATAGCTAGAGTACTGTTTACACATGTATAAAATACTTTTTTATACAACTTCAAAATACTTTATACATAGTATGCGAGATAAAAATGGTTGACTTAAACACGATCATAAGAATTTTATGGTTTCTTCTACCTGCATATGTAGCTAATGGAACACCTGTAGTTACAGCAAGGTTATTACAGAAACTCGGGTTCCAAAGACACCCAATAGACTTTGGCAAAAAATTTGTTGATGGTAGGAGAATACTTGGAGATAGCAAGAGTTGGGAGGGGCTGATAACAGGGATTTTAACAGGAACTCTTGCAGGTTATATGCAAAGCCTTTATCAATTAATTAAAGCTCCTACCAATTTCGTGATAGTGGGCTTTGTCTTAAGCATTGGGGCAATGATTGGAGATATTTTAGGAGCCTTCATTAAGAGAAGGCTTGGTTTGAATCCTGGAGAGCCTGTGTTGCTACTCGATCAATTACTTTTCATTATTACTGCACTAGGATTATCTACAATATTAAATCTACTGAAACTTTCTCTTTTTGAATGGCTCATGGCAATAACACTTACATTTATACTTCACATAATAACAAACTTTCTAGCCTATGTTGTAGGTTTAAAGGATGTACCTTGGTAAAGTTTTAGTATAATGAGTTTAACACTTCTTTCTGTCACCTACTTAGTCTTATTGTTAGATATATAAACCAAGCTTTTGGTTATGTAATTAAGGTAGTTAGGGAGTGAGTAGAGTGAAAGTGAAGCCTGCTGCATACATACTACTTGGTTTTACAATTGCATGGCTCTTAACAAAACTTCTAAATTGGATAGAGGGTGTTCTTGTTATAGGACTTATACCCTTTATAGGATTCGCACATGAATTGCTACACCTAATATCATCATTAATTGTGGGCGCCTCACATAAATTTACCTTTAATGGACTGTTAATAGGATTTAAAATAGTTTCAAAAAGTGTTGAAGATTTCATTGCAATAGCTTTATCACCTCAAATAATAAGCATTTTACTTCTCATTCTATATGCTATACTAAGTTCAAGCATTGCATTAGCATTAGCTGTAATACATATAGCTATATCAGTTGAGGATTTAAGCAAGATTACAAAATACCTACTTCAGCACATCATTAATTGACATGCAGGAGATAATATAGAGGATTTTTATGTTACTAGATGAAATTCTTAAGGTTATTCCAAAAAAGTTTAATATTGAAAAGCATAGGAGATTGTATATTAATGCTGAAAGTATTGATAAGAACCAGCTAAAGAAAATTGAAAGTATTGTTATTAGGGGATTTAGAGTTGGTGTGATAGAGGCTTTGAGATATTGTGGCTATAAAGTTAGTGAGAGGGTATTGCGAAATGCTGAAAGGCTTGGGCCTAACCCAGATGTTCTCTGGCTCTTATTTCGTGCAGAAAATGATGCTGTTGCGATTCTTAGTGATTCAATTTTTCATACTTTAAGTGAAAAGGCTTTAGAGAGGTTTAAGGAAATCTTTATAACCTATGTAATGCAAAAGAATGTAAGTGTTGTTAATGCATTATTTACTTCTTTACGTAGCACAGAAAGTTACATCTTAAGAAAGTTGTTCTTAACAGAAATACGCGTTACTATGATTCCCGATGATAGGTTATATGAAGATGAGAAGAGCTATAGTAATGTTTAGTGGAGGAAAGGATAGTGTAGCAGCCCTCCTCATAGCACTTTTACAAGGATTTGAAGTCTCTGCCATAGTTACGTTCATGCCTTTACACAGTCATCCATGGTACGTCCACAAACCACTTGTAGAGTACACACATCTCCAACTCAAGCTACTCTCTATACAGAAAAAACATATAATGATGCCATTAACCTCTAAGGACAGGGAGTTAGAGAGACTTGAAATAAAAAAGGCTCTAGAGAATCTTTATGCAAAAATTCCCTTTGATTATATTGTATTAGGCATTATTGCTAGTGACGCTCAGAGAACAGCATTCTTAGATCTATGCAACAGCATAGGCGTTAAACTTTACACACCCTTCTGGGGTAAGGATCCTGCTCAACACTTATTAGACATTGTGAATATAGGTATAAAGTTCGTAATAACGGCAATAAATGCATGGGGTTTACCCATAGAATTCCTAGGACGTGTGGTGGACTTTTCTTTAGCTTTAAGAATAATTGAATTGTCTAAGAGGTATGGATTTAATCCTTCATTTGAGGGTGGTGAGGCGGAGAGCTTTGTCATATATACACCACTATTCAAAGATAAGAAAATATGTATTGACTATGAAATTCAGAGTATAAGCTATTTTGAAGGTTATTTAATACCTAAGGCCATTTACATTTGTTAGTATTGTTAAGATTTGCATAGCTTAAGTGCATCACCTTGAATGCTATGAACACATAAATAATACTTCTCATTATCTACCACATAAACTATTACCTTACCTCCCTTAATGAGTTTTATGGTCTCAATACTAATGTTCTTAGCCTGCACCTTAATAACACCTTTAATGCAAGTATTAAAGAGCTCTAATGCACATTCACTAGTATCACATTCAAGTATTTCTTCGGGATCACATAGCACAGGAGTAATGTTTTCACCGAATATAAGTAAGGACTTTACCTTACCACCCTCAACTTCAGGAATATTTATAGGTATAGAGACCCCCTCAAGGCATTTCCTTAGGTATGGCGTGATGCGCATGTTCTTCAAAGGAGCTTGTAGTATCTATAGCCATTGCAAACTGGAATACTGTATCAAAGTGTCTTCGCAATACTGCTATATGAGGCTTGTATAAAGCTAGTCTTGAGTTTCCGACGTACTCCATATCCAATAACCTTGCTATAATTTTTGCTGCTACTGGATCCTCTACATAACCTACTCCTTCACCCAGGTCCGGCCTTAAGATAACTATTATTGGAAGTAATAGCTTCTCTAGCTCTTCATCATTTACGTATTGTCTTAGTTTTGCGAGTTCGCTTTTCTTAAATATATGAATTGTGCCGTCACGTAATATAACGTGTGGTGGATTCATATCCAGTAGCTCTCGTAATGTAAGGCGCCTAAGTGGGAGGTGTTTATTAACTATTCTAAGCTCAAATTCTAATAGCTTCTCTATTTTTTCAGCATCTCCAATTGACATAAGGGGTCAGTTTTTACTATAGTTAGCACATTTAAATACCTTATAATGCTTTTCTAAAATTTGGTTTATAGATTATAAAACAATAAATTTATTAGCTTCTTTTATAATACACTGTTTTAGTACTTAGAGTTGAGGGATAAAAATGTCTGAGATAGTCATTGAAAAGAGAAGAAGGAAGAAAAGAAAACTCATTATAGAAGGTAATAAGGTAAAGTTTAGAAAAAGATTAGAGCATTCTTTTGATCTACCAGTAGAAATAATTGATTGGGTTAAGGCTCATCTCGATTTACTTGATTGGCTTGTATTTGATTCAGCAATAGCATCATCGTTAAGACACCCACATAGCATAAGAACCTTAATATACCTTCTGTACGC
>JAJHQM010000021.1 GCA_020833345.1 Ignisphaera sp.
TTAGAAACAATACACTGCACAACCCACACACTACTACCACAACAAATGTGCACATTAGGATCAAAAGAAAAAGGAAGATTCCACTCATACCCAGCTGCTTTACCCTTCCTCTACCAGTTCCAAGGAAAAGACAAAGTAGTTATAATTGGTTGGGCATATAAAAATCCATATTATAAGGAGTTTTACACAGAAAACTGGATAGCAAAGTACATTGGCACCAATCCTAATCCTCCGAAAAAGCCTGCAGAATTAAGAAAGGAATCGGAGACTCCATAGCTGTAGAGATAAATGAGTTCAAAACTACTCTACGTAAAATACAGATATGAGTATGTAGGGGTAATAGCTGCATCTATAGGTTCACTACTCTTAATACTTCTAATAATTATAAAGAATATTTTTAATGCTAATTTTCAATTATTTTTAATTTTAGATTAATTTTATTTTAACATTCAATTCTTTAAAGTAAAGCGTGCCTTAATTACTTACAATGATGAACTCTCGCTAAAAAGTGATCATTTAATTGCCTTATTTGCTTAGTCTCTTTAGCAATACAAATTAAAGTATCAATGAGTCTAAGATCCTAGAAATATTCATTTCAACCCGTACTTGTTACAATTTTCAATTGTAAATAGAAGTGCTTTTCAATAGAGACTTCGTAGCTTCATTAAGAGGACGTAAATAGAATTGCTAGTGAGAAAGGACATTAGTAAGTATTAAAGAGACTTAACCTATTGGTCTCTAAATCAATGCGTAGAGTATTGTAGAGGATCCTGATGCAGATAATGTTAAGAGATGAGACATAGCTCATACATTCAAGGATTAGGAGAGTTCAAAAATCTGAAGCTAAGTACAAAGGCTTGTCAAGCTAAGCTGACACCTGTCACCCTAAGCATCTTGAGAGTATATCAATCTGTCTATTCTTCTCAAATACAGAGGTCAAAAATAACTAATACACTTTGAGCCATGAAGTAAAGTCAACAGTTTCTGTCATTGTATAACTGATATTTGTTACGTTGCAATGTAATATCAGTAAAAGAGGAGGAGCAGAAATTGGCATGCCCTCACCTTTCTATTGTGTGGCGGGCCCGGGGGGATTCGAACCCCCGGCCACCGGCTCCGAAGGCCGGCGCTCTTTCCTGGCTGAGCTACGGGCCCCTGTCCTGTACTGCGTTTTAGCTAATCTGTAGCAAGCTTTTTAGTTGTATTTTTCTAAACTTTTTATTGTGATGATAAGGTCCGCTTCTGAGTTATGATGATAGAACCCGAGTCTGAGCAGTTTTAACTTGTTTAATTTCAATTGATGGTTAATCAAAGCTGGTATGAATTTGTATAGTTGGGTATTGCAGTATTATACCGCAACACATATTTTCCTAAAAATCGAGATGTATTGGTGGTATACGTGCTCCGGAAGGCTATTATTCCGTTGGGGGGTTTGGGGACAAGGCTCTACCCCCTTACTGTGGAGACTTCTAAAGCTGTTATAAGGTTTCTTAATAGGCCTTTGATAGAGTTTTCAATTGTTAAGCTTGCTCGGCAAGGTATTACAGAGTTCTACATGGGTGTAAGTGGGTACTTTAACTATAAGGAGGTTTACGATTACTTTGGTGAGGGCCTTAAGATAAGAATGAAGTACGGTCTTTCAGATGTGAGAATAAGGTACCAGCCTAATGAGGATAGTGTGGGGAATGCTGATAGTGTTAGAATAGTTATGAGCTATTATGATATTAGGGAAGAGGTTTTAGTTGCACAAGCTGATCTGCTTTTCGATGTGAATTTACGCGATTTGTATGACTACCATGTTAGGAAGGGCGCGTTCATGACAATAGCTGTGAAGTTTTTGGATAGAGAAGAGGATATAAGGCATTTTGGTGTAGCTGATCTTGATAGTGACTGGAGGATTAAACGCTTTGTTGAAAAGCCTAGGCATGTAAGTGAAGCTCCTAGTAGATATGTGAATACAGGTATCTATGTGTTATCTAAGGAGTTCAGAGACTTTATAGAATCTCCTACTCTACTTGAGTATAGAAAGAAGGAAATGATGGACTTTGGGCAACACATAATACCTCTTACAATAGAACTGGGTAAGGCTGTTTACGCGTATGAGCTCAAGGGGTACTGGTTTGATGTTGGAACACCAGAAAGGTACTTAGAAGCCGTCTTCCACCTCCTAAAAACACTCTCACCAGAAGAGCTAGAGGCAGAGCAGCTTACAAGTAATGTTAAAGTGCAGGGGAAGAGCAGAGAATCTAAAGAGCTGCATAAGCACATCTTAGCCCAGATACGCAGTGGGGAAGTAAAAGTTGATGGAGAGAACCTGATAGGAAGGCACGTTAAGCTGGGGAAAAACATCACGTTAGCTAATGCAGTAATAGATAACTACACAATAATAGAGGACAACACATCTATATACTATAGCGTTGTTATGGATAGGTGCAAAGTGGGTGCAAATACAGTAATAAGAAATAGCATCATAGGGAGACACAGTAGAGTAGGTAAAGGTGCTGTAATAGAGAACTCCGTGTTGGGAGACAACGTCACTATAGGCGATGGAGTTAGACTAGCAAATGTCAAGCTGTGGCCACATAGAGAACTGCCAGCACATTCCCATATAGAAAACATGGTTCTAAGGTAATTTTCAGTAAGTATACAACCATGTTTTTATCTTTAAAAGCTTCACAGAGCTGAATTCTCTAAAGCAAGATTGGAACATCCCTTGATAAACTGTGCTTCTGTTTATGAAGCTTTCATAGCATATTAATGAGGAAGCGTTCATGTAGTGGCAGGGAGTAGTGAGAGCTGAGCAGTGAAGCAAGTCATGGTACGAACTCTATTAAATGACGGCTTGTGTAAAAGGAAGTGCGGGGAAGCACTTGCGAAAGTTCATGCATAGTCACATGTCTTAAGCATGGATCCTTAGCTAAGCAAGTATTGATGAAAGTGCTCTATCTAATGCTTTTTGCACTTCATTTAGCCACATTCTTATCACCCTGGGGTTCCAGAACTCTGTCCACCAGTAATCACTATCAATAGCGTGGTATAGAGCCCAGTATGCTTCTCTTATATTCTTATCTAGGCTTCCAAGTACCTGTTTGTATAGCCTAAGTCTGTGGTATGCTTTCTCAACTTCTCTCCACATATATCTCTGTTCATCTAATTCACCATCCCATTTGTGAAAGCCGTTCACCCACGAGCTAGCAGGAATGTAGAAAATTTTCCTACAGGTATCCTTGCAGAGCTTAGATGCTTCATAGCCTGTTAAGCTCTTTAAAAACCCTTTTTCTTGCAATACATCAACATATCTATAGAATTGCTCAAAGAAGGGGTAGGTGTTCTTAGGGTATTTAGAGAATATCATCCAGTTTTCTCCATCTAGAGCTATTGTCACAATACCTCTTCTACTTATAGCCTGAAGAATAGTGTCTAAAGCTATTCTCAATGCCTCTACTCTTGTAGCAAAATTGTTTCTAAAACCTATTAAATCACTAAGCACTTGGTCTCTGAACAACACCCTCAAAGCCTTTCCATTGTAAACAACATTGTAAGGCTCGTAAGCAGAGTTCTTGTCGCCCAAAGCCCTTGCAAAGTGACTCTTACCACACAAAACAGTGTACTCAATACCAAAATCACTATAGATTTCCACAAGCCTGTTGTGCCAAGCCATTTCAGGAGTCCACACACCAAATGGCTTTACATTCATCACATCCTGAGTTATTTGAAGTCCAAGCTTAAGCTCATCCCTAATTACCTCAACCATGTCGAACCTATGGAGAATGTAGCCAAGAATTGTGTGTGCATATACTGATGACATAACCTCTATAACGCCCTGGCCAGCTAACCTCCTGTACTCTTCAAGAGTTTGCTTAACAAGTTCAACTCTCTTATCTGTTGCTGTAACAACTTCTCCACTCTCCATAACATAGCCATTCTCTATAGCCCTTACCCACTGATCTAAAAGGCTTGGAGAGAGATGCACAGTTGTTTTAACCTTTGGAAACCTCTTATAGATTAGTACATGCACATAGTATGGACCACCACTTACGTAGGGTTCAAACAGGTTATACCAAACCCATCTAAATGGGTAGTCAGCAAAAAACCTGCCATCAGGAGTGTAGTTTGGTGGCTGGTGATTATGCCACACAATTACGAGATTCACAAGGTTCTTAGCATTACTGAGTACAGGTAGCATTACCTTCTCCTGGTCACTTTCCCCACAGCCTTGAGCCTTGGCAACAAGCTTAAGGTCGTACTGCTCAATGTCTGCCAGCGGAACTTCAAAGAGAAACTCTGCAGAAACCTCTGGCTCTACGCTTTTCACACTCTTCAACTCACTGAAAATGTTCTTTTCTACACTTCCAATAACTGCTGTAACACTAAGTGTAACTAAAGTCTCTGCACAAGGAACATCCTTATGAATAACTACACTAACTTTAGCAAAATCCTTTTGCAAATACATTGGCGAATCCGGAACTATTGCTATATCCACGTACTACACCTGCTTCACTAAGTACAATTGTAACTACACTCCTATAGTGTATTAAAGGTTTAAGATTGTTAAAGTACTAAGACGCATGCCATGTCAAATGCCTGCTAAGATTTTCAGAAGCTCTTCTCTCAATCCCCTAATCTCTACATATCCCTCTTTAACTCTAGCCCCCAACACCTCTAACTCCTTAGCCACGTCATCTAAGAAAAACGCTTCTCTAAGCCACTTTGCCAAATCCCCTCTTACCACATGGTATGCTAGAGACTCTGGTGGTGCTAAAGACGATATTATTGCTATTAACTCCTTCAGGCTCTTAGCCTTGTACGGCAGTGGCGTGAGCGGCCCCATGTAAAATTGAAATGCCTTTGAATAGGGCAGCACAATTCTATAAGCATATGCCCTCGGTTTTGACGATATTTCTTGAAGCACCATAGTGACTAGCATAGTTAGTGCCTCAATCATGGTGCTGTAAGCTAGGAACACGTCTTTGTATGGAGAGAAGTAGTGATGGACATCACCTGCAGGCCCTGTTTTTGTTGCCATGTAGTATAGATGATCGCTAGACCCAAGGTATCTCCATATGCGCAAAGCGTCACCGCCAACAGCCTTTACATAGGGTTCTAGAGACGCGTATATGTCAAATACTGTGCGTTGCATGTTGTTGCCTAGCCACGCAGATAAGTCTCTTTCATCAGCCCAGCTTATAGTTTCCCATACAGGCACATCTATGAAATCCCTGGGCTGGTGCCTTTGAGTAGCCTCAGAAGGTGTAACCACATTAACATTGCTGTGCTTTGCTAATTCAATTGGAAGCCACTTGAGGAAGTCTAGAATGCCTGTAGAGGGGTGGTGGTGCTCCCCAAAGGTCTCATAGTCCATGGCTATGAGGATGACGTCGCCAGGTGTGCTGGCTATCCATGAGGCATATTTACTCGCTGTAAGGGGATACTGATCCCAACTTCTATCAGAGAATCTAAATCCTACATCATCACTAAGCCTATAGTTCCTCATTAAAATTCTTACATTACAACCCCTAGCCCTGTAAACATAGTTAGGGCTTCTCCAACCAAGAACCCTCTCACACCCCTCAGTCAAGATTATGCTGTAACCCAGCTTGTTAAACATGTAAGCAATGTCGTTATTGTATATGAACTCCGTGTTTTCAGCAGCAGCAGGCTCTACACCAAATAACTGCTTCATAGCGGCTTTGTGAAGAAGTATTTGCTCTGCAAACTCGTCAGGAGAGAATAAGGAGGCTAAGCTGTGGTAATATGTTTGCTCTGCAAACTCCACAGCATTTTCAGATACAGCCTCCTGAAAAGCATCAATAACCCTCTTATCCCACCTCAATGCCTGCTCTACAACCACTCCACTCATACTAACAGCAAATTTAAAGTCCCTTCCACTCCTCCTCACAGCCCTTATAGAGTCTAAGAGAATCCTCGTAGCCCTCACATAACACCTCTCTGCAACTCTAGTAAAGATCTCTTCATTTAACCTACTATCAAATAGAATATCAAAAAGTTTTTCAAAGCTGAGCTTCCCCCGAATACCCTCGCTAACAACACTCCTAAGCACATTTCTCTTCAGTCTAAAAGGCTGGTGTACTTCAAAAACAAACACTACATCAACCATGTTACATCACACAGTACTATCAACATATAGGTAAATGCTGTGTAGAAGCATATACAATGCGACACTGGTTTAAATTCTCATCTTTTCACAATCTATTTAGGGTATTGCTCTGAAAGTAAATGTGTGGAGCGGAGGTGTAGGTAACGGTGTTATAAGCTTATTAACTCAATGTGTGTTAAGAGCGGCACACAAGTTCGTGATTTAAAAATGGATTTCACTGAATTGGTAAAAAGCAATCCTTATCTTGTCGAGAAGCTAAGGTCGTTTGAATTAAAACCGAGGAGTGTAAGAGACCTGTTGAAAGACATGGCTAATACTGCTTACCAAGGTAGGGCTCTTGGAGAAGCATATGAGATAATTGTGAATATGCTAAGGGAGCGTGGAAACACGATATTTCTTGGGCTTGCAGGGTCTATGAGTACTGCTGGAATGTGGAAAATTGTGAAGTGGCTTATTGACAATAGGTACGTTGATGTAGTGGTGTCTACAGGTGCAAATATTTCTGAGGATATATACGAGGCGATGGGCTTTAACTACTACAAGGGCTCTCCTTATGTAGATGATAGTGAGTTGCTTAAGTACAAAATAGATAGGTTTTACGATGTCTTTGCAAGTGAGCTTGATTATAGAAAGATGGAGGGCTTAATAAAGGAGTTCATATATACATTACCTAATGGAGCTCAGTACTCTACAGCAGAATTTCTCTATCTTTTCGGAAAGTACTTAAGCGAAAGGGGGATAGACTGCATAGTTTCAGCAGCATACAAAGTTAGGGTTCCAGTATTCTCTCCAGCTCTAGTTGATAGTGGATACGGTGTTGCAGCAGTACTTGCACTCAGAGAAAGGGGGCATAGAGTAGTGCTGGACATGGTCAAAGACTTTGACCAAATTGTTGAAATAGGTAAAAGAGCAGAGAAAATATCAGCTATATACATAGGCGGTGGGGTTCCTAAAGACTATGTGAATCTTGTTACAGTTATGCAAACTCTAATAGGATTGCTTGAAAAAGGTGAGGAGACTTACAAACCCCTGGAATATGTAGTGCAAATAACAACTGATGCCCCGCAGTGGGGAGGGCTTTCAGGTGCCACACTTGAAGAAGCTGTGAGCTGGGGAAAGGTGTCGCCCAAGGCTAGGAAAAGAGTAGTGTATGTTGATGCAACAATAGCACTTCCACTAATAGTGCAAGCACTGCATGAAGAGAATATAAGAAGAGAAAGCAAGCCGGACTTCAGCTGGCTATTTAAACACCTATAATCTTTTATAATCTTTTTGAATAAAACTTTTTTACGCTAATACAACACTATAAATATAGTTCCTGAGGTGCGGTGAACTTATTAATATGGCTAATAAGGGTATTGGCTACGAAGAGAAGCTTATGGTTATAAGGATTCTAAAGGCTTTAAATAAGTTCTTTAGCTTAAGGGATTTAGAGCAGGTACTCGATACACCATTTCAAAATTTGTGGAAATACATTAATTTAATTGGAATGCCTAGTGATGAAGTGACTGAAAGTCTTTTAACAAAATTTTCTAGGCTGAAAATAGTTGAAGAAGTTCTCTCTTCAGAAATAAAAAAAGCTAAAAACAGTCCTCAGAACCTTGCCTCGAACCTAAGCTTTCTCGAGCTTTATGCAATAAAAATTAGTAAGGAGTTGCAAAGCAGAGATGCAGATATAGACGTGGTGCTGGCTCTTTCCTACGATGCAATACCTTTTGCAACTCTACTTAGCACAGAAGTGGATTCAGATATATGTATACCAGTAGCAAATGAAAACCTTGTTACAGATGCTGTAAAGCTTGTAACATACTTTTCACATTCACTAAAAAGAGTTGGGGTACTCATTTACCCAAGGCAATGCATAAGAGAAGGCAAGAAGGTGTTTTTAACAGACATACTACTTACAGATATAGATAAAGTTGAGACCATTATTAACATGATTAAGGCTAGAGAAGGAGAGGTAGAGGGGCTTGCAACTGTATATATAGCAAAAGATGTGTTGGAAAAGCTAAAGCAATTCAATATAAAAAACCTGCATTATTTAGACGTAATATAAATCATAATTACGAGCCCCGAGAGCTAAACCCCATTTTCAGTAATGTTGGCTTACAGAACAAAAACTTAAGACATTAATTAGCAATTCCTATAGCAACTAGGTGAACTACATGTCCAAGAAGCCTGAGAAGAAAGCTGAAAAGAAGGCTGAAAAGAAAGAAGAGAAGAAGAAGAAGAAATAAGGGCTTGGAGCCCCATTTAAGAACCATATCATAAAAACATATTTTTCTTTCCAATACTTTATCCCATTTCTAAACCCAGGTCCTTCTGTACTAATACTGTTTAAGAGTTCTTTAATAAGCAAATACTATACACCATTGTAGAGAGGCTGCTAGCATTGCAATGCTTTATCAATGTTGTGCATTTTGCTGCTTTTGACCTTTCTTACCTTGGGTAAAACCTTAGGGTTTTTGAATCCGTGTGTAAAGTCACTTCTATTAGATCTTCTAAAAGGCTTGTTTTTATCTTTGGTAGTAGTACTGCTTCGAGTTGAAAAAGCCCTGCCATATCGCTTACATAAACAGAAATTCTAATGGGTTTTAACTCTCCTTCGAAAACCTCAACGCGTTTTATGCTTAGTGCTGAAACAGCGTGCATATCAACCTTGCCTAATTTATATGGAATTCTAGCTCTTCCCTCAGCCATGTCAAGTCCATCAGCTATTTTAGTAATTCCGCACTCTACTGTAAGGCACTGTGCATCATATTCTGTGGAGTAGATTATGTGCATAACCTCTTGACGCAACTCTACAACTCTTTTTACATCGTAACCCAGTTTGGAGAGCACTCTATCTAAAATATCTTTTGCTAGCAGAGCTCCAAGAAACTCGTGGTTTTGCCTATGAACAGCGTTGCCAATGTCGTGCAGGTAGCCTGAGAGCATTACTATGAGCTTTACCTCATCTAAGCTTTTTGCAGTTCCATCACGCAGTGTTGTGAATTCAATGCCTCGCTTACTCAAAATACTTACAATTTCTAGAGAAGTTCCTGCTACAATTCTTGCATGAGTCACTCCATGATCGTTATATCTAAGTCTTGTAACAGCCATAATATTACTCATTTTTAGCAGTGTAGAAACCTCAACGTCTTCTTCAAGTAGTTGAAAGGCTTTTTTAAGTAATGGTGAAGTCTCCGCATGCTGATATATTAGTGCTGGAGAAACTGTTACCAAGGCTATCACAAGAGTTATAATACCCTCGGATAAGAAAATATACTTTACTTTAGGGCGATCCACATGAGTGAGAAGAGTGTTGAAGAACTTGTAGAGAGCATAGAATCTGAGCTAGGTGTTGTAGGAGCTGTAGTGCTAGCTAAGGGGAGTGTTGTATGTGGGGAGAAGTGCATGAGGATTTTTGTTGATGATTTTGAATCTTTTAAAAAAGTGCTTATAGCCTTGGTTAAGCAGGGGGTTTCAACAGGAGGGCTTCCAGTAATTGTGTTAAAGCGTGAGGAAGTTGATGCAATTGAGCTTTCCATAGTTGACTACATAGATGGCTTAATAGTGACGTATACTGCTAAGAAGAAGTAGATTTGCATAAATCCTCAAGAGCTTTTCCCAGCTCCGCTAACACCCTTCCCAGCCTTACAAGCTTTTCAACATCTTCACTATGCACAACACTGTGTACGCACGCTGAGCTTGGTAGGGGTATGGATAGACTTTTTATATTGCAAACAGTCACTAAGTAGGTGTTAGGGGTAGAAGTCTTCTTAACCACTATTGTAAAGCTTTCAGAAACTCTATAGCCTACTATTCTCTGCGGCTCTAACGGCACTAAGCTAAAGTCAAGTTTCTTTAAAACACCCTTAGCATTACTATCACACCTTGCAACATACCTCAGCTCTACTGAAGCAAACCCCTTAATCCTGGTAATGCAATTCAATTTCTCAAGCTCATGAACTCTCACGGCTATACTATTGCGAAAGCTATTTACATGCATACTCTCAGCTTTAATTCCACAGCTCATCAACGTTTTTACAGCTCGTACAAGACCAAAGGACTCGTCTACACTTAAATTAACTAGGATATTGAGCATGGAGATCCAGCATTGCATAGCTATGACATTTTTCACACATAGCACTACTATGTTACTGATGCAGAATTAGATAGCACTCCTTAGCAATCTCTACAAAAGGTTCTTGTGGAGGTTCAAATAAAACTTTTGAAATCTTATGAAGGTTTGCAATATCTTTTGCAAAAGGCTTTAGCTCTGGCGGTAAGTGTAGTGTGGCTTTCAGGGGCTCTGAGAACCTGATGTTCCTTTCCTTCTTAAACCTCCATATACCGCTATTTACACTCATTACAAGGTCGAACAGCTTCTCTAGTAAGCTTGACTCCTCTGGTAGAGGAATCCTCTCTGGCAGGGTCTCAATGTGTATTGAAGATGCTTTGTAAAGCCTTCTCCAAATGTAGTCAGTTACAAAAGGCATTACTGGTGCAAGTAAGAGTAGAGTTGTTTTTAGCACCCTATGTAAAGTGAAAATAGCGCTCTTCTGCTCCCAATCACTGTAATCTCCAGAGGTGTTGTAAAGCCTTGGTTTCGCCATCTCTATGTAATGGTCAGCGAAGATGTCCCACACAAAGTGGTAAAGTGTTTGTACAGGTTCGTAAAAGTCCATCTCTTTATACCTCTTTTTAACAGCATCTATGATGCTGTTTAGTTTAGAGAGTATGGCTATATCGAGTGGGTAAAGCTTTTCAACACTTTCAATTACTGGAAATGCTGATACAAACCTTGCTATGTTCAGCAACTTTGTAACAAACAGAGCCCCTGTCTTAATTAGCTGCTCTGAAAACCTATAGTCACTACCTAGCTTTGCTGAAGCCGCTGACCAAAATCTAAATGCATCCGCCCCATACTTTTCTATGTAAGGCTCTGGCAAAATAATGTTACCCTTGCTCTTATGCATAGCCTCCCCCTTCTCATCCAAACCCATGCCACTAATTCTCACAAAGTCAAAGGCAACCCTGCCGTAGAGTTGATATACTCTCAAGAGGCTGTAGTAAAGCCATGTCCTTATGATATCGTATCCCTGGGGTCTTAAAGCCTTTGCACTACCTTTTAAGTATAGATTGAAGATGTGCGGATACTTTGTAACGCCTGCCGCATAGAGTACTGATATAGAGGAGTCAAACCACGTGTCAAAAACCTTTGTCTCACCTACAAGCCTCTCCTTTGGCGCTTTACACACAGGGCATCTATCCCATGGTGGGGAGTCTTTCCACGGCCTGTAGTACTTTCCAGGCTCAGGAACTAAAATAGAACCACATTGAGAGCATTTCCAAACAGGTACTTCTGTAGCATAATACCTGCTTTTAGATATTGGCCAGTCCATTGAGATGGAGTCTACCCAGTTCAGCAACCTTACTCTGTGTTCCTCTGGAAAGAACTTTAGCTCCCTAGCAATTCTCTTCATATCCTCCTTAAACTCTAGCTGCTTTAAGAAGTACTCACTTACATGAATAAACTCAACAGGAGTACTGCAACGCCAACACACAGGCACATTTCTATGGATCTTCTCAACTTTAGCCAAATAACCTTGTGATTTGAGAATTTCTACAACTCTTCTCCTAGCCTCCGCTATACTAAGCCCCTTCAAAACCTCATCAACCATCTTACCATCCTCATCAATAACGATCCTCGGCTTCACCCCGAGTTCCCTAACAATCCTCACATCCATTTGATCACCATAACTACATATCATCATGATTCCCGTGCCGAAGGAGGGGTCTACGGACTGGTGTTCAACTATCTCTACTTCATAGCCATATATAGGAACAACAGCTTTCTGCCCTTTGAGATGCCTATACCTTTCATCACCTGGGTTATAGGCTAGTACAAGACATGCAGCTAAAAGCTCTGGTCTCGTTGTTGCTATTACAACGTCGCCACTTCCACTCTTTAGCGGAAACCTTATGTAGTAAAGCTCTGCCTCTTCTTCATCATACTCAACCTCAGCTTCAGCTAGTGAGGTTCTGCATCTAGGACACCATATAACGGGCCTCTCTGCTTCATATATCAACCCCCTCTTCCACAGCTCGATGAAAGTTGCCTGAGTCACCTTTCTATACTCCTCACTATCCGTACCCTCTCTCCAGTACTCAAAAGAACAGCCCAGGGCTCTCCACAACGCTATAAACTCCTTTTCTACAGCATCTAAATGCCTTTTACAAAGCTCTAGAAACTTCTCTCTACCATCAGGAGTCTTAGCAATTTGATGCGGATTTACACCATAGGTTCTCTCTACAAAAACCTCAACAGGCAACCCATTTCTATCTCCATAGAAAGGTATGAGAACGTTATAGCCCAGCATTCTATATGCTCTTGCCACCATGTCTATTTGAATGTAGTGCGCCACTTGCCCTACGTGAGGCTTTCCAGATATGTAAGGAGGTGGAGTATCTATTACCAAAGTTGGTTTAGACTCATTGTAAGTAAAATTGAATAAGCCTTCTCTCTCCCACAGCTCAATAAGCTCCTTCTCAAATTCCCTACGCCACCTGATTTCCTTTAACCTCGGTTTAAACAACTGTTGCTCAGCTTTAATGGCCCTGCACCTCATTCAAATACTTTTTCCTTACACTATTTTGTATCTTTCAGCACTAGATTTTATAAGTCTTGATAGAGGGGGTTACAGCAAACTGATTGACACTAAAACTTAAATTTAATTCCATGACTTGCTATATAGTTGGCGAGGCTGAATTCATGCTCACGCTCCTATGGTGTATTCCTTCATCAATAATAATTCTCTCTTTTCTCTATGGAATACCCTCTTTTTACAGCATTTTGCGAAATCTTAAGGAGCACATATGGGTTCGAGTAGAAGTTAATGATGATCCTGCCTCTGCAGGCTCTATTGATGTTGCAGTTGTAATCCCTCTTTACATGGAGGATGGGCATTCTATTGAAGAAACCTTTAGAAGTATTGCTAAGCAGAGGTATTGCTATGGGAGAATAGATGTGTATGTTGTGCTAGAGCAGAGAGATAAAGAGACTTTTCATAATGTATTGAACTCTATAAATACACTTATTGAAAAAGGGCTTTCTGTATACCTGTTTATAAATAGCGGTCAAAGAAAGTCAAAGGCATCTTCAATTAATGCTCTTCTCAAGCACGTGAGGGAGTTTTATCAGGCTGTGGTGATTTTTGATGGCGGGGATAGGGTTCTAGATGAGCACTATATTGAAAAAGTTGCTAAGCTAGTGGCAGAGGGGTACAGCGTTGTTAGCGCAAAGGTTTATAGAATTGGGCGCAACGTTCTTGGCAAGCTATCATATATAGACACGCTACTCTGGTATAATGTAGGGCTGCCGGGGTTGGCAAAAGTTATAGGCACTCCCTTAGTAAGCGGAGAAGGGCTCACTTTATCAGTAAGCTTCTTAAATAAGCTTAATGGCTTTCCAGAGGTTTTGGCAGAAGATGCTTATTTAACAATTTTTACATCATGCTATAGCGAGAAGGTAGCCCTCCTCGATAGTGTAATTTTAGAGGGAGCACCTATGGATCTTAAGAGTCTCATAAGGCAGAGAATAAGGTGGTACAGAGGCTCACTTGAATGCCTTAGAGATGTTGTAACAAAGCATAGGAAGAGGCTTAGTAAAAAGAAGCTAATCTTATTGATCATAGCATATTTACAGCCAGTAGCACTAACAGCACCATTCCTAGCAGCAGTAATCCTAATGCTCTCACCAGTTCTTCAAATACCCACAATAACCCTCACCCTAGCAAAAATAGAGCTTCTATCAATAGCGCTAGCCCCCGCATATCTTGTACTATACCACAAAATTCTAGACCCTACACTACTGCTAACACCCATTCACTGGGTATTCCAAGGACTGCTAGCACTAATAGCACTAACACCAGTAAAAGTAACATGGTTTAGAACTGCAAACCGCTCCAACATAACCTTAACTAAAGACATAGCCTCCCTGGAATTCTAATTGCCCTCAGCCCATCACATCAATAAGTACCTCACCACAAAATTGCGGTATTAAGCTTTTTAAACAGAGCCTCATAGCCCTCTCTCTAGGTGCTAAAACATGGTAAAAGTAGTAGTAGAAAAAGAGCCCTGCATAGCATGCGGAGTGTGCTGGGCTCTCGCACCAGATATATTTGAGCTAGACCCAGCAACTGGAAAAACAAAGATTAAGGATCCCTATAAAAAGGATGACAACGAGAAGCAGTCAGTAGGAGAAGTACCTGACAACATGCTAGACACAGTAAAAAACGCTGCAGCCTCCTGCCCTACAAACTCAATAAAAGTCGAATAAAGAGTGCACAAAGAAAACCTTTTTTCTTTTTAACCTATACCTTTTTAGGTGAGTTGCTTGGCTGAAAAACCTGTAGAAGAATTGTTGAGAAAATACCTAGGATTGAGCATGCCAAGAATAGCACTAGGAGTGCTAATGCTGATCTTTGGAATCTTAATACTTGTTTTCCCAGCAGTGCTCTGGATTCTAGTGGGGCTCTACCTTATAATCTCAGGCGTGCTTGTTATTGTTGATGAGTATACAAGGAGTCAAAAAGCTAAGGGGACTAGCAGTAGCTAATTTTAAGCATTTTAAGGTTTTCTACAAAACTGTATATCACCTTCTTTTTTCTAAGCTCACTAATTATTGCTGCTATCCTTTCCTGCTCTAGCCAATAGCCATAGGCCTTCCCCATACCAATGAGCTTTGCTAATACAGCTTTCTTTCTAGAGTCCAAGGGTACTGAATCTGCATCTGATAGTGGTGTTCCTGGTAATGGTATGAATGTGTGTAAGTGGAACCTCACATCTTTATCAACATGCCTATACATAAATCCAATTGTTTCTTCAAAATCTTCATCAGATTCAAAGGGAAAGCCAAATATGAGGTCAACATCTACAGAAAACCCGTTTTGAGTAAACAATTCTATAGCATTTTCAACATCTTCAACAGTGTGCCCCCTGTGCAGCATCTTTAAGACTCTATTTGAGCCGCTTTGAGCACCCACAATAACCCTTTTGTTATGGGCAAATACCTTCAAAATCTTTACACTATCTTCAGTTACGGAATCTGGTCTAATTTCGCTAGGAAAAGTCCCGAAGAATATCCTGCCATTAAAAGCCTTAGCAACACTACTAAGGCTGTAGAGAAGTGTGTAAATGGCTTCAGTATTTGGCTTCACGCCATCCTTACTACCATAGCCAAGGGAGTTAGGGGCTATGAACCTCAAATCCCTTAGACCCCTCTCCATAGATATTCTTGCAAACTCTACAACCTTTTCTACACTTCTATACCTGGGTAAGCCAAAGGAGTATGTCACTTGGCAAAAGTAGCACGCTGAAGAGCAGCCTCTCATAATCTCAATAGGGTTTACAATACCTCTCCAGTACGGAAAGGGTGGGTATGAGTCGAGGTTAACACTCTTTCCCCTCCTCCTCAGCACAACCCTATCCCCATCCATATAGGCAGTGCCGCACACCCTATACTCCCCGCTTTCAGCATACTGCCTAACAAGCTCCACAACAGTATCCTCACCTTCGCCAAACACAACAACATCAAAACCAAGCTTCTTTAGAGTTCCCACAGGGTCTCCAGTTGCATGAGGACCTCCAGCCACGAGCAGTACTGATGGTGCATAGGCTTTCAATAGCTTTACAAGTTCTGCAACATAGGGAATCTGTGGAGTCATGAAGGAAAAGCCTGCTACAACCTTTCGACACACCTTCTGCAAATCAAAAACAGTTTGAACAACGCTCAGCACCTTGTAAAGCGGTATGCGAAAAACCTTTACATTAGGACTAGAGCTTTCAATAGCCGCTACTACAGCATTGGCACTGTACCTATTATCCCTATCAAAGATCATGGCGAAGCAAAGCTCGCTAAACATCTCCCTTACTCACTCACTTAAGCCAGCTATTCCTAAAAACGGTGATCTACACAACATTTATATCTTTCTACAGCGTATTAAAAGGTGAGATGATATAAAAATGCTTGTTGATAGATGGGGGAGGGCTCTTGATAGCTTGCGAGTGAGTATAACTAGCTTTTGTAACTATAGCTGTGTGTATTGCCATAGAGAGGGCCCTGCGAATAGAGGTGAGGGACTGGGGCCAGATGAGTATAGAGCCATAGCTTACGCCGCTGCTTCCCTAGATATAAAGAGGTTTAAGCTTACAGGTGGCGAGCCATTGCTGAGAAGAGATATAGTTGAAGTTGTCAAGGCATTTGCAGAAGTAAAGCCTGAGGACCTCTCTATGACAACAAACGGGTTTTACCTAGAGGAGCTAGCACAAAGCCTTGTTGAAGCAGGGCTTAGAAGAGTTAATGTGAATATACCATCGCTAAGCAAAGAGAGATATGAGTACGTAACGAAAAGCAATGGTCTTGACAAAGTCCTGAGGGGGCTGATAGCAGCCTCCAATGCTGGGCTAAAGCCTATAACAATAAACACTGTTTTGCTTAGAAGCATTAATGACAGGGAATTTGCAGACCTCATAGACTTTGCCTCACGGAATGGCTATAGGCTGAGGTTCATAGAGCTTGAACCAATTTCTGTACCTAAACCCCTATTTGATGAGCTGTATGCACCACTAGATGCAGTTGTAAACTACTTAGAAAGAACTGCTGTACGTAAGTATGTTAGAAAGTTGCATAGCAGACCTGTTTATGTGTTAGCCACGGGGACTGAGGTAGAGATTGTTAAGTGGACGCACAACACAGCTTTTTGCATGAGCTGCCCCAGGGTTAGGCTTTCTGCAGATGGAGTACTCCTGCCTTGCGTAATGACTGTAAGGGGTGTTGATTTAAAGCCCCTTCTAAGGCCTAGAATAGACTTAGATAAGCTTAGAGAAGCTTTTAGAGCAGTTAATGAGATGAGGTTCCCCTATAACCTACTACTAAAAAAGGAATAGAGCTTAACGCAAATAAACTGTTAATACCAAAAAAACCCTGCAGTGGTTGGCAGTTATGGCCGTGTACAGAGATAGAGTAGCATATGGTGAGCAAGTTACACAAATTGCGTATAGAGACGGCTCTATTGAGATTAACAGCCTTTCAGCAAGTGTTGGAAGTGTGAGGGTGAATAAAGATGGCTGCTGGTACATAGTTTCAAAGCAAGGCGTTAATGTGAATTTTGATGAAATGGAGAGAAGAGCACTAAGCATTACAGAGGCTAGGATCTGTGGTGAGCTTGCTGAAGCTGAGCTCTTTAAGGGCACTGTTGATATAGGTAGGGAGCTCCCCGAAGAAGAGGAGGTTGCAGCACTTGTAAGGGACTTGTGTCAAGAGGTATC
>JAJHQM010000079.1 GCA_020833345.1 Ignisphaera sp.
CAACAGGGCATGCACCATTTGAAGTAAGGATTAGAGACCTTGTTAGTAGTGAGCAAGTGCGTGGAAAGCTTGTTGAGTTGCCGAGCATAGAGGGAGTTACTGTTTTGAAGCATCCACAAACTGGTGCGCCAAATTATCATGGAATTCAGTTCTACCCCCAGAACTACGTGCTCTTAATTGAGACTATTAAATCCGCTATGGAGGTGCTGAGGCCGGAGTGTGCAGAAGTGTATGAAGCTAATGCTGAAAAGCTTTTACAAGACCTCAGTATCATTAACTCCACTGTGAATAGACCTGGCAAGCTGTTAGCTGTAGTAGACTTACCAGTACTGCAGTATGTAGCTACATGGCTCGGCCTTGATGTAAGGCACGTACTGATCAAGGAAGAGGGGGTGCCAATAACACCTCAGGACTACATTGAGATAGAGCGGCTCTTGTCTTTAACGAAGGGTGCAGTAGTTATGGTTGTTAGAGGAAGTATTGCTGAGGAGAAGCTAGAAGATTTAGCTAAAAGATATGGTGCGCTATTCATTGCTTTACCAAACCCCCTGGCATATAATGGAACTCTTGACTATCTGAAGACTGTGGCACAAGTTGTAAGTAATATGAGCTTAGCCACAGGGTCCCCTTCTGCTAAAGGCTCCAGCATTTCCACAGCCCTAGTCATTGGCGTAGTAATTGTCGTAATCCTTATTGTCAGTGCTGTGCTGTATACATGGTCTAGAAGATAGGTGTTAGAACCTTGCTTAAAAACAGTGTGATACTAGTTCTCTCTATAGTAGCGTTTCTAACATCTTTATATGCATGCCTTGTGGTGCCTTTTGAGTGGGTAGCAGTATTCATACTCATGGCTTTGCTCTACGGGTTTCTAAGCCCTTCAATAGCAGCTAGAAAACTCTTTTTCTTAGCTATTGAAACTCCTCACGCATCTCTCTTTGCTATAGCCCTCGGAATCCTAATATACAGAGCACTAACTTTACTTAACGAGTTTGCCTGGGCTGTGATAATAGGGGTTATTCTTGTGAATATTGTTGGGCATTTTATTAGTGCAGGTGTAGATCCGGATGTAGCGACATCTGTTTTTGTATCCTTTACAGCTGCTGGAAGTGTGCTTGCGATATACTACATCCTCTCTAGGTATAGCATACAGTACAATATGTGGGCTGTGGTGCTCGGAGATCCTCTTTTAGTTACTCAACGTGACATCATAATCCTTGCAGGTATCACCTTAGCTGTTGTAGTGTTCTGCATACTGCTTCACGACATTAATGTTTATGTGGGGGCTGACCCCGACCATGTGAAGCTATCTTTGCGAATGCTATGGCTTTACGACACAGCTTTTTACACTATTCTTGCTATATCTTCAATAGCTTTGCTTAAGCTTGTTGGTTTCATACTGGAACACATTTTATTGAGCTTACCAGCAATAATAGCCTCTAACATGACCTCAAGCTCTAAGAATGCTATGCTTGTAAGTGTTTTATCTTCAATCAACTCTTCTATTATAGGCCTACTCATAGCTGTAAAGCTAAATATTGCTCCTGCAGCAAGCATAGGATTTATAGCACTGGTGCTTTACTTAGCATCTCTTGTGAGAAGAGGTTAAGTACATGACTAAGAAGAGGTTTGGAGTATCTATAGAGCATAGAGTGTACTCTAAGCTAGATGAAATTACAAAGAGGCTTGGCGTTAACAGGTCTACGATTGTTGAAGAGGCTTTGAAAACCTATCTTAGCGACTTGAATCACCTAGCTGAAAACCATACATGCTGCGGCTTAATAGTAGTTGAAAATCCAGATGCAGAGGAAATGGAGAGAGTTTTAGCAGGACATAAAGATGTTGTAATGAGCTATAGTCATCATCACGTAGGTGGTAGGTGCATATGCACAATAATGGTGTGGGGCAGCGCTGAGATGCTAGCAGTGCTATACAATAAGGTGTCTAAGATTAGGGGGCTTAGCAAGAGGTTTATACCTCTTCACAGCGAGTAAACTATGTACAATACTTTTTATGCATGTTGAATGCTAATGCATATTAACTTTCTTAACACCTATACTAGTGACATACAGACTTTTCCCACCCTTGTAATGAGGATAATAGGATGAGCTTTAACCTCTGCATACTTTGTAGAGGTGCTAAATACCTCTGTGGTAGAGCATACTGCCCTGTTTTTACAAGGCTTAGGGTATTTCAAAGAGTTTCAAGCACTTCTACAGAGCTTTACGGCTCCTCCCCTCCTGCGGTATTTATTGGCAGAACTGGGTATCCACATGTTTTTGCAGGCCCTCTTGCGCCAAACGAAATTGGGGCTACAGAGGTTTATGACTTTCCTGAGCTGTGGAGCTCTAAGCCGCTTGATGAAGTTCTGAACCTGAGGCTCAGCCTCTTCCTAGGTAGGAGAATTGTTAATGTGAGGAATATTGAGGATAAGTATATTCAGGAGCTTCAACTTCTTGTATTACCGCTAAAGCCTGTTGATGTTGAAATTAGGTTTGCTAAAAAGCCTACGGGATTTAGTTTTAGTGAGTATGAGCCTCCTATGGGCCCCAGAGCTCCTTTAGAAAGCTTTAGAATAGTGTCAATGTCTTCTGCTGCAAGGGCTGTGGAAAGGCTTTATAGTGATGTTGATGCAAGGGCTGGGGAGGCTATGGTCGAGCTGTATAGATCCGGTGCACCTGTTTCTCAGATCCAGAAGCTTCTCAGCATTGGTGCCCTGGGTAGGAAGAGGAGCAGGAGGCTTGTGCCTACGAGGTGGGCTATAACAGCAGTTGATGATACGATCTCAAGGCATTTAATAGAAGAAAAGGTTAGGGAGTTTCAGCAACTTGGCGAGATTCAAGTTTTTGTAAGGTATATTCACAAGAACCTCTTCATATCCATTTTAGTACCCGGTGAATGGGGGTTTGAGTGGATGGAGGCCTGGTTTCCTAAATCCACTTGGAACCCGTTTGGAGATAGTGTTGCTATAGAGGGAGACTATGAGCTATTTAAACCTAGGGATGAGTACGCATCTATAGGAGGTTGTTACTATGCTGCAAGGCTAGCAACCGTAGAATACCTTGTTAAGATTTCGAGAAAGGCCACAGCCATTGTACTGAGAGAGATATACCCAGGCTTTAACATACCTATTGGCGTGTGGTTTGTTAGAGAACAGCTAAGAGCTTTATACACTCAGCAACCATATAAAGTAAGTAGCATTGAAGAGGCGCTGAAAATAGTTAACAAGTTCTCAGCTATTGGCTCAAGGGTCTGGGCTGAGAAGTCCAGGCTCATAAGGTTTTTGAAGAAAGTTAAAAAATTGGATGAGTTTAAAGCCCTCACTCAGTAAGTCTGCGCTACCTCAGCTTGAGCCCTGTGGCAACCCGCTGGAGGAACTTTCTCGCTTCTTCTGCTTCCTCCTTTGGCACTTCTTTATGACAGAACCACCAGTCGAAGCACTCATACTTCTTCACCCTCTCCTGAGCTTCAGCTATAGTTGATGCTGGTGGGATAATAGCTCTCTCACCAACAAGCTCATTGTTTGGCCAGTTGGCTGGCAGAGCAGCGCCGTACTTGTCGCTTACCTGCAGTACTTTGAGAAGCCTTAGTATCTCATCAATGTTTCTGCCTGCCTCCTGTGGGTAGTACAGCATAGCTCTTATAACGCCGTTTGGGTCAACTATGAAGACTGCTCTCACAGTATGTGTACCGCCTACAGGAAACATGTTGAGCTTCTTTGCAATCTCTCCAGTGACATCAGCAATTATTGGAAACGGTATCTCAATGCCCAGCTTCTCCTTTATCCACTCAACCCACTTTATGTGCGCAAA
>JAJHQM010000080.1 GCA_020833345.1 Ignisphaera sp.
GTAGAGAGGTGTTTGCCAGAGGAGCAGAGGTATGAAGCCGCTTGTCTTGATGAAGAGCCAGTAGAGAGTTGCGTAGCTAGCTATAGTAGCTATAAAGACTATTCTAGAGCCGTACTTATCAACAAGCCTTCCCCCCAGGACCCTGACTATTGGAGACACAACTGCACCCCCGCTATACACAAGCCCGTAGAGCGCATAGTGCACCCAATCTCCATAGCCTTGCACGAGCGCGTCAAGCTCATGACTAATTTTTGTAGGGCCTTGCGCATATAGAAGCTCGCGACTAAGGCTGGCTAAGCACACTGCTACTAAGGTGTACTTCAAAAGGCTGAAACTGTGTGTGCGTAGGGAAACGCCCTCCGCTTCCTTCACAGCTTCAGTTGTGTAGTAAGCGTAGTACACTGGGTATGGAATGGAGACTAGAAGTGCTGTAACTAGGTAAACTAGTTGTGGGCCTCCAAGAGCGTAAAGAGCTCCGCTAAGAGCTGCGCCAAGGGCAAAGCCAGTGCCAGAGCCAAGTGTAAATATAGCGTACTCTCTACCCAATGCACTGCCTCCTCTAGAAAACACTGCTTTTAAAACAGCTGGCCACGTCACTGCCCACGGGAGGGCTGAGGATGCTAGGAGAGGAGCCAGCACTACCGGGTCTTTTACAAAGCCTCCTAAAAGAATTGGCAAGCCTGTCAGTATTCCAAGTAGAACAAGCCTTTTCTCGCCTAAGAGCTTGGCCAAGCCACTTGCAAATACAGCTAAGAGTGTAAAGCCCCAGTTAGCACTGTTAAACAGCATTACAGATTGGGTTCCTCCTCTAAGCTCTTGCGATATGTGACGCGTAGAAAAGGCATAGAAAGAGCCCCAGCCACAAGCACTAACAGTAAGGGCTAGTGCATAAAAAACTCTAGCCTTAGCCACTCCACTCACACTACAATCACCTCACCACTTCAAAAGAGTCCAAGACTCATAGAGACATTGTCAAAGTACAGTGAGATTTTGCACCACTTATGTGCGTTATAGTGTTTGTAAAAATTCAGAGGAGTATTCCCTATTTTGTTTACGCCTTTTTAAAATCTTAGAGTCTTTTAGCTCAGAGCTATTCACAAGACTGTACTAGCTTTTTTAACAAGCTACAGCCAGCGGCTACAAGGATAACTATTTCCACTCCAACTATGGCTAAAGATGTTGCTTTGGACAACTTAAGCGCATTGAGACATATGTAGGCAGTTGCAAAGGCCGTGACCACGACAATGAGTAAGTATAGACCAGTAGCAGATATTGAGATAAGGGTCTTCTTGGTGTACAGATATGGCAAAATATATTTGTTGCTAAGCACTAAAGTTAATGCAGATATGATAATAAGTAGCCTTTGCCATCCATCAGTAAATATCCAACTTACAATACCAAAAGCCGTTGCTGTTACTCCAAGAATTAGTGAAATAGTGTTATACATTTGTACAATTCGCCAGCACTTGTCTCGCAAAGCCATTGCCAATCACCTGTAGCATATTAAATGAGGCAAGGCTTAAAAATACTGATTTAACACTCTTTGAGTCAAGCTATTGCCTGCATTTATTCTCTTAACTCTGCTTACAGATGTAGATACGAATAGAAGTGGGAACCGATGAACCTCTCTAGAGGAGTGCTAGTCCTTCAGAGCGGGAAGGAGGCAAGGCATGGCTAAACATGTTGCAGGGCTTGGCATGGAGTTGTAGTAGTGCTGGAGGTGGGAAGAGGTGTTTGTTTTTGGGCCTATTCGCTCCAGGAGGCTTGGGAGAAGCCTTGGAGTTAATAATGTGCCTTACAAAACCTGTAGCTATAGCTGTGTCTATTGTCAGCTGGGTAGGACAACTACCTACACTGTGGAGCGGAGGTGTTTTTATGATTGGAGGGAGGTTGTTGGTGAGGTTATAGGCTTTCTGAGGAGGTTTGGGAGCGAGGTGGACTACGTAACCCTTGTACCTGATGGAGAGCCTACACTAGATGCCTGCATTGGTAAAATTATTGAGGGTATTAAGAAGGAGGCCAGTGTGAGAGTGGCTGTTCTTACAAATGCTTCTCTGCTGTGGCTTGATGATGTGAAGAGCGGTATTATGGAGGCTGACTACATCTCTGTTAAGGTAGATGCTGTAAGTGAAGATGTGTGGAAGGCTGTGAATAGACCGCATCCAGTGCTAAAGCTGGGAGATGTTTTGAGTGGTGTTATTGAGTTTTCAAGGGGGTTTAGAGGTGTGCTTGTCTCTGAAACCATGCTGGTACATGGTGTGAATACAGGTGCAGTGCGGTATGAGGAAGTGGCTAGGTATTTAAAGAACTTGAACTTGTACAAGGCCTTTATAGCAATACCTGTTAGACCTCCTGCAGAGCCCTATGTCGAGCCGCCCCAGGAGAGGGAGGTTGTAGAGGCTTACGAAGTGATTTCACATGTGCTTGGAAGCAATAGGGTAGAGCTTTTGAACACACCCGAGCCCCCACCAGACAGGGCTTACGGAGATCCAGAGGCGTGGCTCTTAAGCACAGCCTCTGTCCACCCCCTGCGCTACGAACACGCTGTAAAAGCGTTGGAGAAAGTCTCTAGCAATCCTGAGGAAGTCATAGAAAGCCTTGTCAAGAAAAACCTGGTGGTAAAGATTCACTACGCAGGCACTACCTACTTACTTAGAAACTTTAGGAAAGCATTATAGAGTTGCACTCTAGTCTTCAGAAGGGGGTTCAGCTCTCTCAAAACAGCTGCGAAGGGCTTTTTACCCCTATAATAATTCCTTAGAATTGCTGGTGCTCTTCCTATGGTTGGCAAGCTTCCTCCAGAGATGCTTAAGAAGTATGTATTGAGTAGAATTGGTGTTAAGGATCCTGCAGTTATTGTTGGGCCTAGCATTGGCGAAGACGCTGCTGTTATAGATATTGGGGGCAACAGTGTTTTAATTGCACATGTTGACCCAATTACAGGTGCTGTTGAGCTTCTCGGGTGGCTTGCTGTTCACATTGCTTGTAACGATGTTGCTGTAAGAGGTGCTAAGCCAAGGTGGCTTCTACCAGTTCTATACTTCCCGGAGCGCGCTACTGAAGAGCTTGTAGATAAAGTGACTGCGCAAATTGATGAGGCTGCTAAAGAGGTTGGCGTAATGGTTGTTGGAGGTCACTCTGAATTCACTCCTCAGCTTGAAAGACCTCTGATATCAATGACGGCGCTCGGTGTTGCTGAAAAGGGTAGGTATGTCACGACATCCGGGGCTAGGGCTGGGGACGTGGTTATAATGACTAAGACTGCTGGTGTTGAGGGCACAGCAATTCTTGCAACAGACTTTAGAAAGGCTTTGCTTAAAGCTGGTGTTCCTGTAGAGGTTGTTGAGAGGGGCAAGAACTTCATTAAGATGGTTAGCGTTGCTAGAGAAGCACTTGCTCTTGCTGAAGCAGGGCTTGCAACATCTATGCACGACCCTACGGAAGGCGGCTTAGTTGGTGGGCTAGTTGAAATTGCTTATGCCTCTAACAAGACCCTGGAGATTTGGGAGGATAGGGTGCCTGTAGCTGAGGAAACCCTGGTCATGGCGAACGCGCTGGGGCTAGACCTCCTGAGGCTCATAAGCTCTGGTGTTTTGCTGGCCACAGTCCCTGAGAATAGGGCTGGGGAAGCTGTTGAGCTTCTTGGTAAGCTGGGGATAAGGGCAAGTGCTATAGGGAGGGTCTTAGAGTACTCAGGGCACTATGCAGTGGTTCACAGAAAGAGTGGTGCT
>JAJHQM010000081.1 GCA_020833345.1 Ignisphaera sp.
TGTGGGTTGTAGTAGTGTATTTTTCCGTAAAGCCAGGCCCTGTAGTCATCGGTTTTGTAGAATGCTTTAAGTGTTTCAACAGCTTCTTCAAAAGCCTTCTTGGCTATGTCCTCAGCCTCCCCAGGCTTGAGGTATTTATACGCCCTTGCATCTCCCTTTAGGTAGAGCTCTATAAGGCTTTCACCATGCTCTAGCCTGAAGAACCCCAGCTCTCTTTCACTACCATACAGCTTAATCCACAGGTTCTTGCGAAAGCTCATAGACCACACAAGTGCTACTGTAGGCTCCCACCTATTGGTTACTGTTGGAGCTCCTTCAGCAAGCCATGCCCTAATGCCATCCACAACCTCATTGCGAAGCCCTGCTTTTTCAGCTAGTTTTAGCAAGAGATTTACATAGGTTTTGAGGCCCAGGTCTACTTCATTATCTGTTTGAACCTTCATAACATCCTCAACACTGATACGCCCCTTAGCCCTTATGATGCTTTCTAACGAGCTCACAATCCTGTCCTGCCTAAACCTATCAGCCCAGTTCCACCCTATGTGAAGACCGCAGGCCCCGTCAAAAGGCTTTGAATTTGCTGTTACTATGAATGGCCGCGGCGGGTTGTACAGTATGGGTAGCTCGCTGTAGTCTATGAAGCCAGCCCACTCCCCCTCGCCGTTGCTACCGTTAAACGGCAGGAACCCTCTATTAACAATTCTCACACCATTAACTTCATACACTGGGAGATTGGTTCTGCGTGGGTATGCTCCTGTAGGAGAGTACGCTATGTTGCCATTGAAATCACCTACAACAAAGTTCTGTATGGGGGCTGTAAAGAACTTCTGAGCCTTAAGAGCTTCAACAACACTTGAAGCTCTATTGATACCCCATATGAACGCGAGCTCAAGACTAGGTCTAGCACCTGTAAAGGCTACAGCAAATCTCTCACCACTCTCCTCAAGCACGGGGCCGTGCACAGTCTCTAAAACCTTGTGCTCAATCTCTTTGTAAGTTCTCTTAGTGGGGTCCCAGACTCTAATCTTTTCAACTCTAACTCTGGGCTCAAGCCACGAGCCCTTATAGAGATACTTATCACCACTCCACTTGTAGTAGTAGTAAAAGTCGGTGAAATCGCCCATAACGTTTGTAAATCCCCACGCTATTTTCTCATTCCTACCTATTACGACCAGGGGGGATCCAGGTACAGTGACTCCTGCTACTTTTAGTGAGGGGCTTTCTATGTGAACCAGCATCCACAAGCTCGGGGCTGTTAGTGCTAAGTGAGGATCGTTTGCAACTATTGGCTTGTCGCTAGAGGTGTACAAACTGCTTATAACCCAGTTGTTTGACCCAAGCCATAAGCTGTTAAGGACTGTGTTGGAAAGCTCTTTAATGATATTTTCAGCACTTGGAAGTCTAAGCTCAGCTTCTCCATATGTTTTCACTTCAACAGCTCCTCCACTGCTCAGCCCCGTAACCGCGCCCCACTTAACAGCGTCAGCGCATAGGGCTTGGGGTGTTGTGCGTGTTCTATTAACTATGTCTAGGTCTAGAAGAACACTGAGTCCCCACTTCCTAACAAGCTCTCCTACAACCAGGTCATCAGTATTCCACGCCAGCATCATTGTGAAGAGCTTCTGCACAGTTACTACATCTTCTGGAGTCCATGGCTCTGGTCTTAGCCCTAGCAACCTGTACTCTGGAGGCAGAAGTCTTGTGTCAAGCTTTGCAATGTAGTCGTTAATTCCCTTAACATAGTACTGCACTAGCTCAGCTAGCCTCTTCAGCTCTGGGTCTTCACTTGTTTTGAGAAGCTCCCAAGACTTCTTAATAGCTTCGTGCATACCCAGCGTTCTCATAAGCTTATCATTGCTTAGCCCAGCACTGCCAACAAGTTCAGCTAGCCTACCCTGAGGAATCCTCCTGAAGAGGTCTGCTTGGAAAAGCCTTAGAGAAGCCGTTATGTAGCCCATAGCATAGGCCGCTGCCTCATCTGTTGTTGCAAATATGTGTGGAACTCCTTCAGAATCCCACAGCACCCTAGCCTCTCCAGGAACTCCCTCAGCCTTCACAACACCTGTGGGTAGCCCGTAGAGCCCTGCACCAGCAACACCGTGAACCGGGTCTAGTAATGCGTTAAGTGATGGGTATGCTAGTGGTATTGCCAGAAGAATTGCTGCGAGGACTAGGAGTGCTATGGCTCCTACAAGCCTGAGGCGCAATCTCTACACCACATTAAAATATAGTAGAAAAATTTATAAGTCTATTTGTTTACCATTTTACCCTGGTGTAAACAAGTTGAGCTTGGCACGGCTTGTAGCATCAGTAGTGCTGGGCATTCTAATAGTGTTTCTATCTCTATACTTTCTAGAGCCTCCACTAGGAATGGTGCTAGGAGTGGTTATTAGCGGACTGCTCATAGGAATTCTCACAACTAGGCCTAGAAACGCCTTTGTCATAGGCCTGCTTTCAGGCTTAATAGGCTTCTTCGCAGCCTATGGTGCGGGGGGCGGAGGCTCACTAGGCTTTGCTGTTTACAGAGAGCTTTTAGGATCAATAGGGCTAATACTGCCACCAATATACTACATGCTCTCATGTGGCATCATAGCAGTGGCCATAGCAATAATTACACAAGCTCTAAAAACAAAAGGAGGTGGCTAAAAACTAAATCCACACCACCTTTTTACCTGATTTTATGTTAAGGAAGTGAGGTTGTTTTGAAAGCTCTTATACTTTTCACGCATTTGCATAGCTTTGGTGCGGGCTTTGTTTAAAAGGCTGAAGTTTTTGCGTGATCCGCTAGCCTTAGCCTCTTTGCTCATAATGCTTCTGTCCATAGCTTACATAGTTTACAGCTTTAGGCCTTTTGCAACAGGTTCTGAAAATGTGAATATTCTTGAAGATTACGTTAAGGCTGTGCACTATCTTAACAAGTCCTCTACAGCTCTTGAAAAAAGGCTTGCGGGGAGCACCTCTATTGCAATAGATTTTGACACTAGTGATGTTAGTGAAGTGAGGAGTAGTATTGAGAAGTACATGAATAACCTCTCCCTAGTCTACGGCTCTAAAGACGCTTTCTTTGTTAATGTTGCTAAAAACTACCTCTACACCGCTGAGGGGGCTGTAAACAGCACTGCAGCGTATTACGCAATTAACAGCAGTGTTAATGGTGTTAGAGAGGCTCTACATCTGCTGGCTCTCTGTAGAGTTAATGAGGCTATAGAGAGGTTTAGCAGTGTTGAGGCAAAGGTACTGAAAGCACTATCAAGTATAGCAAGAGCTATATCAGCACTCAAGAGAATTGATAAAGGTTTTGTGTCAGAAACCCATCTACCTGTAATCAACGCCTCTCTAAAGAGACTGGAAAAGTCCTATGAATCTCTTTACAATGCCTATACCCTCATGGAAATAGCAAAGCAGTATAGAGAGTACATAGAGCTGATGTGTAGTGGAGAGCCTGTAAACAATACAAATGCTCTTAGCAACCTATTAAACAGGATTAGCGAGGTTAAGGCTTCAGGACCTCTTTCAATAGATATAGCGAATGCCAAGAATGCTATTCAACAGCTTCTGCAAGACTATATGAGAAGGCATGGAGGGCAGCAAGGTGGGGAAGAGGGTAAGGGTGTTGGTGGTGGGGCTGGCTACGCACCTCCAGAGTCATATGACTAGCATTGGTTTTGAAAACCCCCTTGCCTTTCTCATAATACCTGTGTCCCTGCCAAT
>JAJHQM010000082.1 GCA_020833345.1 Ignisphaera sp.
TCTTTACAGCTTCTCTAAATGCTTTTGCAAATCTCCTAGCCCTCTCCAAATCTGTTGGGTTTCCAGCCCTTCCACCCTTCTTAACATAGCTACCAACAATAACACCACTGCAGAACCTCATATAATTCACTATATTTTCTGGCGCTGCTCCACTGCCAAGGTACACAGGCTTTGTGGACACGCTTTTAACAAATTTCACGAAGTCTAGTGGTGGTGCTTCACCAGTTCTGCCACCAGTAACAATAACAGCGTCTAGAGCTCCCCTCTCTACAGCATCTACTACAAGCTCTCTCAAGCTCTCCTTCACAGCTTCACCAAGAGGCTCTCCCCCAAGGCTTTGGGCAATTCTCGTGAAAACCCTTGCAACAAAGTCTATGCTACCACTGTGCTTGCACAAAACATCGCCAAAAACTGCCACCCCCGGCATGGCGAGCCTGAGCTCAGCTAGGCTTGGCGCCAAAGGCTCTATCAAACCGCTTTCAGTAGCCAGCGTTTCTACAAATGCGTTAACCCTTATAAAGCGAGCTCCAAGGGCATAGGCAATTCTATACGCTTCTACAGCAGAACACCTAAGAATGTTGAGACCCACAGAGCCACTGAAAACCCTTTTGGCAGTGTAAAGAGCTATGCTTATAAGCCCGAGGAGCTCAGGCTCCACAACCCTCTTAGCGTAGGGAGCATCACCAAAATTCTCAACTATAACACCATCAAAACCTGCTTCAGCAAAAACCCTAGCCTCAGCCTCAACAAAACTGACAAGAGAATCAACATCTCTCCTCAAAGCCTTTTCACGAAGGTTAGGAAGGTGAATAACGCCGATAAGCACTGGAAGCTCCATTCAGAGCTCACCAAGAAAGGCAATGCAATAGCTGCACTTAAATGGCTTTAAACTTCGATTGCAAAAGTAATGAAGTTACTAAGCCCAGGCATGAAGGCATCTCAAAAAGCTGTGCTTGTGATTTTACCTTCTTCACTAACTACTTAAGTTGGTTTTTCTAAATACTGCCCACCCCAGTGCTAGTGGTGTTGCAATCCACAGTGCTGTGGATAGCGCTGTCAGTACAGCGTCATAGTGTACACTACTTTCACCTGTTAGCTGAGTTAGAATGTAGCTGGTTATGTAGCTAAACAGAACCTGTGGGTTAATGTACTTAGTGATGTTGTTAACTTCAGCAACTTTGCTTACTCCGCCTATGGTGATGGCTATGGCTGTTGCGGCTATGGGTAGTGCGAACCACAGTAGGATGTATGCTAGTATTGCTATTGCTAAATAGCTTCCACCTCTAAGTGCTGTGCTGAGCATGTAGAAGAGGCTGTAGGTAGCGATTAGCGAAATTGCTAGGCCAAGCCATAGAAGCGCTACGTGTGTGAGGTCTACAGAAGCCTTTAGCATTGCAATTGTAGAAGCTGTAGTAACAGCTACTAAAACTCCAGATACTGTAATGGCTGTTAGTACTCCTGCTAAAAATCTAACAGCATAAATATCTCTTCTTGTTACAGGCATTGACAACACAAATTCTAAGGCTCCTACAGCCCTAGGCTTAGCTACAAGCACATAGGCTAGGTACAGAAATACTACTGGTAGAAATGTTGTGGGAGTGCTTAGCTGGCTAACCATAGCTGTTGTTACAGGTGTTTTGAGTAGTGATTGGATATCGACAAGGTTAAAGACCTCTGTGTAAACACTGTTTCCAAACCTGAACACTAGAAGAGCTTTGGACTCGCCTGCTTTGCGAGGAGCTTCAGCATAGACAATACTTGTTGTACTAATGTTAGCCAAGGGCTTTAGCTCGCCTCGAGCCACAGCTTCGCTAAGCTCATTAACACTACTCACCGTCTCATTGCCATACCCGTAGAACACCTCTACATTCTCGCAACTCCCAGCCCCTTCGAGCACCACTACGTACTGTGGTAAGGGAGCTACACTGAGGTTTCTCTCTATAAAAATGAAGAACTTGAGCACATCTCTCAATGGTATGACCTGGTATGCAACAAAAATGGTTTCGTCTCTAAGCTTAAACAGCTTACTGCCAAAGGGGGATGCAGGCACAGGCTCAACAAAAGCTCTAGGAGGGCGTATCCTTACAGTAGGTGAGGTAGGCGCTTGCGGGCTTCGACCAACAGATGTTGCAAAAGCTGTACTCACTTCAAAACCTTCACCAGATCTTATTGCTAGCGCTCCATACCAAGTAGACACGTTTATCCTTACCCTAAGGTTAGGCGCTTTAGCATTTCCAAGCCTCAGAACTATTGATGTGTTGAGAAGTTCTGTAAAGCTAGCCTTAGCCTCAGCAATTTTTACGCAGTTCTCTCGCCACGCTGCTTCTGCAAGGCTTGTTGTGCAGTTCTCTATGTGTATAACTGCTTCTCCACCTAGCTTCTCACCCCATATGCTATACGCCACACCGGTAATGGTTATAGTGCTATTTGTAAGTGTGTAGTAGCCTAGAAACCCTACTGCTCTAGTTACTGCTGTAAAAACTTGGAGTATGAGATAGGAAATGCCTATGCCTAACAGTATGAAAAGCACTAGCGCTATTAGTGTGGCAGGCCTCACAAACGACCTTTTAAAGTCTATTAAAATAGCGCTTCTCACACCTTTTCACCTTTTATAAGCTTCATGAAGAGCTCTTCTAAGCACCTTTCTTCACTAATTCTAAACTCTTCAACACTATAGCCACTTTTAACAAGCTCTTCTAGTATCTTAGAGGGCTCAGCTCTAGGCTCCCTCAAAATAACAGTGTTTTCTGAGACTTCAATGCTGCCAAACCTTGTGAGAAGGTTTTTGACATTCTCATCAACATGCTTTAGCCTTATGCGTATAGCTGGCGAAGCTAGCCTAGCTATTTCATCTGCTGTGTATACCCCTACTATCCTACCCCTATTGATGAATACAACCCTCTGAGCAATCATTTGCACTTCTGTGAGTATGTGTGAAGAGAAGAGCACAGCCTTGCCCCTCCTCCTAAACTCTTCGACAATACCCCTAAAGAAAGCTATTCCCTGTGGATCAAGCCCGCTAAGCACTTCATCAAAAATGAAATTCGGTGGATCGCCAATCATTGACACAGCCAGTGCAAACCTCTTCTTCATACCCTGGGAAAATGTGGAGAGCTTTCTGTTTGCAGCATCTCCAAGACCGACCTCATTAAGAAGCTCTCTACCAAGCCTCCTAGCATCAGAAGGTGAAAGCCCTTTGTAAGTTGCTAAATACGTGAAGTAGTCCAGAGCCTTAAACTCCTGTTCAAAAATAGGGGACTCAGGAACCCATCCAACTCTAGAAGAAGCCAGGGTCTTTTCCCTTAACACAGAGTAGCCATCTATATAAACATCGCCAGCATCTGGAGGTAGAACACCAACAGCAATTCTAATCGTAGTGGTCTTGCCAGCGCCATTAGGCCCAACATAGCCAACAACTTCGCCATTCCTAACCTCAAAAGACACCCTGTCTAGTGCCACAACTCTTCCAAACCTCTTAGAGACTCCCCTAATTTCAATCACAGATCAGCACCCAGCACAGCTATTTAGAGCTCTACATATAAAAAGCTATTTCTGTTGACCTTGAGGACTGCTACTTACCCTTCTCGCCTCATTAATCACCTCTCTAGG
>JAJHQM010000023.1 GCA_020833345.1 Ignisphaera sp.
GCTGTGCTAGACAGTGTAGAGCTAGAGCAGTTCTCAGCTGTGGGAGACGCTATATACTTTGGCTACGCCAAGGCAATGGCATCCGCCGTGCCAACAGCAGTTGTGCTAGTAACTGATGGTGGTCACAACTACGGCACTCCAGTGGATGGCGCTGTAAAGAGTGTGGCATCTGCAGGAATCCCCATGGCTCTAGTTCTTGTGGGTAGAGACCCGAGGGCTTCAAGCCTTGAGAAGGCTTGTGAGGAGGCTGGAGTCCCCCTATTTAGAGTTGGGGTGTCTGCTGGTGAAGAAGATGTGCTACACTATGTAGCTGAAAAGCTCTATGCGAAGGCAAGGTTTGAGGCGCTTAAAGCCGCTGGGCAGCTCCAGGTCGTGGTGCAGAAGAGGGACTACACAATCCAGCTCTACGCACTGCTAGCGCTAATTCCCCTCATCGCGGCTTCTGTGGCTGAAGGCATATGATTGTACTGAAAAACCCATATGCACTGCTAGTCACTCTTCCACTGCTAGTGCTAGCCACAGTGCTTCTCCACATTGCGTACCCAAAGCTCTACACAAAGAGCTTTGCCTATAGGCACACCCTAGTCTCAGTTGCTGTAAAGAGGCTCGGCGCCGGAAGCAGGAGAAGAAGGGCTGTGAGCCTCGCTCTGAAAATAGTCATTGCAACTCTCATTTCACTAGCCGCTGCACAGCCATACATCGTTACCCAGCAGCAGGTTTACATAGAGTCTAAACAGCTATCAGAACTAGCCTTTAGTGTAAGGCCACCCCTGGTGATAATTCTTGACACCTCTGGGAGCATGGGTGAGGGAGGGAAGATAGATGTTGCTAAGGCAACTATCATAGACTTTGTTAAAAAGCTGCCACAGCATGTGGACGTAGGCTTCATAGACTTTGCTAGCAACATTAAGCAGGCGGTTGCACCTACAAGCAATAGAGGTGAGGTTTTGTGGGTTGTGTCAAGAGCTGTGGCTGAGGGGGGCACTATGTATGGATACCCACTTAAAACAGCGTTGAACTGGCTAAAGCCTTACAGAGAGGTTAATGCTTCTACAGCAGTAGTTTTTGTATCTGATGGCCTACCAGCTGATCGGAATGAGTACAGGGCTTTGCTAAGCGAGTTCAAGAGCCTTGGCATACCCATATACACAGTCTTCATAGGGTATGAATATGAGGGTGTAGAGGAGATGAAGTACATAGCTACTTCAACAGGTGGAGAGGCATTTGTTGCAGAAACTGTTGATAAACTTGCAGAAGTGCTTAACAAAGCACTGGAGAAAGCCTCTCAAGCTATACAAAGAGTTGAGGTTAGCGTAAAGGCGACTAAAACTGTTGAGGTCTACACACCACTGACAAGCATTGTTCTAGTAATTGTATCAGCGCTCTACCTCCTCTACAGGTTTATTGCCTATAGATTTTCTGGCGTAACTTTCTAAAGAACCTCACAAGACCTGCATACTCATGAGGTCTAAACCTGTAGTGAAGAGCAATACCACTAACAAATGCTGTACAGAACGCTAAAGCCCGCAACACATGCTCACCCCTCGGCTGCAGCACAATACTGCTCTCAACTTGAGCATAACTCCACAAGAACATGTTTACAGACACAGTACTTACAATTTCTCTAAGTAGCTGAGTGGAGATGTTGTATAAACTGGAGTTGGCAACTAAGTTGATTAGCCTATCAAGCCTTGTATCACTGAGCGGCGATCCCTGAGGAACAAGCAGTTTAATGTCTCTGTGAATGCACACTTCAACTATATGTGCATTGCCATTTGATGGAGGATTTGTTGAATTGCACTTGAATTGAACAACATGTACTGTGCCCGGCCCCGCCATGAACATTGGCGATTGTGTGCAGAGGGCTTTCTGCACAGCCACTTTCTCAACATAGCTAACAATGTTTTCAAGCCCTTTGCTAGTAACTATGGGTAGGTACTGTGAGTAGTTGGAGTACCTAAGCTCCTCCCTAATCATTCTCTGAACCTCTAGTGCCGCACCCTTATCAACTTCAAAAACTTGTATAGAAATGCCCTGCGGAGTCAAGTTTATGAAGCCAGTTCCCCGCCCATACTCTACTAAAAACCATGATAAATGCACTTTGTACTGATATAGATCTGGTAGAGAAGGGCTTATACGAAGCCCAATACTAGCATAATTTATATCATACATGTAGAGCTGGCACACCCTGTCACTCATTACAGCAATTGCATTTGGCTGTATAGGGGAGGTTAAAGATGCTTGGTAAATAGCGTACACTGTTGTCAGCGGGTAGATACTTGCTATAACTAGTATTGCGAAAAGTATTGTAGATGATATTGCAAGGGCTATTAGCACAACTCTTAACACGTTTCACCACCTGCATCACAAGTCTTTACTCTTAAACCTTACAAACATTTGAATTAGCACAGCAATAAGTGTAGCTATAGATATTAGTAGTACTAGTTGAGGACTTGGAGGGCGTAGGGGTGGTGGAGAAGTTGGAGGGGGCATAGTAGAGTAGTAGTATTGGTAAGTAAATGGTGCTGCAATGCTAACTAGCAGTGTAAGTACGTATACTATGTAAAGCCGTATCCCAACTAAGTTATAGTAAGCTGAGAAGGTTAGTAGCATGGGTATGGCTATCCATATTAAAAGGGCTAGCATAGTTCCAACAATATTAGTAGCTGTTTCACGACCCCTGCTAGCAAGTGTCATAACGAGAGCTGTGTGTAGCATGAGGTCTGCAGAGATGTAGAGAAGTTGCGAGGCAATGTCATAGCTTATGAGCGTGTTTGGCGCTACAATAGCCACCATGACTACGTATGTTAGTAATAGGATAAGCGTTGGCACAACTCCTACAACAAGTAGTGTGCTTAGCAAGTATTCTGTTCTTGTCACTGTGTGTGCTAAGTATATCTGAACTTCTCCTGTGTTTAGCTCTCTTCCTACTCTAGACGCTTGAAACGATATTAAGATTTTGTAAATTATTGTTGAGAATATTAGGGGTGCTGAAAGCCACATTGATTGGGGTTGCCCAGCTCCTAGTAGAAGTAGTGCTACTGCTGAAAGTATGCTTGCAACTATTATTGCTATTGAATATGATGAGAACCTTCTATTAGCCATGAAGGTTGCGTGCTCATATACCCTCCTAAAGTCTACTCCTAACGACCTTTTCATAGAGATCGCCAAGGCTGGTAGTCTTAAAACTGTAGCTCTTGACTAAGTGACTTAACTCAGTTAAGGCGCCTTCGAAAGCCTTGTAGTACCCTGGGTCTATGGATACCTCCAAAACCCTTTCACCCACCCTCTTAACTGAACGCACATAATGCTTTTCAACAAGAATCCTTGCAACAGCTCCCGCATCCACAGCCTCTATGTTAAAAACAGCCTCTATCTCATACCTCTTCCACAAGTCGCTTAAGTAGCCATAGTCTAGCACAAGCCCCTTATCTATAAAAACAGCATAGTTTGCAACTTCCTGAAGCTCTGGTATTATGTGTGAGGATATTATCATTGACACCTTAAGGTCTTTGTGAAGCACCTTGAGGAGGTCCAGAATTTCCCTCCTAGCCGCTGGGTCAAGGTTTGCCGTAGGCTCATCAAGAATTAGGAGCTCTGGGTCTCCTAGCAAGCTCTGTGCTATTCCAACTCTCTGGAGATATCCCCTAGAGAGAGTCCCCACCCTCCTATCAGCCACGCCTTCAAGCCCAACAAGCCTAATAACCCTCTCTACATCTAACCTGCCCACCCTCCTGAGCCTGGCCAGGTAGCTCAAGAAGTCTTCAACAACTATGTCTGCTGGATACACAGGCTTCTCCGGTAGGTAGCCAATTCTATTCCTAACACCCTCATTTCTCCACGGCTCCTCGCCCCAAACCAGCACCTCGCCCTTGCTGGGCTTTAGAAAGCCCATTATGAGCTTCATCGATGTTGTCTTTCCCGCGCCATTTGGGCCTAGGAAGGCTGTTACTGTTTTCTCAGGAATTGTAAAGGACGCGCCTCTTAAAGCCTCTACTTTGCCAAACCTCTTAATAACCTCCCTGAACTCCACCACACTCACGCCTTACCACCTCTAGCAACCTTCTTAGCGAGCTCCAGCCCCTCACTAATGACAGCTACGCGCGCCTTAAAGCCCCCACCTCTCTCCATAACTGTCTCTAGGTTTGGTATAACCCTGTGGTTTAAAACGTGAAAAGTAATCTGGTCAACATCTTCTATTGAAACAGCTTCAGAGCCTCTCATAGCTGCTAAAGCTTTTGAAAGCCTGGTCAATGCTATTGCAGCCCTTGGGCTTACCCCTAGCTCAAAGTACTTTGCTATAGACTCGAATACCTCTGGCCTCGTGGCTCTCACAAGAGACACAATATAGTTTAGCGTAGTGCTGTCAACCTTAACGTTTCTCGCTATGTACTCCTGTGCCTCGATTACCCACTGAGGCTCAATAACTTTTTCAATATCTTCAACAGGCTCTGTGAGTCTGTACATGTGAAGCTCACAAATCCTCCTCTCTTCATCAATACTCCTGGGGTACCCCATGAATACCCTAACCATGAACCTGTCCAGCTGGGCTTCTGGAAGTGGGTATGTTCCTTCCTGCTCCACGGGGTTCTGCGTTGCAAGTACAAAGAAGAACTTGCCTCTGCTCCTCACCTCAAGGGGGTAGGTCCTTCCCCCTATGGTCACCTCCCTCTCCTGCATTGCCTGAAGCAGTGCTGATTGGGTTCTCGGCACAGCCCTGTTAATCTCATCAGCAAGCAAGATGTAGGAGAACACTGGTCCAAACCTAGTTTCAAATTCTCTTGTAGCCATGTTAAACACGAGAGAGCCTGTTATGTCCGCTGGCATGAGGTCGGGGGTGAACTGTATTCTTGTGAACCCCTTGTAAGGAACACCATTAATTTCAACAACACTTTTCTCAGAAAGCCCTAGAGCCCTTGCCAACGCTTTTACGAGAGTTGTCTTAGCTATTCCCGGCACCCCCTCGAGGAGCACGTGACCATTTGCGAGAAGCGATGCCACAATAACTCTCTTCTCCACTTCATAACCAACAACAGCTTTGTCCAGCTGGTTAAGAAGCTCCTTAACAGTGCTCCTAATTGCGTCTATGCCAAGCTTCAATACGTTGCTGCACCCACAAAAATTTCTTAATTTCTGCTGTAGAAATAAGTTTTGTGAATAGTTTTGCCAAAGAGGTTTTACAGCTTAGATGAAATTAGAAATGCTATGGTTGTTGATTCTGAGGGGCTTATCTACGGCTATGTAAAGGGTCTTCACATTATTGAAAACAGTGTGAAGCTAGCTGTTTACACTTCTTTTAAAGTGAATGAGCCTGTTGTTGACGTTGAAAAGCTTGTTTCAATACTCTTAAAGAGAGCTAACATTACTGGTAGTGAGCCTCTTGAAGTGCTGGTTTCCTTGGCTAGGAGAGAGGGTATTGACATTCCGTATAGAGTTGCTGAGAGAGAGGTTGAGTGGCTCAAGGGCTTTGTACCCGTGGAAGAGGTGCAGCTTATAGATGTGAAAAGGGTTTCTGTAGATGAGGTAGATGAGGTTGTGAAGGTAGTGCTCTTGTCGACTCCTAGAGAAGCGCTGTTTAGAGGCTTCTCTGTCCAATCATCAGCACCTGTGTACAGTGTTGAGCAGGTTTTGAATAAGCTTGTCGTAAGCTTGTCTAGAGGTGTGCTGGGGGTGTGTAAGGAGGTAGTTGTTGGGCCAGGGGCTCTCGGGTTCAGGGTCTATAGGGTTAGGAGCGTTAAAAAGGTGGTTAACTGGATAGCCTTTACAGCTTACGTTAAGAGGCTTGGGCTTAGAGAAGCTTATGAGAAGCTTGTGGAGTTTAGAGACCCGTACAAGTTTAGCAAAGTGGACTTGTCTCTAGCTAAAGATGTTGAAGATGTTCTGAGTGGTGTTAGGGATAGGGATAGAGTGCTGAGTGTTATGCAAAACTTTGTTGAGGTTGAAGCAGCAGCTGTAGAGTTTGACGATGTTCCTTATAGCGATGTTGCTAAGGTTGGTGATGTTGTTATTACAAAGTAGAGAGCTCTGTAGAGTTGCAAGGGCTTGGACTAGGCTTGGGCAAGCAGTAGCAACATCTATGGAGCTTGGGCTGAGCAAGTCTAGGCTCCTCGGAATAGGGCTTGAGTATGCTGACTTCAGGGAGTATCAGGAGGGTGATGATGTGAGATATGTTGACTGGGCTCTTTCAGCAAGATCTGTTGACAGTGCTACAGGTGAGTATAAGCTTTACACAAAGGTCTTTCACGTTGAGCAGATGAAGAACATAGTCTTTGTAATAGACCTCACGAACTCCATGCTTGTAGAAGAGAAGGTGTCAGCACTCTTCTACATATCCTCTCTTCTCCTAGAGCTTTCCCACAGGCTTTCAGACAAAGTAACGCTCATAACACTTTCCAACAAGGTGAACACCCTCTGTGGGCTCAGGGGAAGAGAAGCTATGAGGGTTCTAGAGGACATTGTTTGCAAAAGGCAAGAAGTTGGGGGAGGCACGCGAATAGGTGAAATTGTTGGTGTGCTTAAAGCTCTTGCAAAGAAAAGCACTGCAATAACTATTGTCACAGACTATGCTCACGATATAGAGGATTTTGAGATGCTCACTAGGCTTAGAAAAGCCATGGCAATGCCAATAGCAGTATACCTCACTTTGCAGAAGTGGGAAACTGAGCTACCTGTAGACAGAGCAGTAGTAATGCTAATTGATGCAGAGACCTCAACACCCCTCATAAACAGGCTAGAGGATGTATACAGAGCTGTGAAAACCCATGCAAATCACGTAAAAGCACTTTTATCATTAGCAAGAATAAATCACCTAGAAGTGCAGGGAATTAGAGATGCTAGAGACAAAACTATAAAAATAGTTGAGTCATACCTTAAAACAAGGCAAATGCAAGCAGTAGAGAGATGATATAACAGAGCACTTGTAATTACAACAAGCTAAGGCAATGCACTGTGCAAGGCTCGCTCCAATAGAGCTAATGGAAATACCCCACGAATAACGCTCTTTAGCGTTCTGTCCTCGTTTAGTTGAGGTACATTTTCATGTTTGGAAACAATAGGGTTCTTCAAAGAGATTTTTAAGCATCTTAAATTAGCTGATGAGTTGTTGTCTGAGGGTGGGAAGCTGATTTATAGGGTTGCTGCTTAAGTAAGTGAGAAGCAGTGTTTTCAACAAGTTTTAGGGTATGAAGACTACTTGCACCTTAAGCTTCTCAGCTATTTCTGCCTGCCTCTTGTCGCTTGTAGCCAGCGGTATATTGTGTGTAATTGCTTGTGCTATGTATAGTGCATCATATACCGGTATGCTGTTCTGTATGGCTATTTCAAATGCTTTGTCTAGATACTTTAGCTCACTCTCTAACAACACTAGCTTTTCATCTATAATCTTCTTAAGCAGTTGAAACTCCTTGAGCGCTACATCGAGGTAAGTCTTGTGAATAGAGCTGTGCTTCCATATGGCGTTAGCCACTTCTTTAACTATGTGATCTACTGAAATAACCCTTGTAGATAGTATTTTGTATACCCTCTCCCAACCCTCCTCCTTAAAAATAAACTTGGCTAGCGCAGAAGCGTCAATAACTATCACGATCCTCCCTCACAAGCCTAGCTGCAGTACCACGAGGAGTCTCAGGAAGCTCCTTAAGAACCTCAGCAATTTCTTGAAGCACTTTCTGCCTCTTATACACCTCTATCTTCTCCTCTATAAAAGCTATTATCTCCTTCCTCCAATCAACTACATCCTTAAGCTTATCCATCTCCTCCTTAAGCTTCCTAGGTATACGAATACTATAGACTATACCCATAGTCTAACCCTATAATAAAGTAAATAGACAGCTAATAAAGTTGTTAGTAGTACGGCATTTACAAACAGGGAAGAGCACTTAACCTAGCCACTAGGCTCTCACTACACCTTCAAAGAGGCTTCTCTTAGCATTTACAACACAATCTACAATTACACCCCATAAACAAAGCGTTGTGAATGCAAACATGTAAAAAGGTTTTAATTTAGCTGTACTTAATGTGGACTAACTAATTCTCTTCTTCAGTAAGAGGACAACTACAACGCTGATGATGATCACTGCTATTATGCTAGCCACTAGCATAGTCACACCAAAAGCTCTCTGAGGAGTTGTAGTAGTTGTGCTCACTGTGCCACTAGCACTTTGAGTAGTTTTTGTTGGTGGTGCTGTAGGTGCTGATGTCGTTATTGGTGTGGTTTTAGTTGTAGTTGTGGGTGTTGGTGTTGGGGTTTGTGTTGAAATCCTTGCTAGTGGAGGCTCTATTACTATGCTTGGCAAGGGAATTAGCGTGCACTGGCTTTTACCAGGGTTTGGAGGTCTCTTCACCAGGGGGTACCTATCCAATTCTCTTGGATATATGTATACCTGGTAAGGTGTGTCACCAATTCCATCAGAGCCGGGCTCGTCTTGATTAACCCCCTTCTTCTTATCAACGCCTGTATAATCACTCCAGTAGTTACCTCCAGAGGGGTAGTTGTTATCCCACTTATAACCCTCTTTAGTTATGTAAACCTGCTTTCCATTGTTAAGAGCATTGTTGATAAAGCTATTGTGATAAAATGTTATGTTGCGGGGCTCAGATCCATAGATACAGACTCCTGTGCCAGAACCGCTACATAGTGGCTCGTGGCTACCCCCGTTAAAAGCTATGAAATTGTCGTGTACCACACCACTACCTGCAGGTCCTGCAATCAGCACTCCGACATTATTGTGAGTCACATTATTGTTATACACATCAAAATTGCTACCGCTAACCACTATTCCCTGGCTGTTGTTAGTCACATCATTCTCGTAGATCTTAATATGATTGCCACTTACTTCAATACCTTCGCCCTGCCTGTAGTTTTTAACGATATTCTCATGTATCGCTATACCTGTGCCTCTCACAACAATTCCGTTTACAGTTGCAGGTGATGCTATGTCTGCTAGGTTGCCACATATGTAGGTGTTGTTGATATCGCTTAGCTCAATTGATGTGTGGGTGTTGAGGCATATGGCTAGTGAGGTCGATGTATCTCCCATAATCACAGCATTAGTGTTATTCTCTATAGACACTTCGTGTGAGCTGTGAAGCTCTACAAACATTTTCCCACTGTTGCCGTACACTATTGCACCTGTGGAGTTTCCTGTTAGCGTAATTGTTGGTACTCTGAAGGGGTCTTCACTAGCTAAATAGTTGTAGGATATGATTGTGTGGTTCGAGAGCTCATCAATAACTACTGCTTCTGGTGCGTTTAGCAAAAGGTTTTTGTGTATAACAGTCTTTTCAGAGCCTCTAACATTTATGTTGCGAGAGCCTGCCTCATTCTCACCATTTAGCGTGTTGTTGAAGATTATAGTCATAGTGGAGCTCTCAACGCTAATCCCAACATCATTAGGCACTACAACTCTATTGCCACCAACGTATACATTGTCTGACCTCTCAACAATAATGCCTATTCTCGCTAAGCTTATGGTGTTTTCATGGATGTAGGCATTAGAGGATTTGCTGACAACAATACCAGCTCCTCCACCCTCAATAACATTTTCTTTTGCTTCAACATAAGTTGAGTTGACTATGTATATAGGCGGCACATCACCCTTCATTATGTTGTTGTGTATAAGTACATTACTAGAGCTAACTACTTTAACACCCTCCCAATTGCCAATAACTGTACATTTGCTAACCTCAACACTAGTAGCATTCAAAATAATTAAAGCTAAACTAAAGTTGTAAAGCCTAAAACCTGTTACAAGCACACTGCTTGCCAGAACAGCTAAACCCATATCATTCGCAAACCCCTGCCTAACCCTCCCAACAAGAGCATGCCCACCACCATTAACTACCACACCACTCCTCTCTATAACGATGCTCCCCATAAAGTCGCTTGCCAGCTTATAGTAATGCCTATCACTAGTTGTAATCGGGGCACTGGAAGGCTCAATACTTCCATCAGGCCTTATATATATAGTGATGAATGTTTGACCAGGAGCTGCACTCACACTAAGAGGAAGCCACAAGAACATTAGCACCATCACTAAGATAGCTGCACTCATGGAGCCAATCTTTTTATTCAAGTGAACACCACTTCTACGTCATATCAGTACTGAAAAAGTTTATAAGCTCTTAGTATCTGTTAAAAGCACACCTATCTGACAATATTGTACACCTTAAAATCTTACACTCTTTAGAAAACCCCGACAACAGCTACAACACTACTTAACAGTGTTTATTATTATAGGCTTGCGCAAGGGCTATTGGTAAGAACTTAACACAGATCTTCATTAAACACTTGAAAGACTTTTTGCAAAAACTTTGCTTGGCTTTGAGCAAAAACATTAAAGATGTTTACTTTGTGATTCTACTCAAAGTCTATTTCATTCTCTTCGTCTTCTATCTCCTCCTCCAACTCACTGCTTTTAGCATGTTCTAAAACTACTATTTTTCCATTTTTACCTATATTAAGCTCTATCCTTCCCTTGTACTCTTTGGAGTAAGCATTTTCAATTTTTATTATATCTCCAGGCTTAACCATATCTATTTGATTTCTCCACAAGTTTAAAATTATTTCACCTGTTTCATCTGCTATCGTTGCTTGCGCAACCATAGTTTCTCCATACTTTGTAGAAACTCTTCTTGGTTTTGACACCGAGGTCACGCGAGCCGTTATCGTTATATTGCTCATTCCAGGCTCAATATCTTTTATCTTCATTTTCTCACCTAACATTTACACCATTGATCCAGATGATTTTATTACCTATAACCCTCTTTGCTCAGCAACTCTGTATACATCCTTTTAAGATAAGATCTCTAAATTTCATTGCAATACATGTTCATATAACCTACAGAGAATCGGTCATTCCTACAGCACTACTAAACAAAACATCTAAATCATCAATGAGCACTCCTCGACAACCTTCTTATTACAAGATCTGCACTGAATTTCGTATGCTTCAAGGCTGTGACGCTTATCAGTTGGATTAGGCTCGTAGTTGTTGTAAAGTCTAGGGAAATATCATCAGCATACTCAAGGTGTAACTTTAGAAACTGCATAGAAAAATTGTATGCCTTTAATGATAACTATAATCGTTTTTCTCTAGTGTTGAGTAAAGAGGTGTCCTGCTAATGCTAGTGGAACAGCTTTTAGCCTTCACTATGCATGTAAAAGAACTGCTTATCTTACTGGTGCAAATATTGCTTCTTCTGATGGCTTAAATCTGTATACTCCTTTAGACTTTGCAAATGTCTGTAGTGATACTACTAGTGCTGGTAGAGATGCTATGGCACCTCCTGTGAGTCCTGGTGTAAAGCTTTTTGTTAGTAGTGTTGCTATTGCTCCTCCCACTAAACCTGCGAAGAGTGTTGTTGCTAAGCCCATTGCTAAGCCTATTGCTCTCTTTCTAGTGCTTATTGGGTACTCTAGGTAGAGTACTGTGCCATCTGATGCATCAACAACTGCTGCATATTCTCTCCCTCTATATCTGTACTTTGTGAGCCAGAATGGGTAATGCGCTAAGCCAATGTACTTTGAGCTGTCTGCAACCTCATAAGCACTTCCACATGCTATCTGTGCTTCTGAAATGGCTTTTCTAAGGTAGGGCTCTTTCACTGTAGAAAAGACTTGCTCTGGGTCTAGTGAAGGCTGTAGGTATACCCCATCCTTCAGCACGGAGGGCTTGAAGAACCTCCTGCCCCTAGCTGGAAAGCTGTAGCCCTGTGGAATGCCAGCTGGCAGAGCGTGGGTAGCTGGAGTGATTACATAGGCTGTTTCCTCGCCTCCGTGAACATCTATCTCAACCTTCTCCTCACCAGCCTCAACCTTCTCGCCTTTGCAAAGAGCCTTAACGCTGACTTCAAATATGTACAGAGGCACAAAGTACTGATATGCAGAGACAAACTCTGTTGAGTGCTCAAAGTCTTCAGCAACTCCAACCTGTAGCAATGTAAAGTCCTTCACAAGCTTGTAGGCAGCATTCTTATCGAAGTTTACTGAAAAGAGGTAGTGCTCTACTTGAGCCTCAGGCTTATCAACTCTAAATGTTGTACCGCAGTATGGGCACGTAGCGTACACAAATGTTTTAGGAACTGCAAACCCAGCTCCGCAAAATGGGCACGTGAACCTAGCCACACCTTCGCTCATGTCCACCACCTAGTGAGTGAAAGAGTTTTCTCAAACCCTCTCTCAACAGACCCTAGGGCACTAGTGCCAAAAATCTTCGCTTTTACTGGAGCTAGTGCTTTCCTCATGCAGTACCACGAAGCTGCAAACCCCAGGATAATGAGCAGAAAGCCTATGTACGCTTTTACTGTAGCAATACCTACACCCCCTAGAATCCCTGCTGATAAAGCTGCTAAGGCAGTCCATAAAGCTCTTTCACAGGCTTTCACAGGCTTTTCAAGTACTATTACATCCCCATCCCAGCCGCACAGAATAGCTCTGTAGAGCTCGTTGCCATACCTGTAGGAAGCTATGTACATGGGAAGCAGGACGGGTTTTGATGTAGTTGCCCTAATGTTCTTTGGAGTTATCCTCTTCCAAATAATTGTGGATCCAACAACAGTTTCACCCCATCTCCTAGCAGTTCTCTCAGCTTCTCTCTTAATCTCGCTTGTCACAACCTCCCTCAGCTTGTTTAAGTGGATGTTGAGCGCTATGTCCATGGCGACCTTCTTGTCGACTTCTATAGATAGCACACCCCTCCAAAAGCTTTTGCTAAGCCCTACACTCTCTATTGGCAGAGCCTCTGCTTTACCCCCCATATACTTACTCACTAAAGCTTTTACAGACACTGCTTCAGTGCCTCTCCTAGCAATAACAGGTATTCTATTTTCGTAGGGACCGTAAACTCCTTTAACAAAAACGCTTCGTGACTCTGTCCAGCACGTTTCCCTATCCTTTTCCCTCCTACACTTCCTCACTTGGACAGATACCTTGCCACTGTAATCAGCTTCTGCCGCTACATCAACAAAGTAGTAAGGCACTGCAACAAATGTTTTACTGACAATGTTTTCTTCTTTGAGAACATCTGCGAGGCGTTTTCTAGATGCAAACTCTTGTAACCTCTTCAAGAGCTCTCTCTCATCTAAAGGCTTGACAACAAGCACCTCTTCCTTAAGGTCTGCTCTAACCCAGTTCAGGTAGCCACAGTAATTACACACAACAGCAATAGTGTCTGGAGAGACGTCTAGAGGTGCTCCACAGTTTACACACCTAAAAGCCTCGCTAGACATCTACAGAACCTCTACCCTAGCTTAGCTCCGCAAATGGGACAGAAATTGGCTTCAGCAGGAGCCACATGCCCACTAGGGCACCACTTGAGCTGCTTACCGCAGTAGGGACAGAACCTAGCATTTGTTGGTATGGGTGAGCCACCGCAGTACGGGCACCTAGCGACGTACTGAGTAGGTGCTGCAACACCTGCTGCAGCTGGCTGTGGTGGTTGCTGTGCTTGTGGTGGTGGGGGCTGTAGTGCCCACGGTATTGCGACTACCCCTGCCCCAATTGCTGCTCCCCCAGCCTGAGTCTTCTCAATAGCTTCTGCAAACTTTCTCGCTGTTTCTTGCTGAACTAGGTAAGCTGCTGTAGTGCCCTGCGTAAGCCAGAACATCCTCTCTCTGTACTCTGGAGGCACGTCTATACCTTCAAACTGTATGTCCTCAAGTGTAAGCCCAATTTCGTCAAAAGCCTTCCTCAAGACCATCAAAGCCCTCTTACCAGCCTCCTCAGCCCTCATGTAGAGATCTCTAATACTAGAGCTACTTATGAACGCCATTAGCTTGGTCAGGAAATAGCCCCTTATATAGTCATCAAGTTCTTCTCTAGTAAACCTAGAGTCAGGCCCAACGACTTTATTCACAAAGAGAACAGGGTCTGCAACCCTGTAGTAGTACACGCCGTGGAAAGAGACTGGGATTAGTTCCACAGTCTGGCTTTTACCACCAAACTTACCCTGAAGCCTATTGACATTGACAAAGATGACTATTGCTCTAAAAATGCTCTCCCCATAAACACCCTCGACAAGACCTTGGAGAAACGGGACGTTTTGAGTGTCTAGAACGTGCCTCCCTGGTCCGAGGAGCCCGTAGACCTTCCCATCCCTGTAGAAGACCGCTCTCTCCCACTCCTTGACAACTACTGTTGAGCCCCATGGTATTACCTCTTCCGGATACCTCCACACAATGTCGTTTGGTGTCGCATCTTTCCACTCAATGAGTTTTGGCTTAAAGCCGCTCACCTTGCTACCAGCTTTACCAACCATTTTCCCAAAAATGTTTGCAACCACTTATACACACCTCTAAGGCACTGTAACTGGCGTTGCACATTAATAAATTGTAATGAAAATTACTGAACCCAGCCTCTCACAATCTTTTCTCTCTCAATGAGCTGGCTCCTCAAATCGCTTATAAGCTGAGCTAGCTGGGGTGCTCTATCTCTAACAGGGTTCTTGAGCACAGTATCTCTCTTCAAATCACTTACAAAGCTCCTTATCTTCTCAGCGTCATCAACAAGACCTCCATCAATCTCCCTAATCTTCTCCAAATCCTCTTCCTTGATCTTAACAATGTTGTAGTGAGGTGTGTAACCGTGCTCAGCCCACCTAATTTTGTCTGCTACAGTCCTCAAATCCCTTAGGATATTGTCGTAGATTTCAGCTGTTTTAAAGTCATACTCAGCCAGGTTTGCAATAGCCTCCTCAAGATCCCTGGCAGCCTCACTAAGAATTTTAACAATATACTCCCTGATAAGCCTGTCATCCTCTCTAATGTACTCCTTCTTTCTGTACCCCCTAAACCCGGGTAAAATGTTGAGAAGCTTTTCTAAAGCCGCTGAGCGCCTAACCATAGCTCTACACAAGTATGCTGTGTAGCTGTTAGAGTATAAAAATTTTCCTAGCGTAGTGCTACAAAAAGCACTACCAGACCCAGACACACAAGGAGTGCAGCAAACCCAATTAGCATTGAGAAGAGCATAGACATGGCTACAGCTATAGCAAAAGAGTAGAACACTAAGCCCCACGCAGTATAAAACTTCCTCTCACCAGCATTCTCCTCAGCAAGCCCTCTACACATAACCACAGAACCCAGTACAGCAAGATTGAGAGAGACTAGCATACCAATGCTAATGCCCTGAAGAGCAGCAACAATACTGCATCCCAATAGCACTAGCACAAGAGCTACAAAAATCGAGCCAAAACTTCTTTTAAACACACTAATCACTCAAGAGCACCTCTCTTAAGAAACGAGTTCTTCAACTCATATTTTAAACCTTGCTCTACACATCGCAAAAGCTCTGCTGCTTTTCAGAGGGATTCAGCCCACATGCCGCTTCTCTACTACTTTTTGAGTGCTAAAGCTCTAGAGCTGAGTAGCCCTCCCCTCTTCTCTGCGAAACCTACTCTCACAATATTCTTGAGCAACTCGATAAAGTTCTCATCAACACCCCTAAAGCCCTTCTCACTACACCAACCAAAGCCCCTTACTCCATGCCCTAGCTGAGAGCCTTACACAACTTAGAGACTAGATCAAAAGCACTGGCAGTACTGCCAGTTGCTGGTAGTAGCACTAGTGAAACGGTACTAAAGCGCAAGTATGAAGATGTTTGGCAGTGCCCTTGTCAGTAAGTGAGTTGTGCTACATGGTTCTTTTGAACTCTATTTTGTTCTTCACGTATTTGCCTAGCCTTTCTTCAATTACTTCAACGCCTATTCCCGGTTTTTCAGGTACTCTTATTGTTCCATCTCTTTTTACAGTCCATGGGGGCTCCACTATGTCTTCTTCCCAGTACCTGTTACTTCCACTTATGTCACAGGGGTACTTAACGTTTGGTAGAGTTGCTATGGCTACTAGGTGTCCTCGCCCAATGCCTGTTTCAAGCATTCCCCCTATCCATATCGGAAAACCTCTGCTCATTGTGTAGTCGTGAATTTGCTTAGACTCGTGTAGTCCTCCAACGCGAGCCGGCTTAACGTTAATAACTCTACAGCTACTGAGCCTTAGAGCTGCTTTAACGTCGTGAATGCTCTTAATGCTTTCATCTAGGCATATGGGTGTCTTTATTTGCCTCTGTAGCTCTGCATGGTCGTGCAGATCTTCGTGACTCAGGGGCTGTTCCACCATTAGTAAGCTGTAGTTGTCTAGCTCCTTAAACACGCTCACGTGGGCTAGGGTGTAAGCTGCATTGGCATC
>JAJHQM010000083.1 GCA_020833345.1 Ignisphaera sp.
TAGCTATTAACATGTTTTCCGTGGGGTCTTAACCCTCCTGAAAAGCTTTTTGGTATGTGAAGAAGTTCGTGTATAAACACCTTTACCCTTTCTTCATGTAGCAGAGAGCTGAAGTTCTTTTCAATAACCTCGATAATGTACATGGGCTGTAAATTGAGTGTAAACCTCCAAATACTTGGAAGAGCATGTATTCTTGCTAAAGCCCTTGACCTACAATTCCTACAAACAACAACCCTTACCCTATTAACATCAACATTGGGAAAGTAGTCCCTTAATGTACTAACAACGTCTCTAAGCAAATTTTCCAGCTCAGGACTGTATGTATATGCCTTACTCTTACGCAAATCTCTACACGCCATACGTGTGTTATTGAGTAATTCCCTTGCAATTAAGATTATTTTGCTTTACTTGAAACTGTACTTATCGTGTGGTGGTATAAGATTTAAATTCTCAGTGATTGAGAATATTGAATCGTCTAGCTCTGTGGGGACCTCTTTTGGATATTGTGTTAAGTATTGTTGGTGTTGTTAAGAGGTTTGGAGGTGTTACAGTTCTTAAGGGTGTGTCTTTAAGTGTTGCTAAAGGCTCTATAGTCTCTCTTCTGGGTCCTAATGGTAGTGGTAAGACTACTTTGCTTAGAATTGTTGCTGGGGTTCTCAGGCCCAGTTCTGGAGAGGTTGTGTTTAGGGGTGGGCTTATGAGCTACCTTCCCCAAGAACTTGGCTTGTTTAAGGAGCTTAGCGGCTGGGACAACATACTGTTCTATGCCAGGCTCTATGGCTTGGACAAGGGCTATGTTTTAAAGCGTGGTAAGGAGCTTTTAGAAAAGCTTGAGCTTCTAAACTATGCTAAGGCTCCTGTTGCTAAGTATAGTGGTGGTATGGCTAGAAAGCTGAGCCTAGCAATAGCCCTTCTTCCAGATGCAGACCTCTACGTACTTGATGAGCCGACAACAGGCCTAGACCCATCATCTAGGCACAGTGTTTGGGAGCTTATTGAAGAGCTCAAGAGAAGTGGAAAGTCTGTTCTACTTTCAACACACTACATGGAGGAGGCCGAAAGGCTTTCAGACTACGTCTACCTCATACACAAAGGCTCTATAGTTGCTGAAGGAACTGTTGAAGAGCTTAAGAAGAGGTATGCACCGAGAACAGCTATAGAGCTTCACCTCTATGGAGATGCTAAAAAAGCTGTTGGCATTCTAAAGGAGAGGGGCTTTGATGCTTATGCATATGGAGACGCTGTTGCAAAAGTTTATAGCGCTAGCCCAAGGGAGGAAGTACCCAAGCTAATCTCAGCACTATATGAAAGCGGTGTGTATGTAAAGTTGCTGAACATTGCTGAGCCCACACTTGAAGATGTATTCATTAGGCTAACTGGTGAGAGGCTGGGAGAATGAGGCTTGGTAAAGCACTGGCAATAGCTATAGCCGACTTCAAGTCTCTGTGGAGAGAAAGGGTAGTTGTGTTCTGGTGTATTGTATGGCCTGTAATAATGGTTATACTAGGAGCATACATATTTACACCACCTGAGGTGGGCTCTAGAGTAATGTTTATTGTTGGTGTAGCCAATTTTGATGAAGGCTTTAAGAACATTACACTAGCTACATGGTTCAACACTGCCAACACCTCACTTGCTGACTTACTGAAGGAGAGCTCTGTAGGGCAACTCCTTGTAGACATCCTTAAGAATATGTCTGACTTCAAAGTTATTGAGTATAACTCTACAGAGAAACTCTTTGCAGACCTGGAGAAGGCGAGACTTGACATAGGCATTATTATACCAAGTAACTTCAGCAAAGAGATTGCATTTGGTACAGCAAGGCTCTGTGTCTATGTCAGTGGTGATGATCCTAGGGAGGTGCAGATTAATAAGGGCTTTGCCCAGGGATTCTTTTATCAATTTTCAAAAGAAGTTGCTGTAAATAAGGTTAAGGCTATTGTAAAAAGCTTTGAGCTTTTTGGAGGAAACTACACAGAGGTGTTCATACCTGAAATCAACATGACTGTAAAGGAGGTTGTTAATAGGAGCTTAATGGGCTTGGCAAATCCTGTTGATGTAATTGTTGAAGAGAAGACTCCTCAAGCAATAGCTGATAGGCCTTTTATAATTGGCTGGTATACTATTGGAGCTATAGGTATGACAATGCTCTACTCAGGGCTAACATTTGGAGCTATAGCTGTTGTTATTGAGAGGGAGATGGGGAGGCTGGACAGAATGATTTCAGCAGGTGTAAGGGCTTCTGACCTGTTTTTAGGGAAAACGCTTTCAGCTATTATAATGATGCTCATAGCCTCTATAACCATAGTGTTCGCAGGCTTAGGTGTGGGGGCAAGGATCTTGTGGAGCCCTCTAAATCCAAGAGACTGGCTAGTGCCTCTAAACCTCTTCCTAGCACTCCTAATGACAACGTCCATAGGCTTCGCACTATCCCTAATAGTGAAGAGCTCTAGAGCAGCTTCATCTCTTGGAACAATTTTAGGACTGTTACTAAGCTTCACATCAGGCATCTGGATACCCAAATTCATGTTACCACAGCCACTAAAGGTATTTGCAGATGTGTTTCCAGTTACATGGGCTATAGACACTGTTAGAGCTGTTATGATTTACAACGAGGAGCTTTCCAATTTAATAACAATGCAGATAAAGGTCATTATAGCAACAGCAGCATTGATGGTGCTAGGAATAGTTGCGTATAGAAAGACTATAGCTAAGTATGTTGAAATTTGAAGCAGTGGTGAGGCCGTAGATAGCAGCAGGTCACGAAAGCTCTTTTAATATACCTTTGACATTTCTGCGTATTTTAGCAGTTCTATGCAAATTACAACAGTATGAGATTACTCATGAGAAGCTAGGTATAGTGGTGATTAACAAGAATAGGGTTGAGGAGATAAGGAAGCTAAGACAGAGAAGCAGCCAAAGACAACATTAAGTCAAATTGCGGTAGGGCAACATTTTATTCTTAGTCACTCCTCCTTTTACTGCTTGCTCGCAGACATTAACTTTCTCTTCTCCTCTTCTCTCCTGAGCTTTTCAGCTCTTATAATTGCATATAGTATGTATGCCTTCATTTAGAACTTAAATGTGTGCTTAGAGAGCTCTTCTCCTGCTTAGTTTCTTAGCTAGGTATGCTCCTAGCAAAAAGTACTTTACCTTTTCCTCTTCATAGCACTTACACCTCTTCTCTATGCTCAGAAAGCATTCCAACAACTGAGAGCACTGTGAGTAGCAAAGCTGTGAGCAGGGTACTGAACGGGTTTTGAAAATCCATAGCAGGATGCCTACAATCACTAGCCCAAAAATGAAAGTCGCAAGCAGAGGTTGTATAGTAGCTAGCATCACAACGCCTTCAAACCAAGTAGCTTACCCTGTCTTTAATCCTTGGCATGTCAGGGTTGAGAACATCACAGGCACTCTAAATAGGATCCTCAACACCCTGTTCATTAGCATGTAGAAAGCGTTAGCATTATAAAGTATGTGGGTGTAGAACTTATTGAGAAGCTTATCGTGACCGTTTATGGTATAATCGCTCCGTATATAAC
>JAJHQM010000024.1 GCA_020833345.1 Ignisphaera sp.
ATTAAAATAATTGAAGGGCTTCTTAGAGAAGCCTATGCAAGGTTTTATTTAAGGCTAAAGTACCTATATAGAGAAATTAAGAAAGGAAGAATATTATCAGTTTTACCCACAATTATAAAATCCGTTGCATCATGGTTTAAGCAACGCTATTTCTAAATACCATGGTTTAAGCACTTTTTCAATACATTAACATACTAACACACTATGCAATCAGTGTTGCATATAAATCCATGGTTAATAATGCACAGCGTTGTTGCAATATTAGCTTTTAATGTATACATCAACATTAATTGGCTTTAGGTGGCGCTATGTAACCCTCCAAACAACTCTTCCTTCAACTACAGTGTATTTTGTGTTATATGCAAGTCCTCTGAGTAAAAACCCGCTAATCGACTTATTCAATGCGTTTTGATCTAGGTGTAGGATTGCAATATCAGCCCTTTTACCCACTTCAATAATGCCTGCCTCACTTCCAATTGCTGTTGCTCCTAGCGTGGTTATGTAGTGAAGGATTTGTAAAGTGTCTGGGTAGAAACTCCATGTTCTATTGCTATAAACAGCTTGTAGAGCTATGATATCGAGAAGTAGTGAGAGGCTTGGGCGGTGCCAAGGATTGTCAATTCCAAAGCAAAGCTTATTAATGTTGAAGAGTAGTGTGTGAGGCATTCCGTGAACTCCTTTTACAACATCTGCAAATGGTGTTAAAACTATGCATGAGTCTCTCTCTTTAACTCTTTCAATTTCCCATGTTGTTATCCAAGAGGCGTGGGCTATGCAAGTTTTTTCAGTGAGAAGCCCTAAGGAATCCAATGCTGTGATAAGCCAAGAGCCTGTTTTCCTGTAGTAGTCCAGGGTTTTAGAAAGGTCTCCGGAGGACGCTATATGGATATGTAGAGGTGTGGTGTAAGAGGAAATAGACTCTTTAATTGCAATTAAAGTGTTTGTGTCCAGGTCTTCTACAGGAGATATGTTAATTGATGGAAGGCAGTAGGGGGTATACTTAAAGAATTTTAAGAAGCTTAGCTTTTTCAAGTCCTTAGAGCTGCTAATAAGAGGACCTACAGAGATTCGCATTCCAATTTCTTCAGCAAGCCTGCAGACATCTTCAAGCATTTCAGAGTCTGCATCAACTATATGTGCTGCTGTATAGCCATAGCGAAGCATTAAGCCTAACACTTTTTTAATAACATCTATAGAATTGCCTGAGGTTTCAGCATCTGCAGAGACGTGAGTATGCATACTTACAAAACCTGGAACAGCTATTCCACTGCCACAGTCCAGCTCATAGCAATTCTGCAAGGGCTTGCAATTACCAATGCAAGTCACAACACCATTATCTATAGCAATATTAGCAAGTTCAACTACTTGAAAAGGTTTAAAAGACTTTACAACATATCTACACTCTTTTAAAACTATGCACATGTATAGTATGACCCTCTCTAACGCAACATTTAATACCTTTGAGTAACACTAGTTTTTAGGTGTAATGATAGTTGAAAATGCAGTACATTTCGAAGAGGGAGGCTAGGGCTATAATTGAGGAGCTGAGGAAAAGAGAGTGCATAGATAGGAGTTTTGTAAGCTTTTTAGAGGAACATGAAGAAGATGTGAAAAAAATTTTGGGGGAGAAGTTTGAAATAGTAGCATTTGGCTCTTTACCAGCACTCTTTAAGACAAGCAAAGTCGAATTTTACATGCCAACGCTTTACGCCATTAATGTGTTTTACAATACCAAGAAAATTCTGGTAACCCCAGCAGTAACAGTTGATGAGGGGGCTGTGGCGCATTTAAAAAATGGAGCTGATGTTATGATTCCAGGCATTAAGAGAATCTCTAAAGCTTTTACAAAAGGTGATATAGTGTCTGTTTTTGAGCCTGGAGAAAGATATTTTATAACCATAGGCATAGCCCTTGTAGACTCCGCAGCCATAACCCCTGGGGCTAGGGGTAAGGCTATAAAGAATTTAAATCATGTGGATGATGATGTGTGGAGGGCATCGCTTCAAGTGGCAAAGGCTTTACAAAAATAGGCTACTTTAATTATTTGAATAGCCTTTCAAATTTATTCATTGTACCCCCTCTTCACTTTAAATATGTTTTCATAGATAGCTGGGTATAGAGATAGTGCAGCTATTTCGTTAACAATTTCAATTCTTAAGATATATTCGGGATTCCGAAAATCAACTACTATGAGACTAAGCGATTCAAGCTGCGGCATTACATGTTTTAGAAGCTTTGTGCAGGAATCTATATGCATTCCTCGTTTTCTGCACTTACCCAGCAACTTAATAGGCTTTGAGGTGTTAGCTAGTGAAATAAGTTCAAAAATGCATTTGGAGATGTCTTCATAACTTGCTTTACATGTTTTATGAACTGGGTAAATCCAAAAACACCTTACATTGCTTTGAGTAAGAGTTTTAGCAAGCCTCAATGAATCTAGATCTCTATTTGCATACACTAGCACAAGACCTCTTCTCTCAAGAGGGACACAGTAGATGTTAGAGGCTACAAATGCAAGAGCATTTTCAATATCTTCGCACGCCTCATACTCTAAGTCAATATCTGTTGTAGCTATAAGCTTAAGCTCAGCCCTCTTGACATCAATCACTACATCATCACGCTCATGCCTCATCATAGCCAACCAATGCATGTAAGTAATATAAAAGCTAATAACCCGAACTGTTAAACACATATACTGGGCTTGTCTTCGCGGGGGTGCCCGAGCTAGGTCAAAGGGGGCGGGCTTAAGACCCGCTGGCGTAGGCCTGCGTGGGTTCAAATCCCACCCCCCGCACCATTTTTCCACTAGCAACATCAAGAAATGGTGATGTGCTTGTCTCTACGAGAAGTTTCACATAGGTTTCGAATAGGTTTTGAAGCTGTAAGGATAGCATTTATTGTGTCAGTTACTGGGCTTGCTCTAGAGCTTACATTTGCTATTCTCTTTCACTCTATGATACTGCTTACAGATGCTGTGCATTGGGCTGTTGATGGAGCACTAGAGTTTACAACGATGATGACGCTATACCTAGTTATAAAAGTCTTGAAGAGGTTTTCCTGGGGAGTGCTCTATTTAGAGTCAGTCTTAGCCTTAATAATATCAATAGCAGTTTTAGGCACATACATGGTGCCATTCGTAGACTACATCAACTCGTTTATAGCAGAGCCAGGCACTTCCATTACTACAGCAAATCCCTTCCTAGCCTTGGCATCTCTAGTTGGAGGTGCACTCACATTTTATACTTTTACCGAGCTTAGAAAAGCGTACATCAGGACGAGGCTTGAAATACTTAAGGCAGAATACGTGCATGCTATTATAGATACTGTAGCCTCCGCACTTGTCACCATAGGCATTATAGTAACCTCCTTTACGCAAAGCAAGTCAGCAGAACTACTTACAGTAATTGCTAGCCTCTTTTTCACATTTCACAGCATTACCAATATTGCTGAAGATTCCATAAAATCTGTATTAGGGCTTAATATAGATGTAGAGCTGAAGTACAAGTTAATGTCTGTGCTTAGTGAAAGGTTTGCTGAAAACATGAGGATAAGAAGTGTGGATGTTAGAAAAATAGGGTCTTTTTACATTGCTAAGGCAGAGCTTTACGTGCATCCGCATGTAACAATATCAAAACTACATAAAATGAGACTAGCCATTATAAGAGCGTGTAGAGAAGTCAATGAAATGATTTATCACGTTGATGTGATGTTCTATCCGGATACAAAGTATGGAAAGGGCACTAATCTCGTTAAGGGAAAGAGCATTAAAGTTACTTAAATAGAAAGGTTAAACATCTTAAGATTCCGCAACATCATCTCTATGCTATTACTACAGCATAAAAATTTAAGTAAGAGTGCACTCTAACTTATTTAGAGCTGAAAGTAATTTTAGGTATGGTGAGCCTGATGGGAGAAGAGAAGAGAAAATTCGGTGTCTATATCCCCTCTGACCTAGCTCAAGAACTCGACACCTTAATGAAGGGTCTTAGTATTGAAAACAGATCTAGGCTTCTTCAAGAAGCTTTGAGGCTATTCATTGTAGAAAATAAGTGGGCTATTGCAAAAAATGTGGTGGGATCCATAACTGTTCTATATAATCACGAAGTTGGAGGTGTTGATGAGGCTCTAACAGATCTTCAACACCTATTTCTAGACACAATCATTTCTACAATGCATGTGCACTTAGATAAGGAGAAGTGTATGCTTGTAATAGCAGTAAGAGGAACTAGTGAGAGAGTTAAGGAGCTCCTAGGGAAGATACATGGCGTAAGGGGTGTAATGTTAGTTAGACATACACTTGTAGAAGCTGTTACTTAACACAGCAACAAAATTTTGTAGCTATATGTAAAGCGCTTCACAGCAATTCTAATTATGATGAGATTTCTTAGCCTTGCTATGCAAATCCGTGTGTAAAGTACAGAGGATGTTTAGTAAGCATATGTATAAGATGAGCCATCGCATGCAATGCCAGGTGTATGCAAGTGCGCAAAGCCTTCTCTGCATGATGCAAAAGCAAGGCCTTCTCTTTCTGCAACCTCTTTGACAAACTTTATGCAGTTAAGCCTTAGCTCTTCCCTTAAGTACCTGTAACCTTGAAGAGTCATGGCTTTTGAATCGCTATAGTACAGATAACGCAATTCCTCAGCAACACTACTACCTTGAAGCATCCTAGCTGCCTCATAAACCCTCTTAAAGTCCTTGGGCTTCGCCTTATATGTAGATGTTGTTACCTGCACTACCCCAGCCTTAGCAGCAGCTCTAATAATGTTTTGAATATTATCATATTCATCATTTAGCATTGGTATTATGGGGTCAAGACGCAGGGTCACGGCAATGCCATGCCTGCTCAAAACCTCTATTGCTTTAAGTCTTTCACTTGGCAGTGGAGCACCGGGTTCCAGAACCTTGGCTAAGGAGTTGCTAAGAGTAGTTATAGTTATAGCAACAGCAACTCTACTCCTAAACCTCTCTAAAATATCAAGATCGCGTAACACAAGATCTCTTTTTGTTGTTATTAACACCCTCATACCACCCTCTAGAAGAAGTTGAAGAACCTTCCGTGTGAACTGCAAATTAGCCTCTGGAGGGGTGTAGGGATCGCTACTAGAGGAAAGCTCAACTAAGGCCCCGCCAGGCAACAACTTCAAGTCTCTCACAATGTCATAGGTTATGGCTTTCTTAGGTCTTGGAGTAGAGTGCTTAGGTATATAGTTAGAGGCATAGCAGTAAACACAAGCATGAGCACAACCTGTATAAGGATGTACAACCCATTTCATTGGGCATGTGCATAGAGGGGATCTCCACGGATCAAAGGGCTTAATAGCTCTAAGTTTTGAGTGCTTGGGGAAGAGACTCGGCTCAAGTCTGGAAGCCATGTATAAACCCATATCTACCTTATAAATATACTTACACATTACCTTTACATAACAAGTATTGTAAAGCATTAAGGTATTTAAAGCGTTTCATGCCGTAAAACGCTTTTATACTTAAACCTTGCTACTGGGAAGATGTGATAAGGATGCGTAAAGCTGTAATATTTACAATACTGATTTTAATACTAGCACTACTAATAGAGAGTAATACTCAAGGCACTACTTCTACAGATATGCTGACAGTAACTACAATGCCTAACACAAATACTACAGTACATCAAAATGTCACAGTAACAACAACCATTATAATAACAGTTCCTACAACAGTTTACGCTACTACAACTACAGTTGTATTCATTACGAACACACTGACATCCCTTGTTACAATATACATGGGGCTAGGACCAGAGGCAACAGTAATAATTTCTGCTATACTGCTAGTAGTAGCACTTGCTATAGGATATGTACTGGGATTGAGAACAGCAAAAGAGCGTGCCCCACCACCTCCACCACCAAAACCAGCCAAACCCTTGCGACGCTAACAACAGCAGAAATTTAATGCATGGGTACAGAAGCAGTTGCAGTCAGCGATGTCCTCATCTCAATTTCTTTACTAATTTCGTATTCTTTCAATCTTTTCCATGCTTTGTAATTGAATATACAGCCAGGATCTGCTTCCAGAGGATCTCCAAAATACCCATACGCTCTAGCCCTACAACCACCACAAATATTTCTATACGGGCATTTGCTGCAAAAGCCTTTCAAATTTTCTTTGTTGCGAAGGGCGTTTAGTAATGAGTTTTTGCTCCATATTTCTTCAAAAGACTTTTTCCTGATACTGCCAACGGGTATGGGTAGGAATACGCAAGGTGTTACAGTTCCGTCTGGAAGTATAGCAGCATAAATTCTTCCAGCCCCACACCCCCCAATAAACTCAGCTATAGCTGTAGTTATAGGATCTCCCCTTGCAACAAAGTGTGTAGGAGCTACTTCTTCACCTCTACTTAGCTGAACTACAACTCTTCCATACTGTGGAGCTGTTGTATATATCTCAATTTTCCTCTTCTTCATCTCCCTGTAGAGCCTCCTCATAAGCTCCTCTCTTTCAAAGGGATTCAAATCCATATCAACAATATCTTTCCCTCTGCCAGTTGGTACAAAATTAAAGAAGACAACTCTCTTAACCCCTATGCTCTCCGCAAGATCTAGGATATCCTCTACCTCATCAATATTATACCTAGTTATTGTGACAGCCATGGCGTGACTTAGCCTGAGCTTTACAGCGTTTTCAAGAGCTTTTACAGCCCTTTGCCAAGAGCCTTCAAGACCCCTGAACTCATCATGTCTTCTAGGAGATGCTGAGTCTACTGATACCTCAACATAGTTTAGTCCAGCTTCAACAGCCTTCTTCAACTCATCTATATCTGCAAACCTCCAACCATTAGTTGCCGTAGCCACGTAAAACTCCCTCTTTGCCAGCGCCTTTACAATAGTTAAGTAGTCAGGGTGTATAGTTGGCTCACCACCACTTAAAGCAACAGCAGCTACACCTGCACCATCAAGCTCTTCAACAAGTCTTAGCTTTTCGTAAAGTGAAAGCTCATTTGGAAGAGGCTTACCTGCAACTCTATAGCAATGACGACAAGCAAGGTTACACATATTTGTAAAGTCCCATACAATCATGAAGGGCGCTGGAAGCTTTTGGGGGACTGTCACCCCATAAAGAGCAATACCCTTTAACACTGTTTCAATACCTCTTTTAATACCAGGTATTCTCAAGGCCTCCTCAACATCCCTAACATCGCCTCTAAATACTGTTACACTAAACCTAATAATGAAGTTGAGAAGGTCTATGAAAAAGCGTGCTGATACTGAGCATTGCAAGGGCATCCCTTCAAGCTTAAGCAAGGAGTAGTAAATAAGGCTCCGAGGTTTAGAAGCAGTACTATCTTCATCAAGGAGACACACTGTGTTATTTAAACCAAGGCGCAGAAAAGCTCTAAGCATAGGGCTTCCTAAAACAAGCCGTGCAACACCAAGGAAAGTTGACGTCCCACCTCTTTTACTCATAAAAACCCACCCCAAAATCAACTCAAAGCAGTAGTATAACTTTCATCAGTCTAGAGAATTAATTCCCTAGGATGTTTATATAAGTACTTTTTGTGAGTCTGTTGGAGAATACACATAGATCTCTTTTTAAATTTCATGTAGCACATCTCACATTAGGAAAGTCAGGCTTTCTCAAGAATCTATATAAGTTGCTAACGGTGGTTCTTTTTAGGTGTTACATTATGAAGTTAATTGATGTCGTAAGGATGATTATCAAGGCTATATATGATCAGGTTACAAACTGTTTGAGGTACAATCTACACTGCATGGATCCCCCCTGCATCACCTCTGGAATGCTCGATCGTTTTGGACTTCACAACTACTCTTCAAAAATGAGTTTTTGGAAAGCTGTTGAAGAAATTATTGAAAAGTACAACAATGTTGAATTATTTAAGGGTAGGTTTGGCTTATTTAGGCTTGCATTTCATCATGATATTGAGGAGGTTTATAGAATTAGTGGAACTGATGTTTACATAGATGTGCTTGATTGTGATATTGTTAAGTGTGACATTACCCCGAGAAGCCATGTACTTAGGGTGTATCTTGAGGGTATGTATGGCAATAGAATTACCTTAAGAATAAACATTATTATGTTAGTTAAAATGGCTATATATGAAAACCCCTACTTTAGAGAATGCTTAGAGGGTTTCGTACAAAACCCATTTCAACAGCAAACAATAACAACACTATTGCAATGCATTTTAGCGATTTTATATAAGCATAAGAGCATTTTCGATATGCTGTTTGTTAAAAGGCCTAAGGATGTTAATGAAGTGCTTAAAAAATCTTCTTTGTTAAGGAGGTACTTGAGTACCTCAGAACAGTAATGCTCTTGTAGTTTAGCGAAATGCCCTTTTATCCAATTTCAACGCTTTAATTAAGTTAACGTGTGTTCGTGTAGAAATTTAATAAAGGTATTTAACTTTATTCATTAGAATTGTTTGAAACAGCTGGGGGCGCGGCTATGGCTGTTGAAAAGGGGGTGTATGTAATTAGCATAACTCCAGACATAGCTTTAGAGCATGGCTATACCTATGCCGGGGGGCTTGGTGTTTTAGAGGGGGATAAGCTATGTGCGGCTGGGAAAATGGGGCTACGCTACATTGCTCTATGTCTGTATTACAGAAATGGGTATGTGGATTACGATTTTGATGCGGAGGGGAATCCAAAGCCAAGGCCTCAGCCCCAGCCCCAAGAGTTCACCAGGATGTTGAAGCCTATTGACAAGTTTGTTGTTAAGTTGCGTGAAAGTGAGGTTTCTGTTGAAGCCTTGGAGTACAGCTGTGGGTCTGCAAAAGCAGTGTTTTTTAATGTTGTGGAGCCTTCGTGGGCTGCAAGACTTGTTGACAGAATATATATTGAGGAGGGTGTTGAGGAGAAGTTCTACAAGTACACAATTCTTGCAAAAGCGTCTGCAGAGTTCATAACCAGAAACATTAAGTTAAGTGATATAGGCTACATAGATCTTCAAGAAGCGTACACAGCTTTGCTTCCACTACAATTGCGAATACCGGGTAAGTACAGGTTGGTTATACATACTGCCGGCATATGGGGGCACCCCTCGTTCCCCCGAGACCTGCTGGCGTTGGAGTATGGGTATAGGTTTATTGAGCCAGAGGTGTTCTTAACTGAAATAGGGCTTGCAGTAGCTGAACAAGTTTTCGCAGTTTCAGCAAAGCATTACGATGTGTTGCAAAAGATATTTCCACACTTTGCTGAAAAACTCACTTACGTTACTAATGGCATTAATATAGAGAGGTGGATGCATGACGAGCTGAAGAAGATGTACGAAGGCAGAGTCCTAAACCTCGATTCTCTAGTTAGTGTTAAGGAGAAGATGAAGTGTGGTTTAGAGAAGTTTTTGCAGAACTACAAAAAAGATGTTTCGCTAGAGGGAAGATTTGTTGTTGTGTGGGCCAGGAGAATAACAGAGTATAAGAGGCCGTGGATGGTTATAAGGCTTGTGAAAGAGCTTAAGGATAAGCCAATATTCTTTGTCCTTGGCGGAAAAGCCCACCCCTATGACCTCATGGGGCTAGAGTACATGAAGATATTTAAGAAGCTTCACAACGAGTTGCCAAATGTGGTTTTTGTACACGATTATGATGTGCAAAAAGCTAAGATACTGCTTTCCTCAGGAGACCTACTACTCTTTGCGCCATTCTCAGGGCTAGAGGCGTGTGGCACAAGCTACATGAAAGCAGCTATAAATGGTGTTCCAACGCTAGCATCTAGAGATGGAGGTGTACTTGAGCTAATAGTGGACAACGTTAACGGCTGGCTCTTCGGAGAAGACATTAGAGAGCCTATAGACATCTACAGCCAGAGGGCAAGTGAAATAAATGAAAAGGAATATGGAGAGCTAAAGACAAGACTCCTACAAATACTTGAGCTATACAAAACAAACCCAGAGAGGTACTATAGCATAGCATTCTCAGCCCTCAGATCATTCATACCCCGCGTAAGTATGCAAAGAGTGCTTAGAGAATACTATCCAGACATAATCAAAGCACCAATAATATAACACAACATTTAGTGCAATACAAAGATTTTTAATCCACTACAAAACACACTAACTAAACAGACTACAAGCGGCGGTCGTCTAGCCTGGTCTAGGACGCCGGCCTCCCAAGCCGGAGATCCCGGGTTCAAATCCCGGCCGCCGCATAAATAATTGATAATCGCTATATACTATTATTCATTTTCTTACCAATGGATTACCCTGACCATTGTATGTGACAAAATATTGTACATGCAATGTCAAATTCATTGACTTTGGCCATAGACCCAAAGTGTATTAGCTGTTGGTCTTCTACATGTTGTGGGAGTAGACAAGCTAGTAAAGCTTCTTGAGGTAGTATTCATCTGCTTCACTCAAGAGGTCTTCGTACCTGGCTTCGTGTACCCTTAGTTTGCTGATTCTGCTCTGTCTGTAATAAACCTCGCTACATGTTTTTATTGTTGTAGCGTTTTATTCTATTCTAATCTACTAGTCATGTTGTTCTATGTCTAGATGATATTCGATTTACTATTGTTATAAATGCTTATAACTTGGGGTACTCCAAGTATGCTTGGGGTAGCCCAAGCTATGTTGTTCAGTATTAAGCCTAAAGAGAGAAGAGATGAGTTATATGATTTTGAGAATGAGTTAGAAGAACTTGTGAAAGGTATTGAGAGAAGCCCTATAACTATTGTAGTTGGTATGAGGAGAACTGGTAAAACTTCTCTTCTTAAAGTTGCTTTAAATGAAATTGGAGATCCTTATATATACCTGGATACAAGGCTTTCTGCTAATCCTACTTATAGAGACTTTATATATATTGTGAAAGAGTCTTTAGAAGATTTTGTGAGAAGGTATAAGTCCTTCCGTGAGAAAATAGTTGAGGTTTTACGTAGTGTTAAAGGTGTATCAGTATCTATGCCGTTCTCTTCTATTGATATCTCTTGGAGAGGCAATGATAAGCTAGAGTTTCCAGAGCTTTTCACAGCATTGAATAGTATTGGATCTGAACTTAAGAAGAGTATTGTTGTAGCTTTTGATGAGGCTCAAGAGCTTCGGAAAATAACATGGATTAACTTTGTAAGGCTCTTCGCATATATCTACGACAACCTGGATTATGTTAGAATAGTGTTAACAGGGTCTGAAGTCGGTCTTCTTTACAAATTTATAAGACTAGATAGTGTAGATTCTCCACTCTACGGAAGATACATCCATACCGTATCAACAAGGAGATTAACACTTGAGGAATCTATAGATTTTCTTGAGAAAGGTTTTAAAGAAGTCGGGATCTCTATAAACAAGCAAATTATTGAAGAAGCAGCTAAAACATTTGGAGGCATTATAGGTTGGCTCACACTCTTTGGATACAATTGCTACACGAACCCAGACCTATGTTCACAACAGATAGATAAAGTTCTGAAGACAGCTATTGACATAGCTAAAAACGAAGTAGAGAACTTCTTGAGAGGTAGAAGAAGTGAGAGATATAAAATACTATTGAAGATATTAACTATTGAGAGAAGTTGGAGTGAAATAAAGAGAAAACTCGAAGACATCGAAGGTAGAACAATAAATGATAAAACACTTAACGAACTACTAAACACCCTAATTGATCTCTCAATAGTTGAGAAAAAAGATAATAAATACGTAATAGCAGATCCCATTACTAGAAAAGCTATTGAAGAACTTTAAATTGTACTAAATAGAGTATTTGAATAATTAGCGACGCAATTTAACTCTAAGAGAAAGCTGCTGCAAAATCTCTATTGAGGTAATTTCGCAAATAAACATACCAAATAAACTAATCAGTTTTCCACTAATTCAAAGAGCGATATAATAGTAATAACTTTGCGTAAAGCAAAGTTAAGCTGATTTCTTCCAGATTTTTTCTCTGCAAACTTAAAGCCATTTCTTTCCATGCAACAGCATATCAGCATGTCTTCCATATCTCAGGCATTTCATGGCAATACTCTTTACATGCTTCTTCTACCAGATTACATTTTTATTTTTCCTACTTCCTTGTACACCTATAGCCCGTGACGCGGGCTCAAATCCTGGCCACAACATAACAATTAACACACCTACTTCCTGCAAATTGATCCCCCATTGCACTGTACTGATGTTGTTCATACAATAGTAAGTAGATATCAGAAGGGGCTTGAATTCTTTGTGAAAGCTTATATTTGCTTACCTTTAGATAAATTTATTTTTGAAAGCGTTTGGAGCTCTATGGGTTGGGTTATATGGTTTTAAAGGGAATCGAGGATTTGTCTCTTGCTTATGGTTTAAACCATTATGATGTTGATAAGCCTTTGAGGGATGTTTTGAGAGCTTATCTGGGTTTTGAACCTGATCTGAAGGCTGTTGGGGGGTTGGCTGGGAGAGAGGTATATGAGGTGGCTTATAGAGTAGATATGCTTAGTAAGCCTATGTTAATAACGTGGAGTGTTAAAGGTGATAGAGCTGATGCTGTATGGCTTGATCCTGCTGAGAAAATGGTTCTAGAGAGGCTTGTGCTAGAGCTTGGTGTTAACAGGTATCCGTTTAGTGGGGGTAGTTGGCATGAGCATTACGCTTCTCTGTACCTCGTTGGCGATCCTGGTATAAGCTGCATTCTGACTATAACAATACAAACTGCGTATACCTTGCAAAAATACGCTTCTAATACTATAAGGGGTTATTATAAGAATTTAATTGGAGTCTCTAAGCCTATGATGTTTGGAGCTACATGGTTTACTGAAATACAGGGTGGAAGTGATTTAGGATCTAATACTACAGTTGCTAGGGAGTCTAATGGTGTGTGGAAGCTTACAGGTTACAAGTACTTTGCTAGTGGTGCTGGTTTAGCTGATATAGCACTTGTTACAGCTAGAGTGCCTGGAGCCCCTTTGGGAGCCAAGGGCTTATCGCTTTTCGCTGTACCTAGGATTAGAGAAGATGGGGCTCTTAACTTCTATGTGAGGAGACTGAAGATTAAGAGTGGTACTGTAGCAGTTCCAACAGGTGAGGTTGAGTTAATTGATAGTGAGGGTTACCTTGTGGGGGAAGCTTCTAAGGGCGTGTACTACACTCTTGAATGCTTAATGGTTTCAAGACTTGCTAATGCCCATGGAGCTCTAGGCGTAGCTAGAAAGGCTTACTTAGAAGCAGTATTGTATGCAACACACAGAAAAGCTTTTGGCAAAAGGCTTATAGAGCACAAGCTTGTTAAAAGAGATCTTCTAGAAGCAGAATCACTAATAGAAGCAGGCTTAGTGCTAACTCACGAAGCTACACAACTCTTTGAAAAATCATCAAAAGACACCCCACCATACACCCCAATGTATCACTACGCCAGGCTTTTAACACACATAGCTAAGAACATAACTGCCGAGGTAGCGCTAAGAGTAACCACCACATCAATGGAGCTTTTAGGCGGGCTAGGATTTCTCGAAGAGTACCCAGTGGAGAAATGGCATAGAGAAGCGCTGATAACACCCATATGGGAGGGCACTAGCAATATCCAAGCACTAGACATGCTTGAAGCCATGGCTAAGAAAAGAGCACATGAAGTACTTGTAGAAAAAATGAGAGAAAAAATTAAAGAGGCCATGAACGCTGAAATAGCAAGAAAAGCCTTAACAATAATAGAAGACACAATAAGAGAAATACTGTCAGGACATCCTGAAGTTGTAGAGTATAGAGCAAAGGATATACTGAGAAAGCTTGGATACGCAATTTCAATCATATTACTAGAAGGTGTTGCAGCAAAACTCGGAAACCGGAGATATCATAAAGTAGCAGAAGTTGTACTAGAACGAGAACTCCTAGGACACCCAGTACCACTGCTTAGCGACGAAGACATTAGAGAAATTGTAAGCTTAGAAGACAAAATAAGTCTATGAAGCACACACCAGCAATACTAATAACTTTTCCCACAACTTTAACCCAAAACATTAATGATAAGAAAAATCTCTAGGATTTTTGTACTTCAAGAGCTGAAAGCGTAATAGAAGGCGATATACAGTCAAATCACAACACCTAAAGACCTTTACCCCGAAAGTATTACATTGATGAATGAAAAGCGTAGAAAGCATATAAAAGTCTTTTATTGCAGTAGTACTTGGGGGTGTAATAAATGGCATTTGCTGTTAAGAGAGGTATCATTGTTATCACTGTTATTTTGATTATCATAGCCAGTATTATTGGTTATTTCACTGGTGCTACCACCACACCTCCGACAAAAACCATTACTCACACAGTTACAATACCATATACAACCACAGTTACAGTAACGCCAACGCCTTTTACTAAATTAAAACACTCATTAAGAATTGCCATATTGTATGATCCTGCAGAACCTGTACTTAATGCACAAGGTGAAGCTGCTATAGTGGCTATTGAGGAAATTAACGCTGCTGGTGGCATTCTTGGGCAACCAATTGTATACAGAACCTGGAACACTATGAGGAGAGTTGACGCCGCGCTGGCCGCATATAGAGAAGCTGTTGTAGACTGGAGTGCAGATGTTGTAATTATTGAGGGGGTTTCTGAAGAAGCGTTAGCATTAATGGAAGAAGGGGCATGGCTTTACTCACAATATCCACATATACTAGTAGTCGCTGGCTCTATGAGTGCTGATATCACTCTAAAGGTTATGAATGGGTATGACAAGTACAAGTTTGTCTTTAGGATGTTTCACGCTGATTTTGATGGCAATGTGCTGTGGCCAGCATCAATACTGTGGGAAGCTAAAAATGTTTTTGGGATTAATAAAATTGCATTACTTATTGAAGGCGCTGCCTGGACTTTTGGTGCTAGAAACAGTATAGTTATTAAGACTGAGCACGGGGTTATTGAGCAAAAGTCTTTAAGAGACTTGGCTAAGGAAGCAGGTCTGGAGATTGTTTATGAGGCCACTATTCCTGTTGGTGAAAAGATCTTTATACCATATCTAGAAGCAGCATATATTAGAGGTGCTGAACTCATTCTTGTGATTTCGAGTTGGTATACAGACACTATTGCTCTTACTAAGCAGTGGGCAATGTCAGCAGCCAGAGACATATACCTAGTTCTCTACGGAGGATCTAACCACTGGTTAACGTTTTGGAATTTGACTGGCGGAGCAGCTCTTGGGGTAATAACTCCGCTTTTTGATGTTGAGGACTTTCCACCAATATCGCCACTTACTCAAAGCTTTATTAGGAAAATGCATGAGAAGGGCTTTAGAGTTGATATGAGTGCACATTACTACTACTCAGCAATATACCACATTAAAGAAGCTGTAGAGTGGCTTGCATCACAAGGAATAGACCCACTAAACATAGATGAGCTGATAAGAGCTTTAGAAACAATACACTGCACAACCCACACACTACTACCACAACAAATGTGCACATTAGGATCAAAAGAAAAAGGAAGATTCCACTCATACCCAGCTGCTTTACCCTTCCTCTACCAGTTCCAAGGAA
>JAJHQM010000084.1 GCA_020833345.1 Ignisphaera sp.
TCGTCTTCACTCATTTTGAAAAGCCCTAGGTAAGCCCCCCAAACGAGTATGTTTTTAATAACGTTTTCATCTATTTTTCTGTAGTGCTTCTCTACTATGCTCATGAATTCTTCTATTGGTATCTTCTTTTTCTCTTTTAAAACTGTGTATATTTCGTGTAGTGGTTCAATGCTGTTTGAGAGAACAGCTTCTCTAAGCAGCTTTTTCAATTTTTTTGTATTAGCTTCTGCAACTCTCTTACCAAGCTCTGTTATGTGTATATACCCACCTTCGTATCTAACTAGGTTCAGGGCTTCTGCAACATCAATAGCCTTTGGTAAAATATCTATTGATTCGCTAGTTATATCGCCTATGTGCATGGGGTCTGCAGAGCCTCCTAAGCTATACAGAGCCTCTACAAGCCCTACGACGTGGTCAGGTAGTATATCGCGTGGTATTAGGGAAGGGCTTCTACTAGGCTCTTTAGACACTTCAGCAAAGCACCTAGTGGTATAGAGATTGGTAAGAGAGGTTTTAAACCTACATGCATTAAAGCTTCCTGTGTTTAGAAGGTGAAGTTAGTGGATGTTGTGCAGATATTCTTAGCGTGCTTAGCTAGCTTTGGCAGAATGCTTATAGCCTACATAATCTCATTCATAGTGGCAATAGCTGTAGGCATTTTAATGGCTAGGAGGAGATATGCTGAAGCACTGCTACTGCCAGTTCTAGACATACTTCAGTCCATTCCAATACTAGGATTCTTCCCAATAGCCATAGCAATTTTCCTAGCGCTCTTACCTAAGAATATTGGTTTAGAGCTTGCAGCGATATTCCTAATATCAACAAGCCTTCTATGGAACATGATATTCGGCGTCTATAGCGCTGTAAAATCACTAGAGCCAGAGGTACTCACAATGGCTAGCATATACAAAATGAGGACATTCTCTAGGCTAGCATACATCTACATACCTGTAGCCAGAGCTGCTATTGCAGCTAACAGCATAATTTCCTGGGCTGGCGGATGGTTTTTCTTAACATCTGCAGAGGTTATAGGATGGGGTTCTGAAGAGCATAGGCTCTTTGGCATAGGCTCTCTCATAATGGACTTTTACAGCAGTGGAAGCTCTGCGGAATTCTACACAGCTATTGCAATGCTTTTTGCATTCATAATGGTGTCCTACATACTGATATTTAATCCAGCTGTAAACACAGCTACTCAGCAGCGCATGTTGCCAGCTTTTGGCAAGGTGTTTCACTACATATACAAGCTTATATCCGCCTTGTGGGAGCTTGTAATAAGTATTGGGATAAAAATTGAGTCAAAAAGAGCCTTTCTATACACAATTATCCTCATCATCCCTGTTGCAGCCCCAGCCATTTTCTCCATGAGTACTGCTACTAACTTAAGCATGGGCTACCAATTTCTATATGAATTTGCAGAAAACTTTCTACTGTCCCTTGGGAGAGTAGCCCTAGTGATCTTAACATCACTTACACTAGCAATAGGCATTGCCTACCTAGCTCTTGTCAAAAAGTGGGGCTCGCCAATAGCTCTCATAGGCGAAGTCCTCGCCTCTATACCAGCTATTATCTGGTGGCCACTTCTATCACCACTCATACACTCTCTGCCTTGGCTAGTTTCATTTATAGTCTTCTTGCAGGGGTCCCTGTGGTACTCATTCTTTAACGTAATGCTATTCGGAGTTCCAAAGATTCGAGCAGATGTTCTAGACCTTGCAGAAGTGTACAGAGTTAGAGGTACGAACTACTTTAGGTACATCTTAATACCTTCACTAATACCCTCAATAGCCTCAGGCACTTTGAGCGCGTGGGGAGGTGCTTGGAATGCCACCATAGTTGCAGAGTACTTTGAGAGTAGTGGTAAAGTTGTTGATCTTGGCGGTGTTGGGGCTATGCTTTGTAAATACACCTATAGGGGGAGCTATGACTACGTATTATACACAGTTTTGCTGTGGGCTTTAATGATAGCTATTTTTAATAAGGCTCTGTGGTCCAGGGTGTTTAAATTAGTTGAAAGAGCTTTTGTAGTTGAATAGCCATGCAGCATCTGATAAGCCTTGTAAACATTGTTAAAAGCTTTGGTGAAAAGGGTAAGAAGCTTAAGGTAATAGACGGAGTATCTCTTGATGTAGATGAGGAGTTCCTGGTTATTCTCGGTCCATCAGGCTGTGGAAAAACAACACTACTCAAGATTATAGCTGGTGTTGAAAAGCCTGATGAAGGTGCAATAAAAATTCGCAGCAATACCACGTACGGATTTGTCTTTCAATCTCCAACTCTACTCCCATGGCTAACTGTTTTAGATAATGTAGCTTTGCCCCTCATGGCAAAGGGAGTTAGTAAGGGAATTGCGAGGGAAAAGGCATCAAAGTACCTATCTCTTGTTGGTCTGCACGGCTTTGAAGACTTCTATCCTCACGAGCTTAGCGGTGGAATGAAGCAAAGAGTTAATATAGCAAGAGCTCTTGTTGTTGAGCCAACAGTGCTCCTAATGGATGAACCCTTCTCACAGCTAGACCCATTAACAGCAGAAGCTCTAAGAGCTGAAATCCTAGACCTCTGGTTATCAGGAGTCACAACTGTTAAGGCCATAGTCATGGTCACGCACAACGTTGAAGAGGCTGTTCTCATGGCTGATAGAATAGTAATTTTAACGCCTAGGCCAGCAAAAATAGTTAAAATAATTGAAGTAAAACTGCCGAGACCAAGAGATAGAAGAGCAAAAGAATTCCAAGACATTGTAGACAAGGTCTATGAATATGTAAGCTAGAATAACAAACTCAAATCAGAATACCCAAGCCATCCACAATCACACCTCCACTCTCTTCACATCTCCTATCAACACCTTAATTCCCAACTCCCAACCCCAAGCACAACAGTGGGCTGTCATGAGCATGCTAACTTACAAAACCTCCAGCTATAACAACTTCACTACATCTATTGCCATAGAAAAGCCGTGGACAAGAACACAGTTACTACAATTGAGTAGTGGTATTCTTGTAATGCTTTAGCACATCTTCTTTGCATCTCTCTGTATTATCGGATCTATAGCTTCACTTCTCCTCAGTACAACTATGTCAAGTGAAAATGCTTCTTTTCTTAGCAACCTAGCCTTCACTGCTATCTCTATAAGATCGCTATGGTCGCTAACAATTATCGCTATGTCGAAGTCACTTGACGGCATGTTGCCCCCTTGCTCTAGAGCCTATGAGGCACACCTCCTCGGCTAAACCGCTTTTACAAAGAGCATTTATAAACTCCTTAAACCTCTTCTCATACTCCACAACACTCCTAGCCATTACAGCTACAAATTCCCTATGGATCTGCAAAGCTCTTCACCCAACAGACTATTTTTCACAAGGGTTTCCCCGAGGCGAT
>JAJHQM010000085.1 GCA_020833345.1 Ignisphaera sp.
CCATATAAAGCGCAAAATTGCAACCTGTGGCTCAAATCTTAAATTGTAATACCTGCTAAAAACTTGGTCTCGGTGACTCTCTGAAAATGTGTAATGCTATATGCAAGCAGATATTAGATACAATGCTAGAGTATCTCCATAGAGCTGACGCACTTTGCAAGAGCGAGTATAGGGATTTAGCATATGTAGAGGGATTAACAGGTTACATAACCTTAACACTGCTTGTAGAAGCATATATGAGTAGTGGTATGCTTAGTAGTGATCTGTACATAAGGTTTAAGAGAGCTTTACATCTTTACAAAGACTTTGTAGAAAGCCTTAAGAACAGCTCTATACAAACACATAGCGAGCCTGACGAGATACTAAACATAGCTTTTGAAATCCAAATACCAGCAGAGGTAGAAGCGGTGCCTCAAATACCCCTTTAGATTTTGCACACTCCAAAATATTTTTATTAATAAATTGTGCTGTTCATGCGAAATAATTGAGGAGCTTTAGGTTTAGAATAAAAGTTGTGTTCTTTACACCATGTCCAGAATGTCCTTGCCCATATCCTTTCTAAGTGTGAACTCTGCTACTCTTCCGCTGTTCCAAGATGATATGGGTCTGTAGTAGCCAACTATTCTGCTCCACAGATCCAAAGGCTTTCCACATGATGGGCACTTGGAGAGCCTTCCAACAGCTCTAAAGCCACATGATGGGCATACTGATATTGTTGGCGTTATGCTCATGTAGACAACATCTGTGCTTCTCAAAACCCTTTCAACAAACTTTGCCATGGTGTCTGGCTCTAGCTTTTGATCAACAAACACGTGCTTAATTACACCACCTGTGAACAGCTTTTGGCACTTTGATTCTATTTCTAGTTGCCACCTAAGGTGTAGCGACGTGTATGGGGGTGTTAGCTGGTTTGTATAGAATGGCTGCTTCCTCCCATCAACTTCTCCGACAGGTATGTACACCCTCATGTCCTCGCCACTTGAAATACTCTTGGCAAACTCAAGGTCTTTCCAAGCCAGTTTAACACCAAGAGTCTCCCCGGGAACCTCCTCAGTATTGTAGAGAACATCGTCCTGTTCCTCAAACTCAGCAAGCCTCTTATTTATATAGCTAAGCACATTTTCATAGAGCTTGACAATCTTTGGTATGTCACTTGGCTGTGCCTGTTGCCAGAAGAAAGGCTCTCCCATCATAATGCTGACGTATTCAGCCATTCCAATGACCCCAATGGTGTTGTAGTAATATTTAAACGGGTTCGCAGGGTCTATGTACTCCCTTGTCATCGGGTACATGCCAGCTTTAAACAGTTTTTCATATCTAGCCCTAAACCACATTAAAGTAGCCCTGGATATCTCAAGCAGGTGGTCAAGCATATCATACATCCTCCTATCATCACTTGCCCTAGCAACCATTGCCAGCCTTGGCATGTTAATCACAACAACATTTACAGAGCCAACTGATGGAGGCATGTCCCACACTCCCTTTGCTTGGTGCAGAACCTCTCTAACTCTCTTCATGTCACTGAGAAGCCTGCAGCAAAAGCTGAACAGGTCTTCAGCATTGGTGTTGTTAAAGCCGTTTAGGAAGTACATTTGCCCTGTGCTTGCAATCATAGACCAGTATAGGCTGTAGAGCTCAGGATCCTCATTTAAAAGCTTGGCAAACTCTTGGTTAAATATTGTTGTTGGTATTGGGAAGGTGAAGGGCTGGTGCACAGCATCGCCGTCTGCAAAAACCTCTAGAAATGCCTTGACTACTTGCTTAGCCTCGTCAAGATAGCTCTCATAGCTTTCTTGAGTTAGTTGCACTCTAAATTTGCTTGCAACTTGTACTGGTATTGGTAGTTGCCTGTAGAACCTGTTGCTAATAGCGAAGACAATGTTTGAAAAGGGGCTTTGTCCGCTTTTCAGCGGGTAGTTCAGGTTGTAAATAAATCTCTGAATGTTTTGCCTTATGGAGGCGTAGCCCAGCTTATCTATCCTTATAAAGGGTGCCAGGTTTAGATCCGTGCCATAGAGGCCTACAGCTCCCGTCCTCTCCTGGCTAAATATGTAAATCGCGTTTACAAGCTGGTCTACAGCAGAGTCCATATGCTTTGGAGGTCTTGAAATAGTTGTTGGGGTCTTCAAGCCCTTTTCAATAATCAGCCTAGAGTCTATGCCACCACAGTAAGGCCTTATAATTGAGCCGTCCCTGAGCTTATATACATAAACCCAGCCCTCTTCATGAAGCCTGAGAGCAGATCTTGGAAGGGCTTTAGAGGCCTCATCATAAAGCACAGAGCCCAGTAGGTGAGCCATGAGCCCAGAGACAGTTATAGGAACATTAGCATTGTCTTTTACCGCCCACTCCAAACCTGATACATACTCCTCTATTAGTGACTTAGCCGTGGCCAATATTGTCACACCCCTTAGCAAAGAGAAATTTTAGGTGTAACAGGTATATCATTTACAGCCATAAACATCTCACCTTTACACAAAGTTCAGGCTAGTATTTACAGAGTGCTACTACAGTAATATTAGAGGAGAGGGGGTAAATTGTAGAGAGGGTGCCGAAGCTAAAACTATCTCAAAGAATAAATTGCAAAAACTTTTGTAGAATTGCACTATTAATAGGTATGGATGTTTTCATGTAATGGAGCGTCCCCACAGTAGATATGCTGTAGAGTTGTAAACGTTTTTATACTCTCATAACAAAGGTTTTTTATTGTGGTGTTCTGTGGCTAGAGTTGTTTGGGTTGCTGAAAGCAATCCGAGTCCCTATAGGGATGGCACATACTCATGCTGTTTATGTGGAGCTCTTAGAGATGCTGTTGTTGCTGTTGGTTTTGACGAGGTTATGGGGGTTGGCAGGCAGAGGTACAGGGTTGAAATGAGGAGTGTTGAAAATGGTTATTTACTGGATAAGTGGGTTGATGAGAAGGTGTACAGGGTTGCAGCTTTATACAGCTGTGTTTCTGCTAGAGGTGGTGTGTATGCTGTTGGTGCAACAGAAGGTTTTTGGAGTGTTATAGTTTTTGATAGGGAGCTAAGCGTTGTTATGAGAAGGGATTTTGATAGGCCTAGGTTCATACCGTATGCTGTTGATACTGATGGAAACAACCTGTTCATTGCAGGCATAGAACTCACAGGAACAGGCCTTTACACAATACATGTAGAGATGCTTTCTCTAGACGATTTAACACCAATAGCTAAGTACACCTCAAATCCGAGGGGGAGAGGTGGAGCAGCGTATACTATTAAATACAATTCAGAGGCTAAGCAAATACTTATTGGAGGGTTTGATAATGTTGAGGGGTTTAGAGGCTATAGGGTTGAGGTATTGGA
>JAJHQM010000086.1 GCA_020833345.1 Ignisphaera sp.
CCCCAGTAAGCTGATGAAATTGCTATTGATGGTCTATAATATTTGTAATCTGCTATTGGTACAGCTATTCTACGACTCTCTGTGAAGATAGATATTGTAGAGCCACTTCTAGTAGCATATGTAAGGTTCAATACTATTTCCACAACCTTTGGTACAGCTTCCGGCGCTACATCAACATTTAAATCAATTCTACAAGTACCACCAGCAGCAACACCATTTATACAGTTACCGCCAATGTCATTCACCCTTAGCTCAGATGGGGGCGCAGCCGTGGCTTTAATCCAGGCTATTTGCACACTCTTAATGTTTATAAGCTCAGTACTTATCACAACATCTCTTGCTGATGGAAGTAGAGGCGCGTAAGCTCCTCTAAATAATGTATGCAGAGATCCTATTCCAAAGGTATTTAGACTTTCTACAGTTGGTAGTGTTAAATTGAATTCTTTTACAGCCTTATAGTAAGCTCCTCTACCCACTGTTAGAATGGCTGAAATTGTCAACATGATGTGTATAGTTTTACTGCTCACTTCAACATCGCTAAATCTAGTGCTCTGAATTTCACCATAGTTAATAGGAGTTGCAATTATCTGAACTGCCTCATTTAAACCACTTAAGAATTTTGCACCAGATAGCCTAGCTCTAACTACAGTACTTTCAATAGAGTCTATGGAGAATGACTGCAATGTTACGTATATTCCAGCTCCACTAGCATTTGAACTAACTGGGTTACTAACCCAGCCCACATCAATAACTGAGACATTGAGAAGAGGTTCGTCAATGCGCAGAAGAGCTGTAAAGTACTGTGTAAACCAGTAGCTTCCAGGGGTTCTGGCCAAACCCTCAACCTTTACAATTGCTGAATAAAGACCCGGATTCGCTGTGACAATGTCTATGCCCCCAACTTCAACAGTTACATACTGTCCATATCCATAGTCACCACTGATAATAACTGTCTTACTTCTATTCCCACTTTCAAAAACCATTTGACTAGGCAAATACAGCGTTACCCTTGGGTTAGAAACTGTGCATCCTGGCATTGCAATCTGGAGGTAGAGGTAGATTGCTGTGCCCACTGTTGTTGTATACACCCTATCCCCAGCCCACCCATAGGAAATTAGTGTAAGCACGTTTGTGCTAGGCTTTCTAAATATCTTTAAAGATGCTGTTAACGACACGCTGACCTTGGAGAAGCTGTTAGACGATGGGTCATATATAACGCCAGTAAGAGTTAAACTTAGGGGGTATTCACCGGACAGGACACTGCTATCTATGGATATTCCTGTAAACTGAATTTGCACTGAAGAGCCCCTGCCAATATCTATACCTGAGACTGTTAATTGCTGTGGATAAAACCCTGGTGGTAGAGTTACCGATGCCGTGCAATCTCTAAGATCGGCAACATCATTATTCAGCAAAACTATGTTTAATGTTGCTCTTTCAGTTCCTGGATACACCTCACTGGGGCTCCAAAAAACGCTTACTACCTCAATGTTTAGCACTGGTTTTGCTAAGCTTACAGTAAAGGTATACATTTGGTCACTCCAGAACTCTGCACCATTAATATCGCCAAAAATCACAAGCTCTACGGACATTTTTACATAATTAACATCTTGAACTACTAGTGGATCTGAATAAATTGCTACAGCATCACCATAGTTAAGAACTTGCTGTAGTACTGCCACAGAAGTCTTTGATGCATTTACAAATGTCGCACTAGAAGACTCTATCCTGAAGTAAGCTGTAATGCTTCTAATGGTCTTAAAGTCCATGTTTCTAACAACAATGTAAAACCTTGCCTGCTTAACTCCCTGAACAGGCTTTGGAGTCTCCATGCCATAATCAATAATCCTTATGTTTACTACTGGTGAAGGTGATATTGTTACATAAAAACGTGTTTCGCCTTGAGCATTGTAAATGACATTATCATCTGTTGACATAGTCGCATCTAGAGTTATTGTAACAGGGTATGGTGTTGTTGAAGACGCTTCTGGGTATATAGATATTGGTCCAATACTTATTGTTGTAGCATCATTTTTACCTAAGTTAGTTATTTGAAACTTGATAGCGTTCTGAGTGTAGAAGAAGACATCTTGAGGTAAATTAACACTGCCTGTAGCTTGAACAATTGTTGCATCACCAACGTTACGAAGAGTTATGTATAGGTTCACTCCCTGACTCCCAGGGTACGCATCAGGACTCCAATACCAATCAACAACACTTACCTCTAGTGATGGATACTGAGATACTGTTATAGATATGCCTGTAACAGTAGCTGACGAATATGTACCCCCGTCCCTATAATAAATTGTTATACTTGCTTCATAACTACCCGGATTCACAGTGTTAGCAACATCTATATGGTAAGTAAATGTTATTACATCACCTTGACGTATAGTAGCATATGTTGAGCCGTTAGCCATCTGAGGTGCTGAACATGAACTATACCCCCTAGATATTGAAAAGCCTTGTGGAAGGTTTATACATCCAGCTGAAATAACTATCAAATCAGATCCTTTGTAAACGACGTTTACTGTTAAAATAACATTTCTACTCCCTGGGTAAATAGTATCAGTGTTTGCAGAAGATTTGTAACTATAGCTTTGAAGCGAAAATTGCGTGCCTTGAGCACTGACAAGTATTTGAAGAAGAGGTGTAGCTTGGCTTAAGATAAGCATAAGCACTACTATTAACGCTAAGGTTTTTTCCAAGTCTTTGTAAGTCATTTACTGATCACCCTCTATGTCTATAGATACAGTCTGCAGACACAGTTTTTAGCAGTTTAAAACCTTTTCTCTTGACTACTGTGTGTAGAGAATGCATTTATTTCTATCGGGCTCCTTAACCCCAATGATTTTGCCGTCTCTAATTATATAAATTTTTTGTGTACAGTTAGCGACTTCAGGGTCATGAGTGACTACAGCTATTGTTGTACCCATTTTATTTAGGTCTAGAAATGTTTTCACAACTATTCTTGCGCTAGCCCTATCGAGGTTACCTGTAGGCTCATCAGCTAGAAGCAGTGATGGATTGCCCACAATAGCTCTAGCAATAGCAACTCTCTGTTGCTCTCCACCAGATAGCTGTAGTGGTCTTTTTGGAAGCCATGAGAGGTCTCCAGCAGCTTTTATTAGAGCCTCTTTAACCATTTCAATTCTTTTCACCCTTGGTATTCCCCTGGGTATTAGAGGCATTTCAATGTTCTCTAATACTGTAAGCCTGTTTACTAGATTGAACTGCTGAAAAACAAAACCTATCTTAAGGTTTCTTATCTTAGCGA
>JAJHQM010000087.1 GCA_020833345.1 Ignisphaera sp.
CTGTTGTTGGTGGAAGAGGGCTTCTGCAAGTGTCTTACGAAGATAATAAGAAGTTATTAGAAGCCTTCAAGAGTTTGTTAGAAGAGGTGTAGAGCATGGCTCTGTCAATGAACAAGCTTGCTGTGCGCATTGCTAAGGAGATGATTGACAGGGAGAAGGAGCTGAAGGTATCTGTATTTAAGGTAGGTAAAGCAAGTGTTATTGATGCTGGCGTCAAGGCTCTGGGAGGCTTTGAAGCGGGAGTCCTTGTGTCAAAGATATGCCTAGGAGGCTTAGCAAGTGTAACAGCAACTCATTTTGCTGTTGAAGACCTTTACCTACCAGCAGTTGCAGTATCTACAGACTACCCTGCTGAAGCATGCATGGCTTCCCAGCTAGCTGGCTGGAGAGTTCAGGTAGGAGACTTCTTTGCCAATGGAAGCGGGCCTGCAAGAGCCCTTGCTAAAAAGCCCAAGAAGCTGTTTGAAAAACTTGGCTACTCAGAGACCTCCGACGAGGCTGTACTCGTGTTAGAAACAGAAAAGCTTCCCACAGAAGCTGTTGTAGAGAGCATCTCTAAAGATACTGGTGTAAAGCCTGAAAACCTCTACCTAGTGCTTGTCTCACCAGCGAGCATAGCTGGGTCTGTGCAGGTAAGTGCAAGAATTGTTGAAACAGGGCTTTTCAAACTCGATGCCCTTGGCTTTGACCTAAAGGCCGTGAAGTACGGATTTGGAGTATGCCCAGTTGCGCCACTGAAGGGAGATGCCCTCACAATGGCTGGCATAACAAATGACATGCTTCTCTACGGTGGAACCACATACTACCTAGTGGACTATCCAGATGATGCTAAGTTAAAAGAGCTTGTTGAAAAAGCTCCAAGCTCTGCTTCAAAAGACTATGGAAAGTCGTTTACAGAACTTGTTAAGCAGTTTGGCTGGGACTTTCTATACAAAGTAGACCCGGCAATATTTGCACCAGCTGTAATCACTGTAAACAACATTAAGACAGGAGCGCTATTTAAAGCTGGTAAAGTAAATTACGAGGTCTTGAAGAAAGCAATAGGCGTGGCATAGCACTTAAATCAAAACACTTTTTTCTTCACTTCTTCACCTTTTCAACAACATACTTCGCTATCTCCATGGCTATGTCGATATCTGGGTAAACTGATTGTAGGCCTCTCCAGCCGGGCTGGCTGTTAACTTCAAAAACATAGTACTTGCCCTCTGCATAGGCAATGTCTACGCCAGCTATATCGCATTGAAGTGTCTTTGCAGCTCTTATAGCTATCTCCTCAGCAGCAGGGTCTAGCCTGTCTATTCTCTTTGGAGAGCCGCCTCTAGCAACATTTGTTTTCCACTCGCCAGTAGGTGCATATCTGTACATAGATGCTAGCACCCTATCCCCAAGCACAAACGCCCTTATATCAACACCTCCATGGGGTATGAACTCCTGCAAATAGGCTGTGTGCCTTGTGAATGTCAAGGACCTCACAACCTCCCATATCACATCCCTATCCCTAAGCCTAATTCTTGTGCTTCCATGCCCTCTCGAGCCGAACATAGGCTTCATCACAACATAGGGTGTTTTTCCGAGCAGGTCAAGCGACTTCATGGCTAGGCTAGACCTCTCTGTAACAATGGTCTTGGGTACGGGGATGCCTGCTGAGAGCAGGGTTATGAGGGCTCTAAACTTATCAACACATCTCTCAATAGCCTCGGGCCTATTGAAAACGGGTACTCCATGGTCTTGAATAGCGTATAAGAGGTCTATTCTAAATATTGCCTGGTCTAGGCTGACTCTTCCAAAAGGCCTAACAACTACAGCTGAAAGAGTTTCGAGAATGTCTACACCTTGTACAATAAGCTTAAGCTTTTCACCTGCATAAGCAACAATATCGCTAAACTTAAACGGCATTACTCTGTGGCCAAGGGCTTCAAAAGACTTTATTAAGTTTGATGAAGCCCAGCTATTGGGGTTTCTAGTTATAATCCCTATAATCAAAGTCTCGCCTCAGGTAAAATTCTGTGAAAACCGCTATAAATAGAAAACCTGTCATTTCTAATGTGGGCTATTAGCGTCATGTTGCAGCTTCTTGCAGTCTCTATAGCTTTTCTTGTTGGAGCTCCGCGAAAAGCTGCTATTGGTATGCAAACAGAGGAAGCTGTTTTAATCATCTCGTGCCCTGCTCTAGAAGATGCTATGAGAATGGCTTTACAGAAATCCACGCCTTTAGTGTAAGCCACTCCCAATACCTTGAGTAATGCTCCAAGCCTACTCACATCTTCAACAAGCTCTATGAGATCCCCATCAGCTGTAAACAATGCTGTAAAGTGAAAGCACCCTGTTTGCCTAAACATTTCAGCGCGCTTCTCAGCAATGCTAAACATCTCAAGGATTTTCTCTCCTCTAACAGTAACATCGCTTCCACACCTGCACTCCCCGAGAGCACCGGGCACAGCGTAGAATAGCAAAATATTGCTCTTCTCCACAACTACCTGTACATTTGAAAGGTCAAAGCCTTTTGCAAGAGCACACCCAATTCCCAGCTCCTTGAGCATGTGAGGAGCAGTACCTATTCTCAGCACTTCAACACCATCCACATAAACCCTTGCCTCTACCTCTTCAGCAACACTATCAACACGTTTTTCAAGCACACCACCTTTAAAGACAAGCACTTCGCTTTCTGATATCATTAACTTCACCCACGGGCTGGGATTCAAATACAAGCAGTTTTTAAACAGATTTAAGCTTTCTCAATACCGTAAACTTGTGAGTGAAGTCTATGGCTAGGGGGTTTAGGGATAGGGACTTTATAGAGAGTTTCGAAGGTCTTGTATTTTGTGTAATAGGTAATGTGCACCCAAGGGGCAGGGTTGTTGGGTACCTCAAGTATGTTAGGGGCATGGAGTCAAGGATAAGGGTTAAGTGGTCTCGAAACGGCGTTCAGTATGGAAGAATACTGCCGTTTTACAGTGCCATGGGTGTGAAAAGTGTTTTGGAGTGGCTTAAGGAGAGGTATTCTGATTACGTTGTTTTTGATAAGTATAGAGGTGTTGAGCTCATTGAGCCCCCCGTAAATAGAATTGCAAAGCACTACAAGCCTGAGGAGAGGTTGAGTGAAATTGTTAAAGAGCCTAGGGATAGTCTCGAGGAGCTGGCTCTAGAACTAGCATCTAGAATTTCTGAGGAATCTGGAGTTCCCCTGAGCA
>JAJHQM010000003.1 GCA_020833345.1 Ignisphaera sp.
GCATTAATTATAAGGAACTTTACAGAAGAGTAGCTTCCTATAATAAATTTTTTGACAAGAGGAATTTCGTGCAATGTTTCGTAAGAAACTATGCCAGTGCAGTGTCTTCGAGGTGCATAGCTACGCTCATATAATGTAACATTCACACCAAATTTTGCTAAGTGATGTGCTGTAAGCAGCCCTGCAATACCTCCTCCAATAACTGCTACTTCCATTTACGTGTCGCCACACATTAACACTTTGCAATGCTTGTTAAAACTTATTTAAGTTTCAAATGGCGTCAATTTAGTATTTGTAAAACGGGGGCTTCCATGAAGATTTCCTTAGCATTAGAAACACTTCGTGAAGTCTTTTCAGTAGCTGAGCTTATGGAGTATGTTACTGAGGTTTCAAAGTTTCATAGGATTCAAGGGTCTTCAGAGCTTGAAAAAGCTGGTGAGCTTATCTACACATTTTTAAAAAAGAGCTCTGCTTTTGAAGTTCGCATTCATGAGTTTGATTACTCTAAGCCTTACGGTCTTCACCTTCCGGTTGCTGGCTGGGATTTGGAGGAGTGTCACGCTGAAATAGTTAAGCCCTTTTACACAAAGCTAGTAAGCTCTTTAGAGTCAAAGCATTGTGCTGTTGCACATTCTCCGCCTGGTCTAGTTGAGGGCGAAGTTGTCTATATTGGAAAGGGTATGGGTCTTGAGCAACCCGCTTTGGATAAGCTGAGAGGAAAGATTGTTCTAAGTTATGGCACTCCTTACATTGTTTATACAGCTCTCGCTAGTGCTGGTGTTTCAGGATTCCTCTTCTATAAAGCGAGTATTCTAGAAAATGCTGTGCCATATCTATCACTATTTCTCACACCTGATGATGCTACTAAATACAGTGTCCCAGCTGTTGCTATTCCTAGAAATACTGCTACAAGAATTCTCACGCTATTAGAAAAAGGTGAGAAGGTGGTTGTAAGGATAGATGTTAAGGCACGCTACAGAGCTACTGCAAAAATAAAAGTTATTGAAGCTTTGCTACAGCAAAGCGAGAAGGAAGCAGAAGGGGAGCTTCATGTGTACGCCCATTACTGCCACCCAAAGAATGAAGTGAATGATAATGTTAGTGGCGTTGCTACAATCCTAGAGACTGTATCCGCTATAGACAGAGCTTTAGCGAGAAACGCTCTCAAGATATCTAATAAAAAACGCATAGCATTCATTCTATTTCCCGAATACTACGGCTCCTTACCTTACCTAATTAAGAAAAGTGAAAGTGATTCTAAAATAGAATTTGGAGTGAACTTAGATATGGTTGGAGAGAAGCAGGAACTCACAAAATCAACACTCAACATAATATTGCCACCGCACTTTCTATCAAATAATCTCTACGAATCCCTGCTACTAAAAATACTCCTTACTGTAATAAGCTACAACAACAAGTCCTTTAACAGCGTATCTAAAATAAATAGATACAGATTTGATATTCTACCTTATGAGGGGGGCAGCGACCATGATATCTACCTTCAGTTCTCAATACCTTCAGTAATGATAAATCAGTGGCCTGATATCTTTTACCATAGTGACGAGGATAACATAGCTAAGTTTGATGCCGAAATTGCTAGGGATGTAGGTATTGCTGTAGGTGCTTTCTCAATTATTGCATCAAGTCATGAAGCTTTGGGATACAATACTGAAACAATGGCAAGGCTCTACAAGGAGTTGAAAAGCGGCTATATCGCTATGAAACAGTGCTTTGAAACACCACAATCCCCTACTTCAACAATGTTGAAGAACACGAGTTTAGAAGATAAGGAGAGATACAAGTATACTGGTCCTCGAGGTGTCCTTAGCTTAAGATATGTGATCAAAAACCTTGCAAAGCATGAATTTGAAGAGTTTGCTAAGCTTGTCGAAGATGACTTCATAAACTTCTTAGCGTTAAGGTATATTCCACTTCTTCTCCTACATCAAGACTTGACGGTAGGGGAGATAATTGATAAGGTGTTTCACGAATACTGCAGAACTGTAGAAAGAAATGTTATATTAAAAGTATTGGGATACTTAATAAAATTAGGACTTGTTAAAGTTATTGCATGAGAACGTCTTTTCAATTACTGTACGTGTTTGCAAATAGGGCATTCGGGGTTTCGCTTGACCTCAAAGACTTTGAATTCAAGGTTAAGTAAGTCAATGAAAAGCATCTTTCCTTGGAGAGTTTCGCCAATACCTAAAATAAGCTTTAGTACTTCAGCAACTTCTAAGATTCCAAGCAAACCTGGTGTAACTCCGACAACACTTATCGTTTTTTTAATGTCTCGTTTTTCATTGCTTTTATAAGGTCTTATGCAGTATAGGCAGGGTGTTTTACCTGGTATTATTGTTGCAACTTGCCCATACCAGCCCTCCACCCCCGCATGCACTAACGGTTTTCGAAGCTTTACACAAATTTCATTTAATAACATTCTAGTTTCCCAGTTATCTAAAGCGTCAACTACTATATCAACGTCTTTAACAAGTCTCTCTCCCAAATCCCTATCAAATCTTTGAGCATAGCACTCTAATACAAGCTTAGAATTCGCTTCTCGAAGCTTTTTACAGGCAACACTAGCTTTAGACTTCCCTACATCACCTTCGGCATAAAGTATTTGCCTATTTAAGTTTGAAAGCTCTACAAAACCATCATCAACTAATACAAGCCTCCCTATACCTGCATACGCCAAATAAGTTGTAACAACAGTGCCTAAACCCCCAATGCCAACTACTAAAACACTAGACTTCTTCAGCTTCTCCTGCCCCTCAATTCCAAGCAATCTTATCTGCCTATCATACCTCTCAATTTCTTGCGGGCTCAGCACTGCTTCTCACCTACAATACGTAGTTCAGCGTAACTTATATTTTGAGCTGTGAGTATACAGTAAACACAAGCTTGTAGTTGACGTATTTATGTTAAACACTCCGTGAGCACTCATGCTCTTAACAGGCATCTTTGAAGTTATTTTCAGTAAGCCCTTGCCAAGTGAAGCTTCTGAGGAAATTGCAAAGCTTGTTGAGTTCCTTAATAGAGACTACCTCAAGAGAGGAACTAGAAGACCTGAGGATGCCGCCACTATAACTGAATACAATATCGAATCAAATGTAATTAGAATGCAAATCGCATCAGGTACTAAGGTGAGACTAGATGAAGCGTCACTAAGAATAAAGAATGTGTTAGCAAACAGTCTTGGGAGCAGGTACCGCATTGGAATCCGCAAGCTAACATTAAGAGATGTGAAGATTATTCTCGATACAAAAATCTCCATATCTCTTAAGCTACCGTTTATAAGAGGTGTAACAGAGGTTAACGGTAAGACAGTTATAGAGCTTTCTGAACTGCATGAAGATGACCTAAAGAAGCCTATATTTCTCAGGTTATTGCAGCTTATTGAGGAAAAGGAGAAGAGGGCTAAATGGGGCGGTAAGGCTGAGCACTGGATGTTATTGAAAGCTAGTGATTTAAAGATTCAGAAACCCATTGTGATAGACCCCAATAAAGTTTTAGAAGAAATAGGATGGATGAAGAGAATGAGCATAGGACAGTGGCTCTATACCCCTCCATTAACACACCTGCTTAATGCATTAAAAAGGTTATTTCTAGACGAAGTCGTAAAGCCTTTGGGCTTTCAGGAAGCTACTTTCCCAAAAATGTACCCTCTTGAAGTGGGGTTAAAAACAGGGCATTTGAAGGGTGTTATCAATTCTATTGTATTTGCATCTCTACCCAAGAGTTATGATTTATCAGAATTTGAAGAGCTTATAGATAGCATGTACGTCTTGAATAGCGTTGAACCAGAAGATTTGCAAAAATATTTGAAGCCTTCATCCTACTTCCTCTGCTTTGCACAATGCGAGCCGTTCTACTGGTTTTTTGAAAATGAAATTCTTGATAATGATGCTCTTCCCATAAAATGGTTTGACATGAGCGGCCCTTCATTTAGATGGGAGGCTGGAGGAATACATGGCATTGAAAGAGTTATAGAGTTTCACAGAATTGAAATTGTTTGGCTCGGTAAACCTGAACAAGTTATAGAGATCAGAAATAAGCTTTTAGAGCGGTACGAATACTTCATGGACAGGGTCCTTGATTTAGAATGGAGAATGGCGTGGGTAACACCATGGTTTTATGAGCAAAGTGGTGTTGTTCAAGAGGAGGTGAGGAGTATAAACATTGATGTGCCTGGAACAATTGATTTTGAAGCATGGCTTCCCTATAGGGGGTCTAGGGAAGATAATAGGAATTGGCTAGAGATAGGCAATATATCCATCCACGGCACTAAATTCACAGAGCCCTTTAGGATAAAGCACAATAAGGGTGAAGTGTTGTGGACGGGGTGCTCAGGTTTTGGTAGCGAAAGGTGGTTAATAGCACTACTAGCACAAAAAGGCTTTAATATTGATGAATGGCCCAAAAAATTCCTTGAATATGTCAAGACCTCACCATTTCCACAATCTATTATGACTGTAAGCTATCCTAAGACGAGGGAAGGAAAGGAGCTACTAAGCAAAATTATTTCTAAACTTGTCTGGTGACTCCTTTATGGGACTGCTATTTCAAGGAGCCCTTAGAAGACCCATGCTACAGGTTGCATTAGATTTTACAGACCTTAAACCGGCTATAGAAATTGCATTAAAGGTTATTGAAGCTGGTGCAGATATCGTAGAGATTGGAACTCCCTTAGTTAAAACATGGGGAATTCAAGCTCTAAGGGAGATCAAAAAAATTGTTAGAGAGAACCTCACACTGGCTGACTTAAAGACTGTTGACGCAGTATTACTTGAGTTTACACCATATGCATCTGAGGGAGCCAATGCTGTAACTATCTTAGGTATAGTAGATGATGATGTGATTAAAGATGCTTATGACATGTGTAAAAGTCTTGAAATAGACCTTGTAGTTGATATGATGTATGTTAGTAACCCTGTTGAGCGCGCCTTCAGGTTAGCAAGCTATGGTATAAACATTGTAAACCTGCATATCGGTGTAGATGTACAGAGAAAAAGAGGTGTGAGTGCAAAGCAGTTACTTAAAGAAGTTGAGGAGCTTGCAGAAAGCGATATCATTGTTTCAATAGCTGGAGGCATAAAGCCTGAAGATGCTGGGCATTTCGTAAGAAGTGGTGCAAGAATAATTGTAATAGGATCCGCCATAACTAAAAGTCCAGATCCCTACAAAGCTACAAAAATAGCTCTTGAAAAAATTAGAGAAGTGCAGGTCTAAATCATATTATGATTCAAAATTGTTTGTGAAAGTCATACGAGTTAAAAATATTATATTTCGCATTTAAAGTAAAACAATAAGATGCTAGGCATTCATAAGGTGCTGCAAAATGTCAGAAAATGTTGAAAAGGAAAATGAGATTAAGCAAAAGGTTGTAGAGGTACTGAAAGGTGTTTATGATCCTGAGATACCGATAAATATTTATGACTTGGGTCTTGTGTACTCAATTAAGGTAAGTGATAGTGAGCTGGAAATTACCTTAGGTTTAACAACACCCTTTTGCCCCATAGCCTATCTCATAGTGCAACAAGCTGAGAGAGCGCTAAAGGAAGTTTTTCCTAATAAAAACATTAAGATTAAATTAGACGTAGAACGTTTATGGAATCCGACAATGATGACTGAAGAGGGTAGAAAGCTCTTTAAGCTTCTTTACGGCTATGACCCAGCTGAACTTGGGCAGAAGTAGCATTAATGTTTTTAATAGCACAACGCTACTGCATAGTTCTGGTGTAAGCACTTGGCTTATGAAAGGGTAATAACAGGAGCTACAGCTATAGGTATTAAAGTTAGTAGTGGAGTTGTTGTTGGAGCTGAGAAGAGAGTTAGCTATGGAGGTTATATTGTTAGCAGAGGCGCTAAAAAAGTCTTTAAAATAGGCGATAGAATGGCAATAGCTGCAGCAGGTCTCATAGGAGATATGCAAACTTTACATAGGATTCTAAATGCTGAAATAATGTATAGAGAGCTTGTAACATCTACAAAAGTAAGTGTAAGATCTGCTGCAAAGCTTCTTTCAGCCATCTTATACAGCTATAAGCTAATGCCCTTCATATCAGAAGTAATATTTGCAGGGTATGACGATGAAGGTTATCACCTATACGTGCTTGACCCTATAGGTTCTGTAATTGAGGATGACTACGCCGCTGTTGGAACAGGAGCACCAATAGCTATAGGCATTATAGAAGCAGAGTATAAGAAAGACCTAGAGCTTGACAAGGCTGTAGACCTTGCTATTAAAGCCATAAAATCGGCTATATCTAGAGACGCTGTTTCAGGTGATGGTATAGACATTATAGCTATAAGCAGAAATGGTATCATAGAAAAGAGCATAACTTTATAACAATTTAACACTTATACAGTCTATGCTAGTTATTAATTAGACCCTCTACTGCTTCTTAGAGCTGTAATGCTTAGACATGCTCAAGGTGTTCTCAGAGGATTAGTATGATACTCTTCGGTGTTTTGTCAATTCTTTACATCTGGCTGTTGCGTCTAGGACATTGCTTCTTAGAAAATTTTAAATAGAATTAAACACTATTTAAACACATTAACTGACAAGTTTGAAAGCAGCGGGGCAGGATAAGATATGGTTTTCTTAATTGAAAATGCTTTAAGGGCTCAGGAACTTCTCAGTAAATACATTGTTATTCAGCCTATAGATGTTTCTGCTATTGATATAGTAGCAGGAGTTGATGTTAGTTATAGGAGAGATGTGGGCTGCGCTGCAGCAGTTGCTTATAGCTTAAAGAGTAAAGCTTTAGTGACTTACTCATACTATTGTGAAAAAGTAACAGTTCCTTACATACCTGGGTTGCTAGCATTTAGAGAAGCTCCATTGATGCTAAGAACCTTACTGCATTTGTTAAGTAAAGTTCGCATAGACATAACCTTTGTTAATGGTCATGGAATGGCCCACCCCAGGAGGTGCGGAATAGCTTCACATATAGGTGTAGTGCTAAACATACCATCGATAGGCGTTGCAAAAAGCCTTCTCTATGGAGAGGTGGTTCGAGCTGATGACAGCGAAGCCATAGTGATTGATAATATGATTGTTGGATATGTCTTAACTAAAAACTCTAAGAAGCTTTATGTAAGTATAGGCAATAAGGTTACAGCAAAGGACGCTGCTGATATAACACTAAAAACTTGGGATTTTCGATACAGTCTTCCTGAGCCCCTTAGGCTTGCTGATGAAATATCGCGAAAAATAGTTAAAAAGCTAGCAACAAAGCTTTGAACCCATTTCAGCGGGTACTTCATAGCCTGCAAAGCTGTTGACGAGCTGCCTTATTGAGGAATTTCTCAGTCCTTCAATAAACTTGTCAACAGCATTTTTGCTTAAACTTTGTATATTCACTAAAAAGTCGTAGTATTCCCATGTCAATGGGATGTAATCTAGCTTATAAAGTATAGCAGAATACTCTGTGCACACTCCAGCATCAGCTCTGCCTTGAGCTATAGCAGCAGCTACACCAGTGTGCGTAGAAACTTCATACCAGTACCCATTAATGCTCCTCATAATTTCGGCAAGGCTTTGCCCACGTTTTTTAGCCATATCCTCTAGAACCTTATCTATGTAAATTCTTGTACCTGAGCCCTTGTTTCTATTGATAAATCTTATATCAGGTCTTAGCAAATCCTCAAATCCTTTAATATTCTTCGGATTTCCTTTTCTGAATGCCAAGACCAGCCTCCTCCTATAACCTCTAATTAATATAGCTTTATTCCTCAATTCGTTATCCTTCTCAATAAATGGAACATTGTACTCCCCTGAAATAGGATCCAATAAGTGAATAGGACTTACGTCTATGTACCCTTTTTTCAGCAACTGCAACCCCCTATAAGAGCCTACAAAACCTAGCGATACTCTATCCATGATTCCAAGCTTTGTTAGTAACATTGGCAGCAAAGCATCGTGACTTCCAATAATAACAACTTCTTTTAATTCATTGCTAAAGCTTACAACCTCCACTTCTTCACCTTCCTCTATGTAGTCTCTGCCCTCTTGAAGAATTGCAATCCCATCTGCCCTGAGAAGCGACGATACGCTTCCAGAAGATGTTTGAAGTAGAATTGCATAGAGCCTTCCCCCCACATTACTTAAAACTACTGGCACAAACCAAGCTTTACCAATGTCTTTCCGTATTCTAAAGGTTGTTAATGCATGAATTACTTGCTTCCTGGACTCAAATCCCTCAAGCTTTTCAAGAATCCTGCTAAGTAAGAGTACCGCTATGGAAAGAGCTGAAAAAGGAAATCCTGGTAACCCAAACAATATCCTGCCATCTTTACTTAAAGCAATAACCGTAGGCTTGCCAGGCTTTACCTTAAGGCCGTGAACTAACAGAGTTCCAAGTCTTTCAAAAACCCTGTACACAACATCCTCCTCACCAGCAGATGTGCCCCCTGAGGTCACTATAACGTCGTAAAATGATGACAGCCTTGCTAACTCACTATAAACTATCTCTTCATCGTCTGGCAATATACCACAGTACTTCACATCAAACCCGTGCTGCTTTAAGAAAGCTGTTACTGCATAACCATTACTATCATAGATCTTGCCCAAGGATAGCGCTAAGCCTGGCTTCATCAACTCATTACCAATAGACACTACAGCAACCCTCGGCTTTTTAAATACCTTAACATGGCCTATGCCCAGTGCCGCTAAGACCCCTATCTCCCTATACATGAGCCTTGTACCCTTTCTTAAAACAAGCTCCCCCAAAGCTACATCGCTACCTGCAAAGGAAATATTCTCCCCTGGTGCAATACTCTTGTACACTACAACTTCGTCAAGTGCTATATGCTCTGTGTGCTCCTCCATAACAATTCCATCGGCTCCTTTAGGAACAACAGCCCCTGTATCTATTGCTGCAGCAACACCATTTACAATAGTAATATCAGGAGCCTCACCTATAGAAACTCTACCCACAACCTTTAACTTCTTGGGGTGCAGCTCATCAGCCCCTTCAATGGACTTTATCGAAACCGCATAGCCATCAACTTCAGACCTATCAAAAGGAGGGTAGTCTATTGGTGAATATATGTCCTCAGCTAGGACTCTTCCATAAGCATTTTCTAGCCCAACTTCTTCAATACCAAGCGGCTTTAGTAATCCAAGCTGTTCTAATTTAGACAGCGTTTCTTCTATAGATAGCAAGGTATGAAATATTTTTCGTTTACCTATAACAGCTTTATCCAAATTACCTCACCTTTTTCATAACCTTCCACATTTCTTGGAATTGTAATAAGGGCATTTGCTTCAAGTAAAGACTTTAAGACTCCTGAACCGTGAAGTAATATGGGCTCAACGCACAATTCATTATTACACTTAAATAGTTTAGCCCTAACATAGGTATCGTACCCCACTGCACCGTAAATTCTCTTACTAAGCTTTACAGGAATCTCTATAAAGAGCTCCCCCCTGATTTTTAAAAGCATGCAGAGAGCCTTCAGAACAATCTCGTGCAGCGCTATATATGCTGCTACAGGAAATCCAGAAAGCAGAAATACAGGCTTGCCATTGGCAACAAGTATTGAGGTTGGTCTCCCAGGTCTTACGGCAAGCCCCCTAGCTATGATTTTAACATCTCTATTCATCTCTACAATAGCTTCAAAAGTCTTATCTGTTTCTCCAGGTCCTGTACCCCCTGTAAGCACTAAGACATCATTTTCATTTAAAGCTTTTTCAACTACAGCCTTAATCTCTTGCTTAACGTCTTTAACAAAACCATACCAATTGACATTTACAAATCTGTGCATAGAGAGGACTGAGAGTAGAAGTATTGAAGTTGAGTCTAAAACTAATCCTTGTTCATAAGCCTTAAGCCCATATGAAGGATCTACTACTTCTGAACCTGTAGAGATAAGCCCTATATTTATCTTTCTATACACCTTAACTCGTGTCATGCCAATTGCTGAAAGGACTGCTATGTGCGGGGGCTTAATTATAGTCCCCCTGGCAATGAGGAGCTCCCCCTTTCTAATATCTTCACCTTTCCTAGACACATTGCCGTATTTGGGCACGGGCTTTAGCACGTATATGATGTTCCCTTCTCTATCAACGTCCTCAAGCATAACCACAGCATCAGCACCTTCAGGAATTCTCTGCCCCGTTGCCACTGGTACAGCATAGCTACATGATGAAAGCGTAGGACTGTAGCTCAGTAATTTAAGAGGTATTGGATTATTTGGAGATGCAGAAGTTATGGTTTCACTACATACAGCATAGCCATCAACAGCACTTCTGTCAAAAGGAGGTAAATCAGTAGGTGAATATATGTCTTCAGCACATATCATTCCAATAGCGTTCTTTAATTCAATTTCCTGAATCTCTAAATTTAACTTAGAGACCTTGGCAAGTTGCTCAATGGCCAAAGCCGTAGCCATGAAATTGTATTTTACACCTTGTTGCCTCATTGCTGACATTGCCCTCTTACCTCTAATCACATCTTAAAGGCATTTAATACACATAGCTACTAACATATATTAAGTTAAAGTTCCTAAAGAATGTTTTAATCGATGATGATGTAGCTGAGCGCTGAATGATGATGTGCCCGGTGTTACTGAGAATTTATCTTTGCACCGTATTGACATAGATCAATGAGCACACACTGCTTACATAAAGGCTTTCGAGCCTTACATACCCTACGTCCATGCTCAATTAGAAGTACGTGAAGTTCTTTAAGTAGTGTGACATCATTATTAAGAATTGACATTATGGTAGTGCTTATATAGTTGTAACTACTAGATTTGGGAACAACTCCTAATCTTAGTAAAACCCTTCTGATATGAGTATCTATTGGAAATGCAGGTTTACCTAATTTCATTAAGATATATACGTCAACAGTCTTTGGACCAATTCCGTACACTTCCATAAGCAGCTTCCTAATTTCCTCAGACTTTAACACCCTCAGCCTTTCTATTAATTCGCTGTTCTCTTTAAACCACTTCGCAAGAGCTATCAGTGCTCTAACTCTTCTTCTAGCTAATCCACTACACTTAATCGCATTTTCTAACTTTTCTAATGGCGTATTCAATATGGATTCCGGACTTAAAGAATTGCCAAGTTCTTTTTTCAAAGCATTAAATGCTCTTAATGCATTTCTATCACTCGTATTTTGACTCAATACCACACCCACAAGAAATTCAAAGTCACTTACATTCAATTTTAATAGGTTAAGTGCCACGTAATCCTCCAGCTTAGGTCTGTAAACACTCTCTAACCTCTTCAATACCTCAATAACAATGTTTTCATTAGATGACACGACCATCCCGCATTCAGCATTAGAATCCTTTTACTCACTTTAATTTTAAGAGTTGTGCCTTTGCACTAAAACCACATAATAAACTAAACGAGTCGTAGCATGATAAAATTTTTCTTTTTAACCTCGGCTTCACGAATGTTTTTCTTGACAAACTTTGTAACTGATAATGGGTGTGGGCTACGTTTGCATTTACTGCTGAGAACGGTAGTGGCATTTCGGTGGTTATTCCTACATACAATGAATACGATAATGTAGAGCTGCTATTTAAGGAACTCGCTAAAAGCATACCTAAATATGTTGAATATGAAGTTGTTATAGTAGATGACAATAGTCCTGATGGTACGTGGAGAAGGGCTATTGAGCTTCTCACAGAGGGTACTACGGTAGTAAGAAGAATTAATTTAAAGGGCCTGTCTACGGCTGTAATAGATGGTATTGTCTTTTCATTAAAAGAATATGTTGCTGTAATGGATGCAGATTTGCAGCATCCACCAAAATACATTGAGCTTTTTCTAAAAAAGGCTGTTGAAGAAGGGGCTGATGTTGTAATAGGTTCTCGGTATATGAAGGGTGGAGGTGTTGAGGGATGGTCGAAAGCACGCCTCCTAGCATCTAAAGCTGCTGGGTTAATTGCAAAGCTCTTTTTGCCTAGCATACGAAGGCTTTCTGATCCAATGTCAGGGTTCTTCTTAGTCAAGAAGCAACTGGTGATAAACAATAAGGAGAGATTAAATCCTCAAGGCTTTAAGGTCCTGCTTGAAATTTTAGAGCGCTGTAATCCTCAAAAAGTAATTGAAGTTCCTTACATATTCAGATCGAGAGTCTTTGGAAAGAGTAAACTAGGTTCAAAGGTAATTATTGCATACATAATTCACATTCTTAAGCTAAGTGGCTGGAGACCTTTCAAGTTTATTGCTGTAGGGATTGCTGGTACCTTTGTAAATCTCTGTACGTTACTAACCTTTAGGTATGTTATGCCATTGCTATATAGCGAGCTCTTCATATTAGGTAGTGCCATAGCTATAGAGCTTAGCATACTATTTAACTTCTTTTTACATGAGGTTTGGACCTTTAAAGATAGACGCTTTGGAAGCTTAATACACAGACTTCTACTCTTTCACATATCCTCAGCCATTAGTGCAACAGCTCAATACATTTCTGCGGTATCTATAAAATATGGCTTATCATGGAGCCCCTTACTAGCCCAATTTATAGGCATACTGATTGGTTTTCCTGTCAATTACATATTTAGTGAGTTAGGTATTTGGAGAAAATAATAAACACAGCTTTTTAACTGAATTGCTATGTCTTCATCCCTCCACAGAACTCCGGATATCTTTGTCTAAGCATATTTTCACACTCCTCTAAATCCTTGATGGTGTCTATAGATTTCCACATAGCATCCTTAAATATATACCCCTTTAACTTGCCTTCCTTAGCTAATTGCGGAAATGCTGTAACCTCTATATCTCCTTTCTCAGGTAGGTAATTAAAGATCTGCGGCTTCATTACATAAATCCCAGCATTAATTGTGTATTCCAGTATAGGCTTTTCTAAAAACTCCTTGACGTAGCCCTCAACAAGTTTTACAATACCGTAAGGGCTTCTCATGTAAACTAAAGCTATGCTTGCAATAGCATCACTATTCTTAAGCGTTTCTAAGAGTAGAAGGGGATTTAGATCTGTAATCACATCACCATTTATAACTAAAAACCACTCTTCATTTCTCAAAACACCTTCTGCATTCTTTATAGCCCCTCCAGTACCAAGAGGTTCATCTTCCACAACATAAGCCACATTTATACCGTACTTCTTTCCACTACCAACCTCCTCTAAAACCTTCTCCTTTGCATGCCCCAAGAGTAGCACAAAGTCTTTAAATCCATACTTACTAAGCCAATAAATATGCCACTCTAGAATGGGTTTTTTACACACCTCAACGAGGATTTTAGGCCTATCCTCTGTTAAAGGTCTCAGCCTTTTCCCAAGACCCCCTGCTAAAATTACAGCTTTCATAAGGATCCCTTACTAGCAACTAAAGATAGTTTTATAAGGACAGCAATTTAAAGTTATCTTTGATGTGCTTACGCTGGGTTGGCTGACTAGGTGATGATTTCACGGACCATGTGAAGTGCCTTGCTCTTGAGTAACGAGAAGAAACGTGTTATAGTAAAATGTGCTATATGCAATAGAGAGATAGTAAATGAAGAAAGATACGTTAAGTGCTCAATCTGCGGTGCCTTAATGCATGAGGATTGTATTGATAGAGAGGTTTTAGAGGATTCTGAAGGTAACATCTTGTGTCCTTACGATGCCGTGTTAGCAGCGCTTGACTGGTTTGATACAATAATAAATACGTATCACGCATCTCTAAAAGTAGATAGTGAGAAGCACAGTGACATTATAGAAAGGCTTAAAAACTACATAAAACTACTTGAAGAAGAGGCAACGTAATACCTTACTCAGTACTACACCTCCTTTAAAACCCCATCATAAAGAGCAAATTTTCTATTTGCAAATTCTAAAATCCTAGCATCGTGAGACACCATAACAACAGTTGTCTTAAAGTCTCTATTTATTTTTATAAACAACTCTAAGACTTTTTTAGCGTTTTCCCAATCCAAATTTGCTGTAGGCTCATCTGCTAATAAAAGCGATGGTGTGACAACTAGAGCACGTGCAATAGCCACTCTTTGCTTCTCGCCTCCGCTCAGATACCTCACCTTTGTATGCATTTTCTCTGCTATTCCCATGTACTTGAGCGTTTCAAGAATTGTTACTCTTCTCTCTTCCTCTGAGAACCCTGCAACTAGTAATGGAAGCTCAACATTTTCATATACTGTAAAGTCTTCTATGAGTCCATAATCTTGAGGAATGTAGCTTACTATGCTTGCTCTTATTGTAGCTAGAGCATCGTCATCTAGCAGTGTTAGGTTATATCCTTCCACTATAATCTCTCCTAAATCAGGTCTCTCAAGCCCTGCCAAAATTTTTAAGAATGTTGTTTTGCCTGCACCACTAGGACCATAAATACATGCTATATCAGCTCTATACAGTGTCGCATTTATTCCTCTCAAAATAGCTATTCTATGACCCATATAGTTGTAGTATTTCCATAGATTTTTAACTATAACTACAACGTCTTTCAATCTTCATACCCTTCGGAATGTGAAGTAGTATACCAATGCTATAAATGTATTTGATAATGTGAGAAATGCTACAACAATACTGGGGTAGGCTACAAGAAACGCTATTGCAATCACCAATACTCGAGTATTGGCAAATATGTAGAATGATGCTACTATTTCCTTTCTTTTTAAACCAACAATGCTATAGGCATTAATCAGCTGAGCTATGCTTAGCCTATCTGATAATAACGATGCATATAACATCATTATGCTTAAAAGCAGGGAAATAAATAGCGCTATTTCACTAAAGCAAATGGTTATATAGAGAGTTAGAGAGAGTGTGTATAGCAAAACATAGCCAAAGCCATTGCATGTAACTGAGTACTTAGCTGTTTTCATTAAAATCTTGTAATGCATTGCATCAGAGCCCCCTGAACCTTTGAAAGTGCTAGGGAGGCTATTTTACTCTGTTCATATTTACTCAATTCTTCAATACTCCACACATCTACATTTATAGTATAGCTCCAAACATCTTTACCTTTTTCTTCATAGACCTCTACAGTAACTATTGTGGCAAAACTCTTTCTGTAAATAAGCTCTATTCTAATCTCATTGTAGCCTTCGGAACCTCTTAATACCTCCACCTCACTCAACATAAAGATGTCATCTAAAGCAAACAGCTTTTGTACAATTTGCTTAAAATACTCACTATCTATCTGCTCAGGGATATTGATGCTTAGGAAGGGCTTTGATAATACTCTATAACCTCTCAACTTCAGCTTTCTCGATACCTTATATGTTAATAAAAAGTTTGTTGCAGTTGCTGACAAAATGTATGAAAGTATTGAAATACCTGCCATAGCACCTAACGAAATTAATATTATTAGGAGAGGCGTAATTAAAATTGCAAATATTGAAGTTATAGCTATACTTACGGATGCTATAATTGTATCGTAGGTAACTCCCATCAAGGACAATTTTTCTGAAATTCTTATAACCTTCTCAGCCAAGCCTCCAGAAATTGAAATTGAGAATATTAATGAAATCAATATTGAGGAAGTTATTCCTAATATTGTTTTTGTGGAAGGCACTAAGCTACGACTATATATATCAATTGAATTATTACGTCGCAAAGCCACGATTTCAAAATATCTTAACCCTGTCTTCACAATACTGTCTTTTATACCATCTGGTATCTGCGAGGTAATGATGAAAAACGTTTTGACATTGCATTCATTTTTACAAATAATTTCATAGAAATCCTTGCTGTAGGGTATCACAGTTATTGTTGATGGCGAGGCTGTAATTGTACTACCCCCCATGACACCTATAGTATGCGTAAGAGGAATTCCAGGTAGTAATTGGATAGATAGGTACTCAGAAATGTTTACCTTAATTACTGAGAGCTTTGTGCCATCAACATTAATGGTTCCCTCAATATCTCTATTGCTTATATCAATTAACACATTATCTTTAGTAAGGTTCTTCACATATTTGCATAGTTGAATCAGTATGTTATTGCTTCTTTCAATACTATGAACATTGCATTCGATAAGTAATGGAAGTAAATAACTTGCACCTCTACTACTCTTAATGGGTATTTCACGAAAAACTTGAAGTATTCTAATGCAGTCAAGAGGTATTGTCGCATTTATTAAAAGCTCTTCAACTTGATTCACATAACTATTTGAAACCAGTAATATAGAGTATGAGTAAGGTATGTTTATAGCATCAATAGTTGTATAGGAGTATGTGTATGTTGCTACGTAGCCTACTGTAAATGCTATTAGAAGTACTGCTATGGTCACTAATATTGTCTCAATACTTATAGCTACTTTAAAGAACATTAACTTGATGATCTTAAAAACAGGTGAGACTAGCGTTGGTATAGCTATTGATTCCTCTTCTATGAACCCCTTTACTCTCTTCAATAATAAAATCACTACAATAGTAAGTAAAATTACTATCATCATTACTATATGCTCCATTGGTATTGACATAGCATTGAAATTCATATAGCCAATCCCAAGGCGTTAAGCACGGTATTTAATATAATTGCACATGAAGCCCCAAGCAAGAAAAACGTAGTACTGATAATGAGTTTCTCGTGTAGCACGGTCCCAAACTTTACAGCTAAGCTCTTTATAATGTATGCCAGCAGTGCTTGAAATCCTATGTCAGGAGTAAGTGTTATGCCAACTAGTAATGGAAATGGTGAAAAACCTAATACGTGTGCTAGTAATGCCACTGGTAATGCAAAAGTAAGTGAAAAGATTGACACATATAAAGAAGCCATAGTAAGTTTTCCGCTGTATATAGCTGACATCCAAATTACTATTGGTATCCACCTTGTTAAAGGCATTTGAGGCGAGTCAATACCATAGATAAAAAGCAGTATGTTTCCATAGAGATACGTAATAATGCTCCCTACAATAACTCCAATACTAAAGTACTTAACTACGGCAATGCTATTGCCCTTATTAAACCTAGCATAACGAAGCAAGTTCATAGCAGAAGCAGCTATAGTTTGAGGCATCGGAATTCCTGTATAGGGATCTAGAATAGCATATGTTAAAGTACTGCGTGTTCCTGTCACATACATTACTAAAGTTATTAATGGATACAAAGCCTGCGAGCCTATACCGGTTTCTCCAACAGTCCTAATGTTACCTATTATCAATATGAAGTGAAGGAACAAAACTAAAATTAGCATAGCAATGAAAACAACATTAATGCCATTTAAGCTTGCGAATACCAATGCAACAGCCCCAAGAAATGCTAAATACAGTATCCCTATGAATAGCATTAATCTCTCAAGGGTAAATTTCATAGTAACCTTTACACTTACTAAGAGTTGCCTAAGATATTTGATAATGTATAGTAGTAAAAATGTTGCTATAAAGCCAATGTTATAACTAAGTAAAATTGGAGATACGCTAAAGAGCATGCTATCGTAGCTTTGAGCAGGTATTATAGGAATTTTAAATAGAGCTATGGCTGCAGGTATGAGTGCTAGGTACATTAATAGGGATCCTATAAACAACATTCTTAAAATGCCAAGGGGTAGAAGTAGAAAAAGTGCAAATACAAGCGGTATAAAGGTTAGTGCAAGTGATGCTCCAGGAATAAACATTGAAAGTGCAGGTGTTAGATCTATTGACATTTGATTCATAAAATAAAGTATTTGTAATACAAATCCAATTATAAAGAATACCACAAAGAGTTTTTTATCTATAAAAATACCTTTAAACACCTGTGTAACTATAGCACTTACCGTACCCATGGGGTATCTGAGCCTCTCCTTGTAAAAGAAGTGATTTCTTAGTGCAAATGCTATGAAGAGGCCCCCTAGAGATACTAGGGCCAAGGTGATGTATGTTGGCATTGCATCTATGTCTATGAAGAAAAGCCTGTTAATGCCGAAAAGCTGAGGTGGTACAGATATGTTAAATCCAAAGAGATGAAGCTTATTAGAAATGTGACTTAGAAAGCCGTATGTTACATACATCCCGCTTGTTAAAGTTGTTGTTATATCAATTCCCATAGCTATAGCTGTTGCGTATAAAATGTCTTGATCTTTATAATGAAGCTTCAGAAGCTTGCATATTAGCAAAATTAGTAACGGTATGTATATCAAAGAAATTTCAGAAGTTGTATAACCTGAGACTGCATAAGAATAGCTATTCATGAAGCTTACAAATAAGCCTACGAATGCTCCCATCAGAATGCTATGAAAACTCTTCATAGTGTTACCAGTATTCATTAACTGCACTTTAGCATAAAGAGAGTAGGTAACATTTTAAGGTTCCTAACTTTATAAATCTTTGCAGTTTAATGCTAGACTGAATTGCGATGGGTGTAATGCATTGGAGCACATTAATCGAGATATCATAATAAAGAAAGCCAGTGAATTAATGAGAAGTGGAGCTACAATGCTCGCAGAATCTTGCCCACTTTGTGGCTCGCCTTTATTTAAGCTCGTTAGTGGAGAAGTTGTCTGCCCAGTTCACGGTCGTGTAATGCTTGTAAAGTCTGAGGAAGAGTTATCTGAGGCTAATGTTGCATCAGTACTAATTGAATTAGAGAAATCCATAGCTAGTAAATTAGGTGATTATATCAGTAAAATAAGGAGTGGTAAGGAAGTAGAATTTGAGGATCTTAGGGGCATCATCTCATGGTTAGACGCTCTTGAAAGGGTTGAGAGAATAAAAACAATTTTAAGTAGAGAAAAAATGCAGGAAAAGCGAAAAACAAAGCCTTCTAGAAAAACTGCAGACTAGTTTTAAGTATTTAATAAATACTTTATGCTCATCTTTAAGCTTATGATTTCTTCGCAAGTACCCTTTCCTTATTGCTTAAGCATAACTCTCAAGTACTTATTAATGCTTTACAGCATGGTACTACATTAGAGAAGACTCTCGTTCGCTATATGTTAACTCCTTGATGAAAAATTTGCAAGTTTTAAAATTTCTTTACTTTAAGGGTTACGATTTGTCTCTCAACGGTGGTCTTAAAGAGGTTATGCATACTTATAATATTGTAAACTTTTCTAATTGCTAGTACCTGACAGCAATAACAGTGTTTAGTCTATGTCACTAAGAGAGTTTATACATTCACTTGATAAAGGAGATGTTGAAGATTATTCAAATTATGAATTGAATCCTATACTAGAACCTACACGAATGCTTCACTTAGCAGATAGAAATGAAAGAATTGTACTTTTCAGAGTTAAGAATGCTCAACAGTATGTATGTGTTGGTAATGTATTAAATAGTAGGAGAAGACTCTATGAAAGGGTATTAAATGTTAGAAAAGATGAAGAAGCGTATAAGAAGTTGTTAGAGTCTATAACTAGGCTTAGTAAGCCAAAGGAAGCAAGCTTCTTTAACTATTTCAAACCTGTTGCAGACTTTGACTTACATAACTTACCTTTCATAAAGTTTTACAATAATGATGGTGGAAGATACCTAACATCTGCAATATATATTGCGTGTTTAGATGAATTATGTAATATGTCTATACATAGAACTATGCTTGTATCAAAAGATTGTGTAGTGGCTAGAATAGTTCCTAGGCATTTAAGGTACATATATGATGAATACAGGAAGAGAGGTTCTGATACTCCTGTAGCAATAGTTATAGGTGCGCACCCGGCTGTAGAGCTCATGGCAGCTTCCTCACCCCCTTTGGGAGTGTTTGAGTTACACTTAGTGCCAAACCTATTAGAATCTTTCACAATCGCCTATACACCTATATACCATATACCTGTACCCTCTATCGCCTCTGTAGTTCTTGAAGGAAAGATATCCTCAACTCAGTTCGTTAATGAAGGACCCTTCGTAGATTTGCTAGGACTATATGATGCTGTTAGGAAGGAGCCCTTGATAAAAGTAGAGGCAATGTATGTAAATACAGAAGAATATTTTCATGTAATACTGCCTTCAGGCAAGGAACACAAGCTTTTGCAGAGCTTTTATAGAGAGGCATTAGTATGGCAATATGTTAGTAATGTCGTTCCTAAAGTTCACAAAGTTAGATTATTAGAAGCAGCAGGTTCTTGGCTCATTTTAGCAGTCTCTGTAACTAAAAATGTTGATGGCGATGCAAAGAACGCAATATTAGCCGCATTCTCGGCTCATCCAAGTGCCAAAGTTGTATTAATACTAGACGAGGATATAGATTTGGATTCTTCTAATGATATTTTGTGGGCCTTTGCAACGAGGTTTAGGGGTCGGGAAAGCATTGTTCTTATCGAAAAGAGCAGGTGTTCAACACTAGACCCCATATCTCCAACCGGGGTCTGCGATAAGATGGGAATAGACCTTACAATACCCGTTTCTGCAAATAAAGATGTCTTTAAATATGTTAGAGTCCAGTGATTTTCTATGTATCTTTCAGGTATTGAAGAAAAAATGCTCAATGGTGAATATGGTGAAGTTATAGAAAAAGCAATGAAAGTTATAGTTAAAGTTGGTGAAACACTTGGAGCTGAGAGGCTTGTAGAAATAAGTCATGCACATGTTTCAGGAGTCTCTTATTTTAATATAGGTGATGAAGGTCTCGAGCTACTGGAGGATCTCAGCAATAGAGGTGCAAGAGTCTTAGTTTATACATCAGCAAATCCGTATTCCTTTGCAGGCTCAGCCCTATACAAGGACAGTTCACTACTTGAAAAACAGATGAGAATAGTGAAGAGCTTAATAAAAATGGGTGTAGACCCAAATAGCTTTACATGTACTCCGTATAAGCTTAGAAAACCTGGTATAGGGGAGCACTTAGCATGGGCGGAATCAAGTGCAGTAATCTATGCAAATAGCGTCTTAGGAGCAAGAACAAATAGAGAGAGTGGGCTAACAGCATTAATGGCAGCCTTAGTTGGAAGAACATACTATGCTGATATGCATAAGATAGAGAATAGAAAGGCTTGTGAAGAAGTGGTGGTGTTGTTTGATATCAATTCGATTCTCATTGCAAGTCTTCTCGGTCTCTACATAGGTAAAGTGGCGCAATGCATTCCTTACATTAGGGCTAGGTATAGGGCAGAAAGTGAACTTATATTTGACTTGATGGTGAGAAACATGCTAGCCTCAATATCTGCAACATCAGATTTACCGATGGCAGTGTTAGAAGGTGTAACACCTCAACATACATATGTTATAGAAAGAAGTGAAATCATATCTGTAAATCTCAAGGAACTTGAGGATATGGATTTAAAATGTTATAGCGACACTATGCTCATAGGGTGTCCTCATGTGACATTAGACGAACTTAAACTACTATTAATGGATAGACACTTGGATTTGTTAAAGAAACAAGGCATTCAAAGAATTATTGTAACAGTACCTAAATATATTGAAAAGCGTGATAATGAAGTTAATGCGCTTATACAAAGAATGAGAGAAAAGTACTCAATAGAAGTTCAAATTCTACCAGGAGGCTGTGCAGTAGTGTCAAATTTGAGGTTTCTAAACTTTATGACTATAGCCACACCACATGGTAAGGCATTACATTATCTTCAAAATTTAGCAGGTGTAAAACCTTGTACAATTCATGTATAAGGCTTGAGAATGTTGTAACGTTGAAGGAAGGAGTTGCCTCAGGCCAAATAGTTAAGGTTTCTACTTTGTCGTTTTTAGGAGATGTTGATAGACAGAGTGGAAGAATAATTTCTCAAGATGTAGGTAATTATGGTAGGGTGATCAAAGACGCTATACTAATTACTAAGAGGTTTCGAGGTAGCACTGTAGGTGTATATGTACTTTACTCTATGTGCAAAAGAGGATTAGCACCTAAAGCTATATTGATGTGCAGACCAGATCCCGTAGTAATAAGTGGCATTATTTTATGCGACATTCTTGGCGTAAGCAATATACCTGAGAATGTCTATGAAAAAGTTCCTGACGGTGTTAATGCTATATTAAAGTGTGATAAGAATGCAATAGAGCTGTGCTTTACTTAATTTTGAAAAAGCTGTCTTTACAAAACGCATTTGCTTGCTATTCCTTTATCTGTCCAGTCCTCCCCTACAACAATTCTACCTATATCTAGACCCTTGACCTCTCCCTCATATTCAGTTAAGACACATACTTTTTGCTCCATAAAATCCACACTCTCAATAATTCCTATTCCCACTTCTTCAAGCGAATTATTGAGTAACGCTACAAGAACTCCTTTGGTATTTGATGGCCTAACTACATAAACATCATCATGATTTATAGCAATTCTTTCTACTTTCACATCATCAGGTACGGCCATAACTATAGCGTCATTATATCGACTTAGCATTAGTACTGGTATTTTCAATTCTTTTTGCAATTTTTCATGAAGTTCTTGGTCAAGAGCCCCATTGAAAAGACAGGAATTTAGTAATGCTACTTCATTTAGTTTGAAGCACCTTCGCTTAGCTCTTTGAAAGTAATTCATATAGTTAACTCTTCTAAGGTGTCTACGATCATCTCTATCTCTCTTTCTTACTACTTTTGGTGTAGGAGCGCAATATGCTTTGGAACTAGAGAACTTGCTTAAAACGCTGGTTAAGTAATTGCAAGATTCGTTACCCATTATTATAATGTTATCTGGTTTTAAATTCTTTATTAGTTGTAATTTGTATTGTATAGCTCCAAAATCTCCAAACCATCCATCCGTGTTTATTATAATTACTTGCGAATTCTTTTCTTCTGCAAGTCTTACCAGCTCTAATATAGATGAAAGTAGCTTTACTATTGCAGCGCCATATGATGGCGATAGAAATCCTATGAAACGCATAACGTCTCCCGTAAGCTCTCTTAGCCATAGCACCTTTCTGTCAATGAATTTCATAGCTATAAAGCCTGGAGGTGCTAGATCACATTGACCTATATCAGCGTCTATTAAAGCTACTTTGAGGCCTTTTTCAAGAGCTAAGTTAGATAATAGAGTTGCAAATGAGGTTTTGCAACTCTCAACATAACCAAGTATAACTACCTTCCCTCTACGTTCAACTATTTCCTGTCCTATAGACTCCCATACGTCTATTGGTTCCTCGCCTGGTAACGGCTCTTCAACTCTGCCTCCTTCACCAATAACAACATTAATAGTACTTGGCTCAAGTATTTTTAAAGCATAACTTCGAAATCTGTGAATCCAGATCTCCTTACCGGCATCTAATTCTATTCCTAGTATTCTAATACGTCCATTCTCAACATGAATCCTTATAGGTCCTATTACCCTTAACAGTCTTCCTTTATCTATAGAAACTCTCGCACTAACAACGTCTATTGTTCGTTGAGCTTGCAGTGCTGCTATCATGACCTGGTCCCATTTCGTAACTGTGCTATGTAGCTCTGCACTACATTACTTTACTTTATTTCTGCTCATAAATTTTACATGACTTCATCGCTATATTTAGTGCTGCAAAAGAGTCTTTGTCTGACCTTACTTCTTCATAAGTAATTGTTTTAGAAGTATTGTATTCAGAGACAAGCTCTACTACAACTCCCTGTGGAAGCTCTTTATTTAACTTATCTATAAACAACTCAAAATCTCTATGAATTATCGCAGTTGGAATTCCTATTCTGACTATTTTCTTTGCAGCCTCAATATTACTAAAGAAGAACTTGAGTATTTGTATAACTTCTTTTTCACTTCTATGCTTATTCATATAGATAATCTCCGAGTTTGCCAAGAGCGCTACACCTATTGACTTGCCGTAGTCTATACCCGCCGTGAGTACATGTACTTTGCTGCTCTCTAATTTTGTGTAAATAACTGCCTTTATTATAGCGCTTTCCACATTATCAGCATCGATATTTACAATCTTAACGTTGTTTAAATTTAAGAAAGGGCGTATGTACTCTAATCCCTCTCTATCAGCTATAACAACGCCTGTTAACTGTAATTTTACATCAGGGTCCACCCCTTGATATACAACATTAAATGATTTTAGAAGCTCTACAACCCTGTATAGTAGTCTAGGATTGTAAATAGAAACAATGATTCTTTTATCTTGTTTTAAGATGCCTATTCCGATCCCCCATCAGCCCAGATTTACGCAGACCTCACATCACTTTTCAGTTCCCGGATTCTTCTTCATCTATTAGATTAATTTAATTTTCAAGTTAATATGCTTTAATATTGTAATGATAATTACTTAAAGAAGCTCACATATAATCATGGTTAAGATTTATAACTCCTCCTTAAAATTACAGTGTAGCTTAGTAAATACTGAGCGATGTTACTATGTTAACTAAACTGCGTCCCTTTATCATGAAATTTATTGCCTCATTAGCACAGCATATTGATGTTGATCCGAATAACATTACGTTAATAGGATTAACACTTTCATTTTTTGTTATAATATTTGCAAGTATTGAAAGCTTAAAAATCATGGTACCCATAATGATTGCTTTCTCTAGTATTGCTGATATGCTTGATGGTGCTGTTGCAAGAGTTAAGAATAGAGTTACTGTATGGGGTGGTGTATTAGATTCTTTTTGTGATAGAATTGAGGAGTTTAATTATTTGCTTTCCTTAATGATACTAGGAGTGGATTCTCTTCTACTCTATTTTGTAATGCTTATATCGTTTTTAATCAGTTACTTGAGGGTTCTAGGTGAAAAGCTAGGGGTAAAAGTTGAGGGAGTAGGTATTTTGGAGCGCGGAGAAAGGGTTATATTGATATTAATATCTTCTCTTGTGATTGTAGTCAGCGAAAGCTATGGAATTACAATAGCAAAAATTGTATTGTTAACAATGGCATTTCTGGGCATAATTACAGTTATTCAAAGGCTTTACCATATATTTAAAGCGTTGAGTAAATCATAATCTCGTAACTTTCTTTCTCTCTTCTTCTGCTCTGACCTTTATAATACCATAGAATATTGCACAGTTAATACAATAGCATTTTGTAACGGGATACCTCATGATTATAGCCCCTTTCTTCTCTAACTCAGTAGCTAGCTGAGGATCTACAGGTGAATACATTCTAGTTACACAAATTGCCTTATCCTCAGGTATGAGAGCACCACAATTATCGCAATGTACTCTTGTTACAGACCCCTTATCTCCCTTCCTTCTGCCTCTATTTTCCCTCTTCTTTGGCATTCAAGGGCACCCATAATATGTGTGACATTCATGACAATTCTATTTGCACTACTAGTTTAAAAACTATAATTAAGTTGAGAACGTATATTGTGAACCTAACTATACTGTAATGAGGTAATCATAGGTTTGTCATCCAGACTTCTACTTTATGATTATAATACTTCCCATGTCTTTATGTGTGGAGTGACAATAACTTATCGCCTGAAAATAAATCAATATTTCTTAGCTATAGCTATTACAGCCTTTGCTTGATTATTGCAGAAACCACATTGTGTTCCTTTAAATAGATCTAAGCTAATGTTGAGCTTCTTTAACGATTCTTCCATAACCTCTCCTATTACGTCAACTCCTTCGATGCCTTGCATTTTACTGTAAACACACCTTTCATCTCCACACCAAGGCATTAAAACAACTCCTCCTAGTTCTTTCAATATCTTCGCTGCTTCCTCTATACTCTTAGATATTCTAATGTTTGAAATGAGTTCTTTCCATGCCCTTGCTGCAAGGGCTTGTGCTATCTCAGTGAGCATTACATGGACTCTTTCAACTAATTGTTGTGCCGGTACTATTTCTCTCTTGACCTTATCACGTCTAAACACCGTCACAGTGTTATTTGTGATTTCACGTACCCCAACTTCAATTCTCAATGGAACTCCCTTTAACTCCCACTCAAAGAACTTCTCAGCGGGTCTCATATCATCTCTTAAGTCTAGATATACCCGTATACCATTTTCACGCAGAGCCTTTGCTACATTATTACAATACTCAATTACCATATCTTTTGCATCTTCCTGGTAAATTGGTATCACAACAGCTTGGTAAGGTGCAACTAGTGGTGGCAAAATGAGGCCCTTTTCATCGCTATGAAAAGCTATAATTGAAGCTATAACCCTTTCAGATATACCGTAACTTGTCTGCCACGCATAGTCTATTGATTCATCCCTCTTCTGAATTTTAACATCAAAAACCTTTGTAAATGTTTGCCCAAGATTATGCACTGTTCCTATTTGAACAGCTCTCTTATCTGGGAATATAGTGTCAAAGGCTATTGTATAAATGGCTCCAGCAAATTTATCCCATTGAGGTCTTCTAGACACTATGTAGGGTATTCCTAACATGTCAAAAAACTTTGCATATATATTTATAGCCTCTCTTATTTGCTCTTCGCTACTCTCAAAGCTCTCATGAACTGTATGCGCCTCTTTAAATGTTGTGACCTCCCTTACCCTAATCATAGGCTTTGTCATTTTTGTCTCATATCTAAATATGCTAACAATTTGATAGTATTTCTTAGGTAATTGCTTGTAGCTTTTAATCCATAAGCTCTCCATATAGCTAATTGTGGTTTCACTTGTGGGTCTCAATGCTAGCTTTACATCTAATTCCTCTAATCCTGCTTTAGTAATCCAAAACACCTCTCCTTCAAAACCTCTTACATGCTCACTTTCTTTTGCAAATAGTGTTTCAGGTATCAGCAATGGCAATAGTATTTCCTCATGCCCAGTCTCATCTAGAAGCATTCTAATCAATTCAATAACTCTTCTTCTAATTTGAAAGCCGTATGGAAGCCATATACCCGTTCCCTTAATAGGGTATCTTCCATAATCATATATTTCAGCCTCTGAAATAATCCAGCTAAACCACTCACTAAAGCTTTCACCATATTTTTGAGGTCTTTGCATGTCCACAGCTCTTCACACCATACCTGAAGTTATTGACCACTCTTAATTACTTTTCTGGCAAAGAGTATGAAACCTGTGTGACCCACCATATAAGTTGCTGGTCTAATAGATTTCCTTGATAACTCTATTTCCCTAAGAAGTATTTCACAAGCTCTCACATCTACAAATCCCTTATGTTCGTCCATAGCCTCAAAAAGCCTTATTAATTGTTGCATTGTCGGAATGAAAAATGCTATAGGAGCTGAGGGCTTTAATGCAGTGTATATAGTATCTAATGCTTCCCAAGGATCAGGTATGTCTATAATTGCTGCATCCAAATCTTTTTCATCAACACCTTTCTTAATGTCACCATGCTTTATAGTGACATACTTATCTAACCCCAATTTCATCAAATTACTCTTAGCAACCTCTATAAACTCTTTTCTGCTCTCATAACCAAAAACATGCCCTTGAGGCTTAACAAAATGTGCTAAAACCGCTGTAGTGTTACCAGAGCCTACTCCTGCCTCTAAAACCTTGCATCCGGGTTCGAGCCCAAGCATTAAAACTATGAACCCGAGATCCTTTGGATAAATTATTTGTGTAACTCGCTTAATACCCCTCTCTAAGTAATCGATGAGCAGGGGCTGTAAAATCCATGCCTTAACATTTAGCGTAGTTACTACTTGACTTCCTATCTCCTTCTTAATAATGTCATCAATAAGTATTACCCCCTTATCCGATGCCACCTTCTTGCCTTGCTCTACTCTAACCAAAAACTTTCTCCTACTATCAAAGTATATTAGAACCTCTCTACCATATTCTATTGTATTTCTGCGGCTCAGCATTGATGTCATATATCATCACTTCTATAATACCAGCCTTCATCATCACCGATCTAAAAACAGCTATTTCATTACTTAATACTTTAAATGCCAAATTAGTTTATAGTAAGATGCAAAAGTACAAGAAAATTACATAAAATGCTATAATAGATAATACGCAGTTTAATCAGCTTCTACTTACTTTTACTCATTTAGCTTGCCCATGTCTATATTTCCCTCAGAACCTCTATAACTTTAGACTTAGCATTTTTTCTCTTAGTTTTCTCTAAGCTTGCTTCTGACTCCCACAATTCTCTCCTTAACAACTCCCTTATAGCTGTTCTTATCACTTCACTTCTTGATGAATACCTGCCCATCCTCACTAATTCGTCTATTGCTTCTAAATATGTTTCAGGCATCTTTACTGTAACGATGCGCATATTGTATCTACACCACCTACCTATTTATGATAATTATAATTTATAAGCAAGAGCACTGCTAAACTATCTTTGAGAATACCTTATATAAAGTGAGGCTGAAATAATGGGTACAAAGGGAGGTAAGCCTCTTTCAACCTTAGAAAAAAGGCAGCGAAAACTTGTAAAAGAAGAAGCTAAGAAGGCTGTAAAGGAAGAGAAAAAGGAGAAGGCAGTGGCAACAATCAGCTTAGACCCGGCAATGATTACAAAAGCCCTTGAAGAGGTAAGTAATGCAAGTTTTGCAACACCATACACTCTTTCACAGAAACTTGGGGTAAAGTATAGTATGGCTAAGAAATTAATAAAAGAACTGGCTAAAAACAGTAGTGCAAAAATATTAGCGAAAAACAGACGCGTAATTCTTATATCCAAGAAATAGGGCAAAGTTTATTTTAATTTACAAGTTCTTAAACTACTCTAATAAATTAATACGAGTTTTAAGTTAACTCATTGCTATTGCAGTAATTTTTTCAAGACCCTTAAAAATCTCCTTCTTTCTGCTATAATCATGGAGTTATTCCGTGATCTCACATTTATATCCAATACCACTACCCTTTCATCCATTTTATCAACTCTCTCTATATCATCTCCCTCTTCGCTTATTACAACTGTTGGTACAACAGCTAAAATCTCTTGTCTATGCGTGTAAATACCTCCTACAATTATGGTCACACTTCTACTTTCTAACGCCCTGGCCTTAGCCATTAATTGCTGTTTTGCAACATCGTTCACAAAGTGAGGGAAAAACACTGTTATATTAGGGTTTAAGATTGAAAGCGCTAGAGCGACATCAGGATAAAATATGTCTTCAGCTATGTAAACCCCCACCTTTAAATTGACTGAATCTATGTAGGGAATTTCATTATATCCGCTAACCCCTCCTCTAACTGAAACTTGTCTTACAACTTTCTTTACTTCAGAATTTGATATAAATACTGCTGATCTATAAAGCCTAGAACCCCTTCGCTCAAGTATAGGGCCTGCTAAAAGAGTTACAGCATATTTTCTATTTATGTTAATTAACTCCTCTACTGTAGGACCTGGTATTAGTTCTCCATTAACTTTGACGCCTTTTCTAACTATTCCTTCATATAGTGCAATGCCATTTAGCATTTGCGGTAAGATTATCATCTTTACGTGTTCATCGTGTTGCAAAATCCTTTCTATTGCTTTAGAAACTCTTTCTATATTCCTTTTCCTTGCATTCAACTCTATGAATGTGTGTATTACTGCAATTCTTATAGCTCTTTCGTTTAAGAGCATATAGAGACCACTACATTATAATCATATACTAAAGGAAGTATAGTTTTGCACATCTCGTTGAAAAGATCCTCAATAACCTCTCTATACTCTGCTTTACCATTCTCTATTTGCTCCATCTTCTTAAGCAAATCTGTTGTTCTTGTAATTGAAACCATCTTTGCTATTGCTTCAGTTTCTCTAGAGGTGTTAGCAAGTATTAATTCAATTGTTTTACTAAGGTAAGATACATCAATACCTCCTGCTACAAAACCATACTTATTCAGATACCCTAGTATAGCATCCAAAACGTTATAACTTTCTTCCTCATCAGGAAATCTTGTTCCCGCCAAGAGCATGTATATTAGTATCCCGGTAACAGATGGTATTAGGTACTGCACACCCTTTCCAACAGTATACACATATCTTCTCTTCTGTATTGTCTCAATTATTTTAGCATATGTACTCGGTCTTCCTATTTCAACTAATTTCATCCACTTAATCATATCTCCTTGCGTTGGTAACTTCACCTCACTAATTTCAACAGTTTTAATACTTGTTGGCTTTATTACAGTCTCGTGTTTAGGAAGCACTATTACTTGAATAGGTGCATAAATAAGAGTGAAACCAGGTTCCACGATGCTTACTGTAACGTCTATAAGTCCTCTCCATATAGTAGCATTAATTTCTTCGCTTCTGTATACTACCTCCACGTTATAGACCATTCGCTCTATAATTGCGGGCTTCATCTGACTAGCCATAAATCTCCTAAATATTAAGTCATATAATTTGAAATGCTGAGATGTTAGTCTTACGGGAACCTCTATAACACCTTCTGCTATAAGCTCTCTTAATTCAACAACATCTACAGGTTTTGTAGGCCTTATGGCTTCATGTGCCCCTCCTTCACCCCATGTCCTTGGCAAAAAGAGCTCATTAGCTCTATTATCAAATATCTTTGTCAAATATTCTTTTGCTACACCTATTCCTGCTGTTGAAACTCTAGTACTATCAGTTCTATGATATGTTATGAGACCTAATTCAAATAGCTCTTGAGCTATTTTCATGGCTTCTACAGAATTTAGCCGTAATATTCTTTGAGCTTCTGCTAGCATTTCATCTGTTGTGAATGGTGGTAGTGGGTATAATGTATCTACATATGATTTTACTGGCTTAAGCACGATGTCAATGGACTTTGGGCTCATCTTCTTCAGATTATACTTCTTTATATCTTCCTCTGGTATTTCAAATGTTAAAGCTCCTACCCTGACTACTTTACTTCTTCTAAGTGTACGAACTCTCGCTAAAGCCAACTCTATTATTTTTCCTAGCACAGGTGTTTGAACTCTACCAGCACTATACCTTCTATCTAGTTTTTCACGCCCACTTACCTCAGCATATCGCTTTGTTACATACTCTGAAAGTGCAAAACCCAGCCAGCGATCCTCAATTCTTCTAGCTAGCTGTGCTTTGACTAATTGAATATCTATTTCTCTAAGGTTTTCAAGCGCAGTTAAAATTGCTCTCCTTGTTACCTCATGGAACTCCGCTCTCTTAATACTCTTTGCATAAGGAGCTAAGGCCACAGCAATGTCATACCCTATTTTTTCGCCTTCTGCATCAGGATCAGTTGCTATAATAACTTCATCTACCTCCATAGCTAAGCGTTGCAGAGTCTCAACAATGTCTTTAGAAGAACGAAGATTTGCTGAACCACACATTGGACATATATCTCCCTTTACAAACTGAGTACCACAATTTAAACAACGTTTAATAAAGTCATAGCGTGGCACAAACCATGTAATACCATTATAATTACGTTTCTCAACACCGTAAATAGATCCTGATGAAAGATCCTCCTCAACAAGTTCAAACATATGACCGCCTGACGCTGTTATGAGTAGGTGTAGCTTGCCTATGTTTACCTCATAAACTCTAAGAACCCCATACTCTCTTACCGAGGGCCTTCCAAAAAATGAAGCTATGGTCCTAGCTTTATTGGGTGACTCGACAACAAATAGTGCAGTCTTTATAAGCTCTTCTCTTTTCCTTACCATATCCTCAGGCACCATTCCAGACTTCAGCATTTTAACAATCTCTCTATCCTTATCAATGCTTCCTAACTCCTGGTCTAACGCAACTTCGCGTAAATCATAAAACTTGAAGTCATCTATATAAAATCTAAGCCTTCTTTCCAATCCCTTCAAAAGTCTAATATCATCAACTATAACTATAGCTAGACCTCTAGTTATACCACCTATGTAAAGCCTTGAAGTCCTGCCGCTTGCTTGAATATATGTTGGAGCATCGGGTATCAACATATATAATTGTCCACTCTCTTCATAGATAACTAGAGTTTCGCTTTTCTTTAATTTCTCAATTATGTCGCTTCTCTTCAGCATGTTAATAACGTAGCTATGCACTTTTATCAATGTTTTTGCCACATCTCCTTCAACTTCCTGCCCCTCTTCCAGAGCCTTAATTACGCTTTTCAATCTTGCCGTCGAGGTTCTCCTAACTACTCTCCTTAGCAATGTAATACAATTTAATATATCTCGCTTTTCTCTGTCCTCAACAATTTCAAGTAATGCCGTTAGTAATCTAAGTAGCGTAGTAGGGTTGAATTCTACTTTTGTAAGTGATATCTTGTGTCTTGGTACACCAAAGAATACCGCGTATCTTATTACCTCTGGCAAGTCAATTCCTCTAACAAGAAGTCCGTAGTATGTTGCTACACCTACTACAGCACGCAACCTACCTTCTATGAAGTCTTGCAGTGCTTTACTTCGCTTACTGATAACAACATCTGCCTCTATGTTTCTATTTCTTAACTCTTGAGCTATTCTCTGAGCTTCTTGGACGCCTTTATCAATGGGCACATATATTAGTCCTCCAGAGCCAAGGTTCTTAATAAGATTGCTTAATAACTCTATTCTATGCTGCTCGTCAGTAACAATGTACGCATCACGTATGTTTCTATAGATTTCTACACCTGCACCTATAACAAAGCCCAGAAGCTCTCTAAATAACTTAACTCGACGCCCTCTTGCTTTACCAGTTGCAGAACTAACAATTAGCATTCCAACTTTAGCTCTTCTTTCTATGAGCTTTTTTTGATACTTGCTGTATAATTCTGTTATTGGTACACCTTCCTCCTGACAATACTCAGCATAACCCTTTTCTCTCTCGCTTTCACACCTTACGAGCCTTAATCTTAGGTTTGCTAACCTGTATCCTAATTGAATGTCCTCTTCGGAAAAGCCCATTAATTGCAATATGTATTCTACTGCTTTGCTTCCCTTCATTACAGCATCAACATCGTCAACAAAAATGAGATTGATTTTCCTACCATTATTAATCAAAGGCTTGAAAATTTCAGTAAAGTTTTTCTGCAAATAATTTGATGTTGTTATTAAAATATCAAATTTCCCTTCTTTTACGCTATTCTCTAACTCTATTCTCTTCTTAGTTGAAATCTTAGAATGTAAAGCGATGACTTCTACAACTACATTAGCCTTATTCATGTACTCCAAGAGCTTTTTGTAATAATGTTCAACAAGAACAGATGTTGGTACGATTATGTATGTGACTTTGCTATACTTATAGGCTAGAAAAAGTGCAGCTACTAAGCCAAATGTTGTTTTTCCTACACCTGTAGGAGCTATCATAGCAAAGCTTTGATTTTGAGCCAACCTATACGTCCAAGTTATTTGTAAGCTCCATGGACTTCCACCAACACATTGATTGAAAAACCTAATAAATTCTTCAACAAATTCCTCTATTTTTACAAGTAACTCAAGTCTTTCTGATGATTCACGTACATACTTAGCTAATTCCCTAAACGAGGACACTTTTACTAGTTGTGACCCCTGCATACACCTTTCACAAGCATTCTTATTCAATACTCTAATGTCGTCTATAGGTCCTCCACAATTAATACATAACCTCATATATCTTGCTAAAGGCATCTCGGTATACAAATTCCTTTCAACAGTACCAGCGCAACACCGTTCCATGTAACACCGAGACCCCTCAATGTTGTGATACTACATATACTAAAATACACTTTATAGTGAAAGTAGGTATATAACTTATTTGAGAAAATTTTGCTAACATTCATTTCTTCTTGAAAGCCGCAACTTTTTAAAGAATTGACTAAAATCAGAGAAGAGAAGTATCATCATTATTCAGAAGACCGTCGTATCATCATGATACCCGTTAAAAATAAATAACTTTACAAAGCTTATTAATATTAAGAGCTCTATGTGATGAAGCTCACATTCTGATACAATGAGATAATGATGATACCTGTCTCAGCTGATTCATCTTTGTCCTGACCCCCTCCCCGCCCTAAAGGGCGAGGCTTCCAGTTGTAAGAGCAACATGGTTAAATTGGTGTTTCAGTGATCGAGGGCTTCTTCATAGTGTTCATTAAAACCCCGTTTTCATCATCCCTAGCTACAGAGCTTATATGATATTACAGAGGATATTAGTCTTACTGGCGAAATCTATATGGGCATAGAGCTAGGCAAAAAATCCGTGCCACCACAACTTATTATCTTAGTAGTCATAGCTAAGCATAATGGCGTTACATTAAGGCAGCTCTTTGAGTCAATAAAGCAACAACATCATAGTTATGTTTTGAACTACTTATCTGTAGACGAGCTGTCTAAAGATTTAAACGTATTACACTTGCTAGGCCTTATTCAAGAAATTGACGGTAAGTATGTAGTTACAGACAGAGGTAAGATTATTGTTGAGAAGATCTTAAGGAGCAATAAAAATGCATCTATTGAGAGCAAAACCTTAGGTTGATGCAATTCTCCGAATAATGGTAATGCTCTTCTGCAATATCAAAAATTGTAATATGATGACTACTGTAAAACATTGTGTAGAGCATGCGGCGGCCGGGATTTGAACCCGGGATCTCCGGCTTGGAAGGCCGGCGTCCTAGACCAGGCTAGACGACCGCCGCTCCAGAATCATAAGAAGCTACAGAAATCTGTTTTTAAGTGTTCTTTGAATGCTAAACTCGTTGTGCACTTGGTGAAAGATTTTGGTAACATGCTCTAAATACTCACTATCAGCTCTGTACCAATATGTAGGTTTTTCAATGCCTTTTAACACCTTAGCCATTGTTACTACTCCTCTTACAACGTTAGCTACATCCAGCATAAAGCTTCTATTCTCTATTATCGGCTCTTCTGATTCGTGATATGCTAGCGCCCATGGCGGAATTGCTACGCCCATGCTATTCAGTATTGCCATGAGGTTCTGTATTAATGCTACGGCCCCTGTATCGTTTCCTATGGCTATAAACCCTGCAACTTTTCCTTCCAATTTACTTCTTCCATCAATAAATATAGCATTTTCAAAAACCGTAAGTCTGTCTATAAAGTTCTTTAAAGGTCCTGGAACAGTGTACCAGTATATTGGGCTGATAAAAATCATTCCATCACTTTTTTCAATAATCTCATAAAGTTTTCTCATATCATCTTCATATACGCATGGCAATTTGCATTGCTTAACATCCTCAGATACACAACCTCTGCAAGGCTTTATATCTAAGTCATACACATCTATTACTATAGCTTTAGCTTTCTCTAAATATTCAGCTATTCTTTTGCAAACCTCAGCTGTTAATCTTACACTACCGTATTTGTGTGGCGAAGAGCTAATAATCAGTATTTTTATATTCTCTAAACTCAATAAGTAACCCCCTGTAAACTCTGATATAAGAGAGAAGTGTTCAAAAATAAAAAGCTATAGCATCTTGAAGACCGTATTGAGGTAACTCTCTATAAAAATTAATTGACCTTTAGACCATAAGTACTGATAATAAAAGCATAAACTTCTTGAAAACTTTTATATTATTATCTTATTTAGCTAACTTGGCTGACATGCTTAGTTAATGCTATGGTGTTTTGCATATGCTTAGTGAAGATTGGAAAACGTATAAGAGAATTGAAGCAGAGATAAAGAAAACTTTAAGTGATGATATACATGAGTTTCTGACAAAGATATTTAATGTTTACATAGTCAGGTTTGGTATAGATGTATTTAAGCGATTAGAAGATATAAGAGATAAACTCATACCCTTAACTACTAGGTTTGATAATGATAAGTACACTGAGTTTTGTGACACTTTCTCAAAGGCATATAGATCAATACTTCTTGATAAGGACATTGATAGCAGTACAAAGATGAAGTTAGTAGAGTTAGCACAAAAAACAAATGCGTTTTTTGGATCTAAGGGTCTAAGCATTTGTGTTAAAGAATTGAAATATTATAAAGTCAAGGTGAAAACAATATTTAAAGGACAGGAACTTAACAATGCAATTGTTAGTGCAGAATCTGAGGGACGTGTTGTAGCTTCGTCAAAAACTAATGACGCTGGTATATGTGAAATTGAAGTGCCTGAAGGTAGGTACACTGTCTATGTGTATAAAGATCTCGGTGAAGGAGAATACATATACGATGAGCGAATTATTAACGTGCCTCAGGAAATTGAAGTTGTTTTTAACATAAGTGAAACTAAGACTCGCACTGAAATAGAAAAAGAGCGCGGTGGTAGACCAATTATAAAGGAGGTTTCATAAATTAAATGTATTCTACTAATATGATGCCTAAACTTTTTAATAAAGATGTGCTGAACTGATATCTACGTGACATCTCTTTAACCCTTCCTTTTGCGAAAATAGTATTAGCTCTATGCTCATATTGTCTAGAATAGAAAGTGCTATTGCCTTACGGAAATCTTCTAATGTATTAATCTTTTTCCCATTAACTTCAATTATAATGTCTCCTACAGATATATTACAATTCTTAAACAACAGCTTATTGGCTATGCCCATAATCATTAGACCATTTTCTAATTTAAGTTTCTTTAAAGCATTGGGAGATTGCAGAAGCTTTAATCCAAGCTTTATATGTACTACTTTACCTAACTTCCTTAGTATTAGGTAACTAAGAAAGATTCTTGATGATGGTAGTGCGAGTGAAAACTCATTATATGAGAATGACCTTGAAAGAAGCATACCGACGACATTACTGTCAATGTTAAGTAATGGTGCACCACTCATTCCGGGTATTGTAGGCATGTTTAACAACATTAGCCCTTCAATTTCTCTATTATTGATTATAGACCTAACCTCTAGGCCACTAACTATTCCCATTGTTATGAAGTGCCTTAAAATACCTTGTGCTATCCCACTTGAAAATACTATAGCTCCCTCACTAATTAATGTGTCCTCAATTTTAAGAGGTCTCCTACTTACATCAACGCCTATAAACATTAAATCGTTATCTTCATCTACAGAAATTACTGTACCTTTATAAATATCCCCGTCTAATGATATAATACACAGCCTATCTTTAAAATTGCTAAGAATGTGAGAAACTGTAATAATAACATCTTTATCAATGTAAAAACCTGTTGCAATGCGCTCTTCTGTTACGCTTACATCACTATTAATACAGTTTCCTTCATTTACAACAATTGCTACAATGGACTCTATGACATTGCTAATGACTCTCCTCAAGTTATTTTCAATAAGTTTAAAAACATTTTCTGCATTACCTAGCACATTAATCACGCTCCTCATAATAACCCATTTATAATACAGTAACTTATCAATACTAGCCCACATACATTCTACCTATTTCAATTCAAAATCTTTTTCAAAATAATTGGAATGCTAGAACTTAATCCTATGTGAGAAGAACCGTGAATAAGAATAAAGTGTTCACAAAATGATTGTCTTAGAGAAATTCTTCTGAGTTCAATAGCACTTTATTGTGCTTATGTTGACTCTATACAAGCTTTTTAATAAGCAATTACATTTAACTATCAATATTGAGGTGTACGAAAGCGCTATGCGCACATACCTCATTATTATTAGGGGTGTTTTAAGAGGCTTTGGAATTAGGGGATACATATATGAGAGAATGGTGATAAAAGGATTACGTGGTATTATAGAGGATTTAGAGCCTAATGAAATCTTGCTCTGCATTAATGGATCCGAAAACGCGTTAAATGAATTTATTGAAGAATTGAAAAAGTGTACTCCTTTTGCAATAATAAATGATGTTGAAGTTTATGAATTTGAAGAGTGCCTGCCTCAGGAAGGTGAGGATATTTCAATAATAGTAAAAAGCTTTGAGTAAGATTAATTCTTAAAGCTCTTCTACAACTATGGGCACCTTTAACCTCATTAATGATCTTCCTCGGTATATTTCTAACTCCACGTAACCTTTATCAATGCTTTCTTCTATAGCCAGCCTAAGGTCTTTAACACTTCTAACTCTCCTTTCATTGGCCTTAACTATCACATCACCTTCTCTAATTTTAACTCTGTGTGCAGGTGATCCTGGGACTACTCTTACAACCATAACACCCTCGCTAACTGTTGAACCTATGGCATAAGCTACTTGAGGAGTTACCGGAGCCACATAGACTCCTATCCAGGCTCTAACGGGTCTTCCAAACAATTTAAGCATTTCTATAAATCTCTTAGCACTATTTATTGGTATAGCGAATCCTATTCCTTGAGCATACGGAATTATAGCTGTTGTTATACCTACTACTTTGCCCTCAGCGTTTACTAATGGTCCTCCACTGTTACCAGGATTTATAGCTGCGTCTGTTTGAATTAAGTCCTCTAATATGACATTTTCACCTATTATTGTTCTTCCAACAGCACTTACAACACCTAAGGTCACTGAGGGGCCTGGAAGACCTAAAGGAGATCCTATAGCTAAGACTATTTCACCTACATTAATACTATCAGAATCTCCAAGTGATGCAGCTTTAATATTTCTATCAATTCTCAATAGAGCTAAGTCTCGATAAGGATCTAAAGCTATTACTTCAGCTTCCTCAGAAACCCCATCATGATATAGGATGATGACCCTTGCAGCACCCCTAACCACGTGTGCATTTGTTATGATGAGGCCAGGCTCTATAATAAATCCTGATCCTACACCTGTAAGCTCTTTGTATCCAAACAATGAAAGTACGTGTGGAACTTCTGTAATTATTGTTACAACAGATTCCTTAATCTCACTAACTATTTTTGCTATATCTGTACTCAACTTGTAGATTAAGCTGTTTACCACAAGCTGCACCAAGTATGTTTAAAAATTAATTCATTTTTTAAATGTTTTTGCAATGGCTAATGCCATTTCATTTATTACTTTCTCCGGATTCGAAGCTTTCATTATAGCAGAGGCTACTAAGACTCCTGCAGTTCCAAGCCTAATTGCAGCTTCAACATCTTCTGCTGTAGAGATCCCAGCTCCTGTGAGTATTATGACATCTTTATTTATCTCTCTAACCTTTTGAACGGTATTTGTGATTATCTCTGGCTTTGCCTTTGACACAGCTATACCAGTACCTATCAACTCCGGCGGTTCTATGGCTATTGCTGTAGGTCTTATGGCAGCAACACTTGCTGCTGCAGTTGGCGTATCTGCGCAAACCAAGGCTTCTAAATTATATTTTTTAGCTACTTCAACTATAGCCACAATTTCGTCAAGCCTCAATCTGTGTTCACTATGGTTGACAAGCACACCTTTAACGTTCATATCTTTCAATGCCACCACAGGTAACCACCCTGTATACGCTCCAAATTCATAAGGATCTGCATGCTGTGCAAATACAGGTATTGAAACTACTTCAGCTATTCTTCTAAGTTCTGTTGCAGGTGGTATCACGATAACCTCTATGCCATATTCCTTTGCCATTCTCTCAGCTGTTTTCGCTATTTCTACTGCTTTTTGGCCAAACGCTGTGTTATAGGTTTTAAAGTTTATTGCGAGCACTGGTATTTTCAAGTTGCCTCACTAGGCCAGCATATCAATTTATGGATCTCAGCGTGTTAACCATGCAACAGCTCTGTTTTAACCTTAGGGCCTTTGACTTCATATAGTTTAGATTCTATGAATCTGTTCTGCAACTTCTCTAATACTTGTGGAAGAGTAGTGTATTCCATTTCTTCTGGTCCTAATCTATGAGGCATGAATGGCCCGTGCCTCCTCATATAATCAGCTATCATTTGTGCTAATCTTCTCGTTTCATCAAATGCCGGGTCATCAAATAGATCAGCAGGCCCTATCAGCCGCCCATTCTTAATTTGAAAGCCAAGTGCTACAACTCTTGGCGGTCCATCAAATCTTGTGCACCTTGCATGGCGCTGAGCTACGGGCATCAATGGTCCGAAATGACTTCCCCGCATCCACCCTGCGACGAGATGTGGAAATGCAAATGGCTCTAATACTTCGCCAACCGCTGGAAAGCCTGCTTGTGCTCTGACTATGGCTACGGGGTCATCTTTACCGACATATTGGCCAGCAATTAGATTTAGCCTTTCAACGGCTACCACTGCGGCTATTTCGTTATCAGATTTCCTGTACACCTTTCTTATAACAAATCTTCCTGGAGTGCCTATAAGTGCAAGTATATCATACATTTCTTCTGGCGCATTCATAATAACGTATTTTCCAGCCATAACGTCATATACTTCAAATTTGAATCCACTATGAAGCTTAGGGTCTATTACAAGCCCTGCAGTTGTAAACGGGTCTGCAAAGATTCTAAAGAGTGGAAGATTAAAGGCGCCAGGCTCTGTTTTGTCAGCCATGAAGATCACTACAGGCTCTGCAGGTCTTTCAACAAACTCCATTTCAGCAGCAGCAGGTCCTAATCCTCTTACGTTGCCTGAAAATGCGTCTGTCAGCAAGTCTTGACCTGCTGCATAAAGTCCAAGTTCTTTAGCAACCTTTGCAGCCTCTCTAAATGCATTCCAAGCAGTTTCATGAATCTCTGGAGCATCAACACCTTTTCTATGCGTCATTATTAGCTGAAGATCGTCACCAACATGTGTAATGTAGTAATCAATTAATACTCCCTTGCTTTTTGCTTCTGCAATCACTTTAGCAGCCGCTGCCATGGTATCAGGGTGAACGACGTGATGCCCAGCCAAGGAACCTATATCAGCTTTAATTACAGAAATTGTAGTGGTTTGCTTCTGACTCATATCTAACACCGTACAATATATTTTTACCTAGTTTCAACTTTTAAATCTATTTACTGTAACCATTATTACGAGGTTTAACCGATACTAATGTTATAATTGTAGTAAATCAGCTCTGACCTCCTCCCCGCCCTGAAGGGCGAGCTTCAGTTGTAAAAATAGTTTCCTGTAAGCTTTTGATACCTATCTAAATAGCTACCTGGCTTATTTATTCTAGGTCTACCTATATCTGGATCCCTTCTAACTGTTACATTAACATCTTTCAGAAATTCATTAAATGCTCTTGAGACACTTGTTGGGGCTTTTCCAAACCCCTTCACTCCAGGCTCGCCTAAAAAAACCATTAGCCTGTCAATAGCATAGTCTATTAGAAGTATATTGTGATCCACAACAAATATTGGTACTTTTCTTAGTCTTGCAATTCTTCTAATAGCCCTAGCTACAGATAGCTGGTCTTCAACATCTATGTGTGATGATGGTTCGTCTAGGAGATACACATCTGCATCCTTTATTAGCGATAGAACTATGTAGAGCTTTTGTAATTCTCCACCGCTAAGCGTTTTTGTATTCTTTTTAAGTATTCTCTCTACGCCTAATCTCTTAACTATTTCATCATAAAGCCAGCTATTTTCATTAAGTGCATCTTTATTTACTTCTTTTATACATTCTTCTACTGTTTCGCATTTTAGTGTATCTATACTCAAATACTGTGGTTTATAGCTTACAGTAAGTAAGGGTGATGTTACATAACCATTATCAGGTTTTATTTCTCCTGCTAATATTCTAATAAATGTGGTTTTGCCTATTCCATTAGGCCCTATAATACCTACTACCTCACCTTTCTTTACCTTACCTTCCTCAACAACAAGTTCAAATGTATCTAGTCTCTTAAATATTTGACTCCACGATATTAATTCAACTTCACTTAGTGTTATAACCTCATCTCTTACGTCATGAAGCTTGAATACTATTGCTTCATCTCTAATCTTCATGTTTTCTGCAGGTAAAAACCCCTTCAAATAATTATCTATTCCTGCTTTTGCAGTATAAGGACTTGAGAAATGGCCATAAACACCTGGAACTCCATAAACTATTACCACGAGGTCTGCTACATAGTCTAAAAACATTATGTCGTGGTCTACTACAAACATGTAGCTTTGCTTAGGCCTTAGTTCATCTAAGGCACGTAATAGGTTTAGCCTCTCTCTAATGTCTAGATAGGCTGTTGGTTCATCAAATATGTATGCCTCAGCATCGCGTTCTAAGGCTATTGCATTAGCTAGTTTTTGTAGTTCTCCACCACTAAGTGTTCTCACATCTTTTGAAAGCATGTTGTCCATTTTAAGGAGTTCTGCAATCTCTTTGAGAATGCCTCTTTCGTCGTACTTCTTAAGCCACTCCTTTACACTGCCGTACCTTAAATACTGTCTTAAAGACTCTATGTACTGTATCTTGTGTATGACTTTAAGCTTACCGCTATAGAGCCTTTCGAAGTACTCATATAGTTGTGTACCCCGAAATCTTGAAACAACCTCCTCCCTACTCACCTGCCTCTCTACAATCCCAAAGTTGGGTATTAGAAGCCCTGACAGAATCTTCATAGCAGTTGTCTTTCCAGCACCATTTGGTCCTAAAATGCCTATAATCTTATCCTTAACCGGTACAGGAAGACCATATAGCTTGAATTCATTTATTCCAAATCTATGCACAAGTTTTTTCTCAACTTCGCTTGGCAAATTAACTATTCGTATTGCTTTATATGGACACTTTTTAATACATATGCCACAAGCTATACACTTATCTTCATAAATAATAGGTTTTCCTTGCTTAGCTTCACTTAACTCTATGGCCTTGTAAGGCTTGGTTTTATTCACAGGACAAAAACGTACACAAGGGATTCCACATTTATTAGGTATGCAAAGATCATAATCTATTACAGCAACTCTCGTCATTTAGAAGTACCCTGAAAAAACTTCTTATTTTAATTGCGTGGTCAATTTAGGGTTTTACCATTCTTCCTCCTCCCACTCCTCTTCCTCCTCCCACCATTCTTCCTCTTCTTCCCACTCTTCTTCAAGCATCATTTCACTAACACCTCACGCACTCATACTTTGCTAAGAATAAAAGCATTTCTCTAAAACCCTTGATGCGGAGTCAATAATAGTAATTATAAATTACCTTACATAAGTTTTACAAAAGTAGCTATGAGAAAAACACGTCACTCGATCCACTTATGCCCAATAGCATAACATCATTACAGTACCTGCTTAACATAGGTAACAGAGCTTCAATAATTTTACAGCCATGAATATAGTTAGTGAGGTCATTCTGATTTATCAAGTCGCAACCAGCATTGCTGAATTCTCGTGCGATGATTCTACTAATACTATTGATTTTGCCTTCAGTTAGCTCTGCATCAATATGTGCAACTGTTATAGCGTAGTAACTTTCTTTACAATAGCTATTTAGAGTATTTGTTACGGTTTTTATTTGCCTCACTCCAAAAAGTCTTAAAAGGATTTCTATCTCTTTATACTTAGCCACATTATTGCCTTCTCTGAATGCCTTAACCGTCTTAATATATGCTACAATACCACTTCGTAGGGGAATTGAAGTACAGAGCTTTATTGATGTACAGGTGCACTTCTCTTCCATACATTCAAATGCGTTATATACTATTTTGCAGGGGTCGTAATATGCTAAACAGGCATCCTTATGTAAAATCGCTAAGAACAAGGCATTTTTACCTAACTAATTACTTAATCCTCCATGCGTAACCGGAACAAATACTATCTCATCAGAGTTTTCAACATATATTTCAATATAGGGATTGTCAAATACCTTAATATCAATGCCATTGATTAAAACTAGTACATCTTCCTCAGTTACACACCCATCATTGCTTATTAATTTATGCAAACCCGAGTGTGCACCTAGTGCTAACTGTAAAAACTCACCCAATTTAATCTTATGACTTATCTGAACTTCCAAAGACCCTACCCCAACAACATCTTTTAAATGCCCTAGAAAAATCAGTTTTACTATGGGCATCACCTTAATACAATTGAATATTCACAAGACGCGGAATAATTTATGCAGATTGTTGTTGCAATGCCTCTTTACGCCTTCTTTCAATTTTTATTAAGTGTGTTATGTATCCTGCTATCTGATTCCTAAGCTTTTTTGAAGGCGTTTTAACATAATTCTTTACCTTTTCCTTATTATGTTGAAAGTCTTCTGTAAAATCATTTTGATATAATTGTAATAGTTTTCTTGCTGTTCTCTTAACTAAGCTTATTCTAACCTTACCCATGTTTAAACACCTTATTTCAATACTATGCTGACATAAATACACAATACACAAAAGCTTATTAACATAGATGCGCATTCAAAATAACAGTTGTTTAGTTTACTACCTGAATTTTTCATAAAAGCTTATATAGAACCTCTTTAATACACAGTCCTAGAGGTGTAATTTGATGGCAGCAGCTCCTCAACCTGTATATGAGCCCACAGGAATACCTGTAATAATATTAAAAGAGGGAACTTCAAGAAGTGCTGGCAGGGATGCACTAAGAGCTAACATGATGGCGGCATTAACCATAGCAGAAATGTTAAAGACAACCTATGGCCCTAAGGGCATGGATAAAATGCTTGTTGACGCATTAGGTGATGTGACAATAACTAATGATGGGGCAACAATACTGGATAAAATGGACGTACAACACCCAGCTGCAAAAATGCTTGTACAAATAGCTAAGGGTCAAGATGAGGAGGCTGGTGACGGTACTAAAACAGCTGTTATATTTGCAGGAGAGCTATTAAAACGTGCTGAAGAACTTTTAGATAAAGGACTTCATCCAACAATCATAGTTTCAGGCTATAAACGTGCATTAGACTATGCAATACAGGTGGCTCATAGCATAGCAGAAAATGTCGATGTTGAGGCTCCTGATGCAGACATCATTCTAAAGAAAGCAGCTTTATCGGCTCTAACAAGTAAAGCTGTGCACGGTGCTCGAGAACACATTGCAGATCTTGTAGTAAAAGCTATTAGACAAATAGTCGAAAGGAGAGGTGACAGATGGGTTGCTGATTTAGACAATGTACAAATAATTAAAAAGAAGGGTGCAGGATTAGTTGACAGCATGCTCGTCTATGGTGTTGTTTTGGATAAGGAAGTTGTTCACCCAGCAATGCCTAGAAGAGTTGAGAATGCAAAAATAGCATTACTCGATGCACCTTTAGAAATAGAGAAACCCGAAATAGATGCAGAAATCAGGATTAGCGATCCACTTCAAATGCGGAAGTTTCTGGAAGAGAAGGAAAATATATTAAAAGACATGGTTGAGAAGATTACTAGCGTTGGTGCTAATGTTGTAATTTGTCAAAAGGGTATTGATGATGTTGCTCAGCATTACCTAGCTAAGAAGGGTATTATGGCTGTAAGAAGAGTTAAGAGAAGCGACATGGAGAAACTTGAAAGAGCCGCTGGAGGAAGGATAGTTAGCAATATTGAAGACCTTTCAGAGAAGGATTTGGGTGAATGCACACTTGTTGAAGAAAGAAAAGTTGGCGAAGATAAAATGGTGTTTGTTGAAAAGTGTAAGAATCCAAGAGCTGTATCAATTGTACTGAGAGCAGGTTTAGAAAGACTAGTTGATGAGGCTGAAAGAAGTCTTAGAGACGCATTAAGTGCTGCAGCTGACGTCTTTAGGTTGCCTAAAATTGTTTACGGTGCTGGCGCTTTTGAAATGGAATTAGCAAAGTATGTTAGAGACTATGCAAATAAAGTAGGAGGAAAAGAAGGTTTAGCTGTAGAGGCTTTTGCTAAAGCTCTAGAAGGCATTGTAGAAACACTTATTGTAAATGCAGGTCTAGATCCTGTTGACATGTTAATGAAACTACGGGCTGCTCACATGAAAACTGATGGGAAGTGGGCTGGTATTGACGTATTTACAGGAAGTATTGTTGACGCAAAACAACTTGGAGTAATAGAACCACTACTGGTAAAAGTATCGGCATTAAAAGCTGGTACGGAAGCAGCAACACTAATTCTAAGAATAGATGATGTTATAGCTGCTGCTAAAAGGAAAGAAGAGGAAAAGAAGGAAGAGAAGAAGAGGGAAGAGGAAGAGAAGTAACTAGCCTAAATTATTCCAATTTTTACCAAAACAGGTTCTGCAAGTTCTGGTATAATGATAAGTGCTTCGCCAGGTTTTAAAGAAGAAATAACCTTTTTGTATTCTCTTTTTAATACTAGTAGACCTAGCATTGTTTTAACATCTATGGTGGATTTTAAAGTGTGAACTATTTTTGTATTTGTATTCTTTAAAATGACAGGCGCTAGAGAGGAAGGAGATTGTGTAACTATAATAAATCCTATACCCCACTTTCGCACTTCCGCAATTAGATTAGAAACAGGGTTGTCTTTTGTAAAGACATTGTGAGCTTCATCAACTATTATCACCAAAGGCCTTGCAACTTCACTGTGTTGCGCTTTCAATGCAGCAGTCTTTATTGCTATAGAAACAAAAACTCGCTTTACTCGTGTATTAGGAATGGAGGATACATCAAATATCATGATTTCTCCGTTTCTTACATGTAACTCTCTTACATCACCCCACTTCACCTTGAGGTAATCAGTAGAAAGCACCTTTAGCTTTCTAACTAAGGCTTCTCTGGATTCAGCAATCCATCTTGCAGTCAACGGAGTATTTTGAATTATGTCAATTAATGCGTCAATTTCATATAGGTTGATCATCTTTTTATGCAATAGCTCTTTCATAGCCTCTTCCAATATGTGCGCTTGGGGAGGGGTGAGCTCCAAGGTGCTTTCTAAAATTTCTATAAATGCTAGTGGTTCGTGCTCAATAATGCTTTTCATGTTTAGAAACTCAGGTACTATCCCTTCCACAGGGTTTGTGTAAGTAACATTATGAAGGCCCTTTAAGAGCTCCCTATACTCTCCATGCCAATCCGCTATGAAAACTGCAGCACCTTCCCTTGAAACTTCACGGGCAATAATTGATGCTGTAGTTGATTTTCCACTACCAGTAGCTCCCACTATTAAAACATGTTTTTGAATATGCTCCTGCCTTAGCTTTGCAATTATTCTTGTTGATTGAATCACACCTAATTTTATGCCTCCCTCTTTAAACACCGAAAGTAAATAATCATATTTGCTTGCATCTACATTTGGATAGCCCCATTCAAAAGATAATGGATGAGGCAGTTGCATATTGCGCTTTTCATTAACCCTTATTCTCTTTGAGAATGTTGTGAAAAGCCATGATAATGGATTATGATGTGACTGCCCATGAAAACAGCGCTTCATTACTGCCATTGCATTTTCTGGTTTTTCCTTCTTGCACATAACAAGATTGTTTGTGAGGCTACTAATTAATGAACAAAGAATTTCAGACTCCCTTAGTACCAAGTTCTTGTCTTCTGACAGTATTATCAAGTGCGATGTAACACTATCTGCACTTATGCAACTCATTAAAAAATACTTTTGCTCTGTTTCCATAGCTCTATTGATTATTGACTCTACAACCTTTACTTCTGGGTTTTCATCTTTGATGTCTTCAACTCCTTTGTTAACATATTTTAGTGTAATAAGGATTCCATATACTATATCTGGATCTGACGATGTAGAGGACTGGATTTTATACCTTAAAACTTCCTCATGATTTTCAATAAGTATTGCTATGCTACTACTTTTATCGTGAAGCACTCTTAATCCCATTTAAGTATAGGTAATATATAATGTTATTTAGTTATGAAGTTGCAATTAGTGAAAGCAGAAGAGATAATATTAGGAACACTTTTTCCATTGTAAGAACCTAAATTGCACTGTAACGTTATGATTTTAACACTTCTTTGAACTTTGGATGCACTTAGGCTTCTAATTAATTTGCTAATTAGCTTTTGCTGCCATGGTGCTTCAACACACCATGCTATTGCTATGAAGGAGTCTTTTTTAAGTAATAGTATTGATTCAAAGATTAGATACGCTAAGTCTTCAATAATTTCGTCTGTTATTTCTACACCAAACTCAAATTGAGAATATGGAAATACAAATAATAATTCTTGAGGTACGACACCAATTATTGGATAATAGACATATACTTTTGTGAAATCCAATTCCTCATTCATTTGCTTTAAAACGCTTCCTATAAAATTATTGAGGAGAATTTTATCTTTATAAACATAAGGTATAAATACAATATTGCTTTTATTGCACATATGTATTTTTGACAAGATTTTTCTTCGAGGAATTTGCACTCTCGGGTTATATACGGAATAATGTGATATTAGCAGTACAGCCTTAACACCTGGTTTTGAATATGAGGTATGTTTATAAAGATATTCAAGATACTTGAGAAGTGCTTTAAAAGCACTTTTTGTTGCAGGATGCAAGTAAGCTTTAATTTCAAGGTACTCCCAAAACCTCCCCTCTTTTATTGCTTGCTTAACTTCATTCACTTCTTCCCTTATAACATACAGATTATGCTTAGAGAGATGTTTTATTCTTTCGTCTTTAGGCATTTCTAAGAGCTCCTTGGGAGAATGTTTTGAGCATATTGGGCAAGAACATGGAAAGTATTCAAGTTCACTAAGCCTATACGTTCCTTTTCGTGAAATGTACCTATCATCTTTAGCATAAAGAATGTAACTAGCAGAATCAAAGAGATCTACTCCTAATGCTACTGCAAAGGGTATTAATAGAGGGTGCCCAGCACCAAAAAGATGTAATGGTGCGCTGAACGGTATTGTTGATCTTGCTGCAAATATCATGTCAATTACTTTATCAAATAAATATTGTTCTAATAAAGTTGTAGGACTTCCTAATGCAAATATGCTAAACCCATTATAGAAGAGCTCCACAGACTTTTGCGCAAACTCTTTTACAACATCTACATAGACTCCCCCCTGGATCGGTAAAACCCATAAAATCTCTTGACACTGATTTGTAGTTATTATTTCAAGAGCTTTCTGCGCTCTATTGTATGTTTCTAGAGCACTGCTAAATGCTTCATCATAGGTAACGGTATATGGCGTAGGTATATCTAATATAACCCCAATGTCTGTCTTTATTTTGCATTGATATTTCACTATTTCCTCATTACTCACATCTATTTTACCATACTTGAGTATTTGGTATGCTCCAGAATCTGTCATTATAACTCCATTGAACTTCAAATATTCATGCACATCATCATAAATACCGACATTCTTCTTTAGCAAATATGCATTGGTTATTATTCCCTTAAACCCCATCTCAATTAATTCATCAAGTTTTACATACTGATCTCTAAGTGTAGGATCTATTACAGGAAAAAGGTATGGTGTTTCAATGTGTCCGGATTTAGTCTTAAGCTTTCCTATTCTGCCAGCAAGGTCTTGGTCTTTTATCTCGAAACAATTTTACCCTCCTTTTTTCTTACTCTCTACATACTCTACAAAGAGTTCATAAATCTTTTGGGCTAAGCTACCTGAGCCTTCTACGCCTGCTTCACTAACCTTTATCCTGTCATAAACAACAACTATATTAGCATCATGAAGTACCTTCACAACATCAGGCCTAAGACCAAGTTTTGACAGCACTAAGGAAGCAAACTCCTCAGCACTAAATAGGGGCTGCTCTTGAATAATTATTTCAGAAACCCTTGAACCATGCACTATAACCCTATGGTATTTAGCTCCATCATTACTTTCAGCATCTCCAAGCACAACATGAAGAGAGTTCTGATCAAATGATAAAAGCTTCCCTGTATATGTTTTACCATCAACCAACCTAACCATAACCTTCTTGTCAATAGCTTTAGCTAGCTCCCCAACAATACTTCTTGCTGTATGACTCATACTATTTCACCGCACCTTTTGATAATAAAATTATGAATAAAAGCTTTTTATTCATAGTTAAACATTAATTAAAAGCCGAAGTACACATCATATAATGAATAAGGTCGTGCTGTTCTTATTTCTATAAGCTCTAGTATCATGAAAACTTTGATGAAGCTTATAAAAGCTCTTTAACACCCTTCCAGTTAGGTATGGTGAGGTAGCAATTTATGAGTATAGAATTAACGTGTAGTGTAGAGGCGGTAAAAGACTCATATATACCAGAAGTCAAGATTTTGGAAATGAATTGTAGAGATAATGTTAAAATTAGAATGGATATTCATAGAAAGGTAAACATATTCAAAACCCAAGATAATGTACTATTTGCAGTTTCAAAAACTATACCACAATACGTTGAAGGAAAGGATTTTGTAGCACACGGATATATTATCTCTAAGAGAATAGAAGATAGTAATATAGCTATGTATATAAGTCTGTGGGGTTTTCTAGTAATACTAACATTGCAAAATGAAGAAAAAATTAGAAGTTTTAATGTAATGGATAAAGTGTATGTAAAAATTTCGCATACCACTTAATTAAATACTATAAATGATTTGCTAAGTTCTAACGCTAATGAAGTTAAGTGTGCATTAAACTCTCTTTTCTTTCCATACCCAGCAAAGCTTCCTGTATATTCTTCTCAAGCTCTTCAACTTTTTCTGCATATCTCATTAGCTCATCAACATCAATGCTCAGATTTAATATGTTACTTAGTATCTTTACAGCTATAGCTGCAGCTCTATGGTCAATGCTTTCAGGCTCGGTATATGGGAATATTGCTATTGCAGGAATATTTTTGTGTTCAAGTTCTAATAATAAGGCTGCAAGCGGACCTACAATATATGCTCCTTTAACAAAGTATAAACCAGAAACCTCTAAGCTACCTGCCGCACTAGTTTTTACCCATCTAAACTCTTCATTTCCTTCACGAAAACGCATATCAAGCCCTCCAATAAGATATACCTCTCGGATGTTTAAATTATTAATGAGGTCTAGTATGGACCTTACAAAGCTTGGTAAATATTTCTTATCAGGATTAACCCTATTAAGCAAAACAAGTATGTTAGTTCCATTCACATTCCCATAAAATATCTCGTGTGGCATGCTAAACCCATAGTCTTCAACTGATGTAAAGTCTGGTATTGTGGGAGGCAATATGTGACCTAACAGTTTCATATTTAGCTTTGCAATAATATATCGTGTAGTTATGTACCCTACACTACCAAAGCCTTGAAACCCCGTAATGAAAACACTTCTGCTATTCTTTGCCACAGCATCTTTATTAAGCAGCTTTAGTTTGTATTTACGTTTACTCATTATTTTTCACCTTCTCCCTTATTTGAACAGCAGGCCCTCTCAATGCTGTAATTATTGCATCATAGCTAATAAGCGCTTTACCGACTCCAATTAATTTATTATCCTCATTCACTATAAGTACTTCATCGTATGGCTTTATATTTTCATCTCCCTCTAATACATGTCTAGAAAATACTGTATGTCCTTTTAAAATATCCTCAACAACTTCATTAATGACGACAATGCGATGCTTTGGATATGGTATAACCCTATGCAAAAGTTTTGCCATGTTAATACGTGGTATTAGTCTAAAGTCAGAGGCCCTTATAAATGCTAACACTTCATCTCCGTATGCTATGGCCCTCAGCCTTCCTGTTCCTCTTGAATAACATAGTTTAAGGTTAAGCAGGTTTAAGTCTTTAAAAATTAAATGCGCATCATTACCATAGAAATAATCTATAAGCTCTATTAAGAAGTCCAGGTCTTCAGGCTTTACGTTTTTACACAAATATTGTTGTACCATATTGTGGCCATCATGTTCAGTACTAAGCCTATTTAAAGGTGATATTCCATTAGATTTGCGCTTTTAAAGGCTTGTCCTTCAGTAACGTAAGGTCTGAATCTCCTCTTCAATACTTTATCAATAGCATAAATAAAGTCCTTCCTTTCAACTATTGACTTACCATGTTTAATAGCATGTAATGCAGCTTCTGTACATACAAACCTTATATCAGCACCTGTAGCCCCTTCTGTTAGTTTAGCTAGCTCTATTAAATCCACATCACTTGACAAAGGCATTTTCCTTGTATGAATCTTTAGTATTTCATATCTCCCTCTAAGATTGGGCAAAGGTATCTCAATTATTTTATCAAATCTTCCAGGTCTTAAAATAGCCGGGTCCAGAATATCTATTCTGTTTGTTGTGGCAATCACTTTTACATTATCTAAAGGATCAAACCCGTCTAGCTCTGCTAATAGCTGCGTTAAGGTTCTATGAATTTCTCTTTCACCACTAGTACCTACATCAAGGCGCTTTGCAGCTATTGCATCAATCTCATCGATTAATATTATTGATGGAGCCTTCTTCTTAGCTATGGCAAAAACCTCCTTAACTAACCTAGCCCCTTCACCAATGAATTTTTGAGCTAATTCGGATGCCACGAGCTTAATAAAAGTTGCATTACTCTCCCGCGCTACAGCCTTAGCTAATAGAGTCTTTCCACAACCCGGAGGACCGTAAAGCAGCACTCCCTTTGGGGGTTGCACGCCTATCATTCTGAATATAAACGCATTTTTAAGAGGTAACTCTACCACCTCCCTCAGCTCTTCTACCTGTTCCTCTAACCCACCGATATCATTGTACGTTACATCAGGTTTTTCAATAACTTCAAATGCTCTAACCTGAGGATCCTCCATTCTTGGCAATACCTCTATTATGGCTGATCCTCTTTGATTTAAGGCTACAGAAGTACCAGGTTTCAACTTAGATTTATCTATGGTTTCCAGCACGTTTACAACGAGAATAGGTCCTGAAGAACTTTTAACAAGGGCTCTGCCATCAGGTAATAAGTCTATCAATGTCGCTTCAACAAGTGGTGGTGCTGTAAGTTTTTCTATTTGTGACTTATAATACTCTAGCTCTTCTTTGTATTTCAATAGTAGCTCCCTCAGCGTTGAGACATCTGCTGTAAGAACATCAATAATGCTATCACTCTCTTTGCTAACACTGTTCTCATACTCCATAATGCTTCACACTTCCACAATACACATATAATTGTGAAGCAAAACTAAAAACATTTTTTCTAAATATTGTATAATCTTTAGCTTGGGTGTAACGAGTTTTGACAGAAAATAGCATTACAAAGTACTGCGAAATCTGCGGAATGCCAGTAACTGCCAATAAGGTTCACAGAGTTTTAATAGACAAAGCAACACTCACGGTATGTGATCACTGTTTTAACAAACTTACTTTAGGTAAGGCAAAGGCTCATGCTACAGGTAGTGCTCCGGGTTGCCAATCTAAGTTGTTAAGCACAAGTACTATAAAGCCTCAAAACACGGTTGCCACGAGGAATATACAACATCAGAAAAAGCAGAGTAGTACTAGTCAACGTAATTTAAATGCTTATGAACGGTTTGAGCTCGTCGATGATTATGCTGAAAGAATTAAGAAAGCTCGTGAAGCTTTAGGATGGAGCCAAGCTACATTAGCAGCTAAGGCTAAAGTCAGTGAAAATATTGTTAAGAGAATTGAAGGGGGAAAGCTTAGGCCTACTCATGACCTAGCAAAGAAACTTGAAGACATTCTCAATATAAGACTTTTAGTGCCTGTTATTGAGGAAAGTATTAGTGGAAAAAAGAAGAGTGTTTCTAAGGAGGTCACGTTAGGAGAGATAGTAAATTTGAAGGAAGAATGATGCTGGGGGATTAGCATCAGGGAAGATGTAATTCTTATCATTAAAAAGAGTGAGGCTGAAAATCTCAATGAGATTATGGCTCTAATTAGAGAGGCAGGATATGAACCGAAGCATGTAATAAAAATCAGTAAACGTGATTCTGCATGTTATTTAACTTATGGTAAATTAACGCGAGTAAAGTATATAGTGAAGGAGAGCAATATAAAGAGACTTTGTATATATGATCAGCTAAAACCTAGGCAATTTTCATGCTTAATAAAGGAGTTAGGTGTAGAGGTTTTAGATAAAGTCATGCTAATCCTTAGGATATTCCAAATGCACGCGGGTTCTCGTGAAGCACTTCTTCAAATTGAGTTAGCAAGGCTTTTACATGAATTACCTCTTATTCGTGAATGGATTAGAAGAACTAAACTAGGAGAATTACCTGGATTCCTTAGTGGTGGTAGGTATGCTATAGACTTTCAATATGAGCATGTTAGAAGAAGATTAGCTAAAATAAAGAGGGAACTAGAGGAGTTACGAAGGAGAAAAAGTTACGAACATATAAAAAGACGTTATTCAGGCTGGGTTCATGTTGCAATAATAGGATATACCAATGCAGGAAAGACAACATTATTTAATGCATTAACAAAATTAAACAAGCCTACAGGAGATGAAATGTTTACAACTCTAACACCTAAATCCTATGCCGTAGGAATTTGTAAAAATGATTTTAACACTAAAATAGTATTCGTAGATACTATAGGGTTCATTAAGGACTTACCTGTTGAAATAATTGAGGCATTTAAAGCTGTTCTTGAGGAAATAAGGAGTGCAGATATCCTTCTATTTGTAATTGATATTAGTAAGAGCTTGAAGGCTATTTATAATGAAATTGATTCTGTACTTGAGGCGTTACAAAGTGTGGGCTTTGAAGGGAAGCCTACTATAGTTGCTTTAAATAAGTTAGACCTCATTAATATGAGTAACAATGCTTCTCCTCATAGCCTATTGGAAGAGGTATACAAATACCTATTACGTAAAAACGTAAATGTAATTGATGTAATACCCATTTCAGCTTATCTTAATACGAATTTAGATATTTTGAAGGAGTCTCTATGCAGGAGTGTACAACAGTTAAAGAACTTGGTAAACAAATATACGTTTTAAGACTTGGACATAGACCACAGCGAGACCGCAGAGTTACAACTCATGTCGCTCTTGTTGCTAGAGCTTTTGGTGCTTTAGGTATGTACATAGCGGAGGTTAAAGATGAAAATATTAAGAAGAGCATTATGAAAGTTGTTGAGAGGTGGGGGGGAAAGTATTTTGAAGTTATTGATGGAGTGGATCCCATTAAAACTATATCACACTTTAAGGGTGAAAATTCCTGTATAATTCACCTAACAATGTACGGAATTCTAATAGACAGGGTAATTAAAGAAATCATAGAAAAATGTAAGAAAATTTTAGTAATTGTAGGGGCAGAAAAAGTTGAAAGGATTTATTATGAGCTTGCTAACTATAATGTAGCAATAGGAAACCAGCCCCATTCTGAAGTCTCTGCCTTAGCGTTATTTTTAGACAGGCTTTGGCAAGGACATGAAATGAATATATGCTTTCCAGACGCTAAATATTATATTGTACCCAGTGCTCGGGGCAAGGTAGTAAAGCATGTTCACAGAAGCTGATGCACTAAAGGTTGTTGAGAAGCTTTACGGTTTCGATGGTAAAAGAATTGTAGAGATGCTACTCAAGGTTAATAGTGGAAAGACTATTGATGAAATAGCTCAAGAAACTGGTATTAGAGTTAATGATGTTAGGAGACTTCTCTATGAAATGGCTCAAGACGGTTTCGTATCTTACTTGCGCAGTCAGAAAGGAGAGAGCCTCTGGTATAACTACAGATGGTATACAAATAGCACTATGTTAAAAACTGCACTCTACAGGCGTATAGAGAACATAGTTAGAATTCTAAGGGAGAGACTGGAGTATGAGATGAGTACATCATTTTATGTATGCCCCATAGACTCAACTATATACACATTTGAAGAGGCTTTTGAAAACAACTTTCAATGCATTCACTGTCAGTCAGATCTTATAGAATTTGATAATAGACAGATAATTACATATTTGAAAGAGCTATTAGAAAAGCTTAGAAAATTCATAGCCTAGCACTGTGATATCATCTATGAAACCTGTGGTAATAGACTTATTTTGTGGTGCCGGTGGTTTTTCCAGAGGATTTAAGGATGCAGGTTTTGATATTGCATTAGGTATAGATAACGACGCTGCTTGTGGAAAGTCTTTTAAGGCGAATTTTCCAAGGGCTACTGTTATTGTGGAGAATATTCAAGATGTTGATGGTACTGATATAAAGTACCTAGTGCACAAGAGATATGACATTGTTATTGGAAGCCCACCCTGCGAGCCCTTTACTGGTGCAAATCCAAATAGAGAGATTAGCCCATTAGACAGGTTATATAAGGATCCCTTGGGTAAACTAACATTAGAGTTCATAAGAATTGTAGGTGAGCTGAAGCCTAAGGTATTTGTTATGGAAAATGTGCCAGCAATATTAGAAGAAGAAATTAGAACTAGCTTAGCTGAAGAATTCAAATACGTTGGTTACAATAAGATATACTTTAATGTTCTTAACGCTGAAAAGTATGGTACACCGAGTAGAAGAAGAAGAGTGTTCGTATCAAATGTGTTAATAAATCCAAAAACTGTAAAGAAGGTTATAACAGTAGCTGAGGCCCTAGCTGATCTACCCTCTCCATATGCTTCAACTATTCCAAACCATGAATATGTACCTCTTTCTGATAAAAAACTAAAGAAAATTACTAAGATTAAGCCGGGTAAGGCCCTCTACTACTATCGTGGTGCTTCAAAAGCTATACCGACACTCATCAAGCTGAATCCTCATAAAATTGCCCCTCCAGTCTTAGGCTCCTCAAGATTCATACACCCATTTGAGAATAGACTGCTGACTGTACGTGAACAGGCGCGACTTATGGGATATCCAGATGATCATGTATTTTACGGAGGTAAGGACCAGCAATTCAATCAAGTTGGAGAATCTGTGCCACCGCCACTTTCGCATGCTATAGCAAGGTTTTTAATTGACATGCTTTTTTAAACATTATACCGCAGGTGTGATTAAGTGAAACCAAAAATTCATTTAGTAGCCTTCGCACCTTCAAGTCCTCAGAGGTTAATAGATTTAGCAAAAACAGCGTATTCGTTTGAATTTGTTGATAGCTTTATCGTGATCAAACCTACAGGTCTTGCTGCACAAAGTGGAATTCCAGAGGTTTTTAAGCTCGCATATAAATGTGGCAAACCATTCTCAGTATTAGCTAGCTTAAGAGAATTAAAAGAAATATTGAGTATAGACGTGCTCATTTTCATTCTCCAAAATAGAAAAGATATTCAAGACTTTACTGAAGTTATAAAAGGACTTTACGCTAATTCCATGGCTATAATTATACAAGCTGGTGAAACAACAATTAGTAAAGACGATTTGTCGTTAGGTATTGGAGCAAGAATCAGCGAGATGAGTAACCTATTCTCCCCAAATCCTATTGCTGAAGCCACCGCCGTATTGTTAAAATATGCAAAGATGCTACTAAGTTCTGGATGATGAATAAATGGAAAAAGTCTTAGTTGTAGACGCTAATGCGCGCGGAATAGGAAGGAGAGTTTCAACAATAGATGTTATAGGTGTGGGTCCAAGGCTTGTAACATCTCTACTTAGGAACTATAACATTGCTGCAAGATTATACGCCTATGAAAACGTTATAGAAGATCCAAAAATTATGGAAAGCTACGATATTCTTGCAATATCATTTATGATAAGTGATGTGCCTGCAGTTAAGAAATTGATTAACCTATGGAATAAGATTAATAATGGAGGAATAGTGATTTTAGGTGGTAGTGGTGCACTTAGTCAAGCGATTTTACAATCATTGCGTTTTTCAATGGCATTCAAAGGCGAAGTTGAAGTCACATTTAAGCATATTTTTTCTAGTTACACAAAGTTAAGCGAATCTTATGAAGTATTTTTGAAAGAGAAGAGTACAATCAGAGGTCTAGTTATTAAAACGCAAAACGGTGAATTATTAGATGGAGGTCTAGGTATTTGGGCTCCCAAGGAGATGCTCAATATAATACCTGTTATAGAGGATCTGAAAACATACCCGCTTTTCTGGGCTTCAAGAGTATATGTCGAGGTGGTTAGGGGATGTAGTAACTTTAAAAGAGCTAAACAAGCAAGTAATGGTAAAGTATGTACCAATTGTAATCTATGTTACGTTGACCCTTTAAGTCTCAAAGCCCCGTGTCCTATAGGCATACTCCCTGGCTGTGGTTATTGTAGTGTACCTACAGTTCACGGACCTGCACGCTCTCGCAATTTGTATACAATACTTGAAGAGGTGGAAAGACTTACAAAAATTGGAGTTAGTAGAATTGTTTTAAGTGCGCCAGACTTTCTTGACTTTGGAAGAGATCATCTTGTTGAAAATCCCCTAACTGAGCCTTGCAGGCCGCCACCAAATATTGAAATGATTGAGGAGTTGTTAAATAAATTGACAAGAATTCGCGCTATAGCAATGGAAAAAACCGTTATAATGATAGAAAACGTAAAGCCATGCCTTGTTAACGATGAGGTAGCGGATGTTTTAGGAAGGTATTTAAAGGACACACCGATATACATAGGCCTAGAGAGTTGTAGTGATGAGCTACTAGAAAAAATTGGAAGACCAGCAACATGCAGTAGCACTATTAATGCAATTAAGAAACTTAGTGATCATGGACTTAGACCATATGTTTACTTAATGCATGGCTTACCCATAGAAAGCGAAGACGATATTAGGAAAACCATTAAATGTATTGATGTTTTGGAAAGCGTTGGTGTAGAAAGAATTGTATTGTACAGATTCAGACCTATACCATACTCTACTTTCGAGAATTTTACTAGACCTGACACAGCTATGCAAAATGCTTCTAAAAGAGAGCTATATGTAAAGGTCAGTGAATTCAATAAAAAACAGAAAGATAAATTGCGAGGCATGGTAGTAAAGGCAATTATAGCACAAAGACATCCAACAAAAAGAGGCTTTTTAATAGCCTATCCGCAAAAACATGGTCCAGTAATACTCTTACGAGGTTCTAGTAATTTAATTGGACATAGAGTTACAGTAAAAATCCAGGAAGCCATTAGTGACAGAGTGGTTCTGGGGTCTTTAGTCCATATTCATGAGAGGTACATTTAATTACCATTGTGGCAAAGCCTTAATTAAGTGATAGTAAGGCATTTTCACAGCTTTAATTTCCTTGAGACTGTAACCGCCTCCGAAAAAGTAAAAGGACTAGTTATTGGCACCATCATAAAGCGATGCTGTGCACAAGGTTTTATAAACCCTAAATAATGTATTTTTATGAGGTGATATAATTTTGGTGAAGGTGTCATCAATAGAGCTTGAGACATTTGAAGACATGGTCTTGATGTTGCACTCTCGAATGACTCCTGTCAGCATGACTTCATCGCTTATGTGTACAGATAAGACATGTTTTACCATAATAAGCGCTGGAGATGAGCAGGTTTTTATAATCTCTTCACCTCCACCTGTAAGTAAATGTAAGTTTGCATATGTTGATGACTACGGAAAGGTTAAATGCAGTGAAACTCCACCAACTGGCAGACCAATAGTTTTTGTAATATCTGTAAAAAACATTAAAGAAAGCGATAGCGTAGTAAAAGCTTTACTAACATAGTCAATTAAAAGCTTATACTACTCACCATAAAAACACTTTTAATGCTTCTCACAAAATCCTATTTTGTAAACTGCGCGGGGGTGCCCGAGCCAGGTCAAAGGGGTCGGGCTGAGGACCCGATGGCGTAGGCCTGCGTGGGTTCAAATCCCACCCCCCGCACCAAAAAAATCAGAAAGTGAAAATCATGAGTTATAGCTGGGAGCCTAAATGGATTAGAAAGAAGATTGCTGTAGCAGAAGGTATTGAAATAGAAACTTGTTATGATGCTTCGACGGGACTAATGTTATGCCCCCTTTGCGTAAATGTGTCTAAGGTATGCCCTAGCACAACAGAGCCTACAACTGTTATACCTGAGAACGTGCCGTATTTCTTCTCTCCTGAAGACATAGTTTACCATATGAAGACCCATACAAAAGCAATTGAAACTAGAAAGCTGTACACAGAAGTTGAGATAGAAGAGGAGGAAGGTGAAGAGGAGGAAGAGTAGTGCGTGAGGCGAGTTACAGGCTACATAAACTTCTATGCGTTTCATCATTCAACTTGAGTAGTGCTATAAACACCATCCTATAGACTTCTAGATTACTATCTTTTGACAGAACATAACCCTGCGATGTTCCTGCGTACGCTAAGCTGTAAATTGATTGATTAACTTTATCAGCTGTAACATAGAGACCCTGTCCCTCAAATGCCCCTATAGCAGTAGAATCTACTATAATACTAAAACTGTTTCCTATTAATTCGTATCCTAAAACCCAGGGAACAACTTTTATAGCATAA
>JAJHQM010000025.1 GCA_020833345.1 Ignisphaera sp.
CTGAATCATCTATAGCCCTGGCATTTACAACCATATCTGAAGCAAGCTGCCTAATCTCCTCCCTATCTCCACACATTCTAACCATGAGGGAGGAAAGCAAAGACCTCACAGCTTCAGCAGTCTTCTCATCATAGGGATAAGGCTTTACAGCTCCAATAGCAGAGCCAGAGCCCATGTACAAAGCCTTGCAAGAGAAGGCAACTATTGTTGCAGCTGAGTACGCCTGAGAGCCTGGGGGAACCCACGAGATGCAAGGCACATCTGCTTGAGAAACCACATTCACTATTTTCTGTGCTGAAGAAAGATACCCACCATTGCTTGAAATAGCTAGTACAACAAGGCCATAACCTTTACACACATCAAAAGCCCTCTTAACAAACGTAACAGCACCCTCATCTATAGCCATGTCTAAGTGCACAACACAAACACTATTACCACTCTCACTACTAACAGAAGACGTAAAGAGTATGAAAATAGCTGTGCACGCGACTAGGAGTAGGATGAGTATTAGCAAAGCCCTTAGCTTTCTATGAGTGTACACGTTAAACAGCCCTCTCACGTTAACCAACAGGAATTAAGGTTTATAAAGCTTTGCAATAGCATTGATACTGGGGGTATGCGTGGACATAGCTTCCCTAATACTAGCAATACTTTTTGCAATAATTGTACTCGCTATAGTGCTTACTCATGTAAAGGTTGTACCAGAGTACAGAAGATTAGTACTATTTAGATTGGGAAGGCTCATTGGGATTAGGGGCCCTGGCTTAACATTCCTAGTCCCTATAATCGATAGGGGTGTTGAAGTTGATCTGAGGGAGTTCGTATTAGACATACCGCCGCAAACATGCATAACTAAGGATAACGCGCCTGTTGACGTAGACCTGCTTATATACATGAAGATATTCGACCCTATGAAAGCTGTTACAGCTGTGCAAAACTATGTCACAGCTGCTACAGGTATTGCTGTAACTACCCTAAGGGCTGTAATAGGCGATATGCAGTTAGACGATGTGCTGGCTAGGAGAGAGTATATAAACGCTACTCTAAGGGCAAAGCTTGATGAGGTTACGGATAGGTGGGGAATAAAGGTAACCTCTGTAGAGATAAAGGAGATTAAGCCTCCAAAAGATGTTCAGGAGGCAATGATAAAGCAAATGGCTGCAGAGAGAAATAAGAGAGCTATGATTTTAGAAGCAGAGGGTAAGAAGAGCTCTGCTATACTTGAGGCTGAGGGGCAGAGGGAGGCAATGATAAAGAAGGGCGAGGGTGAGAAGCAGTATGAAATTCTAGTTGCAGAGGGTAAGGCAAAAGCCCTGGAGCTAGTAAACGAAGCAGCGATGAAACTAGGCTCAAACGCTCTCTACCTCCAGTACCTAGAGATGCTAAGAGAAATTGCAAAAAGCCCTGCAACAAAAATTGTAATACCACTAGAACTCGTAACATCCTTTACAGCACTACTCAAAGGATTTACTAGAGAAGAAGCAAAAGGCTGATGCAAAGCGCAATCCATTAACAGATTTTTAGCACTTTTTACCTAACGAAGTTTAATTTAAGATGTATCTCAGTGTTGCAATCTCTTTCACTTCCCACTATTTTCATTACTTACTGTCGTTTTGAAGGCGAGCTTATGGTGCATAAGGTTAAAAGGTGGGGAGCAAGAAAAAAGTCAGTAGCCTTGGGTGAGGCTTTTTGCTTGATGTAGAGGCTATTAGGAGGGACTTTCCAATACTTAGTAGAGAGATTCATGGTAGAAGGCTTGTGTATTTTGACAACGCCGCTTCAACACTAAAGCCTGTACAGGTAATTGAGGCTATTGCTGATTTCTATAAGAAGCACTATGCAAATGTTCATAGAGGGTTTCACACCCTTAGTCAGGAGGCTAGTCAGATGTATGAAGAAGCTCACGAGACATTGGCCAAGTTTATAAATGCGTATTCCTGGGATGAGGTTGTATTTGTTAGCAATACAACAGAAGGGCTTAATCTTGTTGCATATGCGTGGGGCTTGTACAACATAAGAGAGGGAGACGAAATTGTTGTTACTGTTATGGATCACCACAGCTCAATGCTTCCATGGAGGCGCATAGCGGAGATTAAGAGGGCTAGGGTTAGGTACGTAGGGGTCACACAGGAGGGGTACTTGGACTACGACCAGCTCAATGAGGTTATAACTGAGAAGACAAGGGTTGTTGCTTTTCCAATTGCAAGCAATGTGCTGGGGACGATAAATGATGTTAAGGTGATTGTGAAGAGGGCTAGGGAGGTAGGGGCTCTGGTGGTTGCTGACGGTGCGCAAAGCGTTCCCCACGTGCCGACAAACGTCAGGGAGCTAGGTGTAGACTTCCTCGCCTTCAGCGGGCATAAGATGCTAGGGCCTACAGGTAGCGGTGTTCTGTGGGGAAGAAAGGATGTTTTGCAAGAGCTAAGGCCATTTAAGGTCGGCGGAGATACTATAAGAGATGTCACGCTAGATGACGTTACTTGGCTTGAGCCTCCCTGGAGATTTGAGGCAGGCACACCTAATATAGAGGCTGGTATAGGGCTTGCAAAAGCTGCTGAATACCTCATGAAGATAGGTATGGAGAATGTTAGGCAGCATGAGGTTGAGCTTGTTAGATACACTCTAAAGAGGCTTGTAGAGGAGCTTGGAAGTGAAGTGAGATACTATGGCCCTAGAAACCCTGAGGATAAGACAGGTGTAGTAGCATTTAATATAAGGGGGCTACACTTTCACATAGTTGCCCAAGCCCTAGACTACTTAGGTATTGCCGTAAGGTCTGGCATGCACTGCGCACATCCACTACACTACGCTTTGAGAATAAGCCATGAGGATTCACCACCAGCTGAAATTCCGCAGAGTGTTGATGAGAGGCTGAGGAGGTTTGGTAGTGTGAGGGCAAGCTTCTACATATACAACACTAAGGAGGAGGTGGACTACTTCATAGGGGCCCTCACATTCATATTGATGGTCAGGGAGCAGCTAAAGACAAAACCTGTTTCAGCTGTATGCACAGGTACTTAGGGCTAGGGGCTCTTCCCTCTAAACCTCTTCAGCACCTCTACTCTATCTGGGTACCCCACAAAAACCTCGTCTGCAAGGTCTATGAAGAGCCCTGTTTCTACAATTCCTGGAATGCTTTTCAAGAGCTTCTCCAACTCCCTCGGGCTCCACTCACCAGGGGGCCTCACATCAACTATAACACCTCTTGTATCAGCTATTACAAAGCCGTACTTACCTGCCGCCAAGGTTCTTACAGATGGGTTTAGCCCCAGCCTCCTGAGCCTCTCTAACACTATTCCAAGGGCTTCTGGCAGCACTTCTACTGGTATGGCATGCTTTTCACCAAGCCTTTTTACAAGCTTTGTAAAGTCGACAACGTATACCCTGTACCTAGAGCCGTAGGCAAGCACTTTCTCAAGTGTTGATGCAGCTCCGCCACCCTTAATCATGTTGAGCTCTGGATCCACCTCGTCAGCCCCATCAACGTAGACATCTATAGATGTTGCAGAGCCTAGGTGTAGGACATTGAATCCTTTTTCAGAAAGCCTATAGCAAGTGTAAAGAGAGGCACATGTAAAGGTTTTGCTCTTAAAATCGCTTTTTCTCTCAGCTACTACCTCTATAAACATGTCTATTGTGGAGCCCGTGCCAATACCCACTATATGAGGGCTTAGCTCTAAAACCCTTTTCAAAGCCTCTTCACAAGCCCTTCTTCTGGCTACAGCAACCTCGCTGTTCATGGAGAGCACCGCACAAGCTTTAGCTCTGCAAGGGTGTTTACATTGAAAAACTCTTTATGAGGCTCGCTAAAAGTGTTTTCAATATCTACAAGCTTTACACTATTTAAGCCAGCTATGCATTTAGCTATGCTCAGCTCTCCTAATGCAAAGCACTTTTCAAATACATCCGCAATACCTCTTCTATACACAGCATAGAGAGGTTCAAGGTATTTTGTAGAGCTCCACTGAGGAATACAAGCAACCACATCGCCACCACATTTTGAGAGGAGCTTCTCAACGTTACCCCTGGTAATGAAGGGCATGTCACACGCTATTACAAAAACCTCTTTAAACATTTTAAGCAGTTGAAGAACCGCTGGCAAGGGACCCTTCTCAATTCTATCAACAAGTGCGACTAGCCCCAGGTCCCAAGCCCACTGAGCGTTTCTATGAGAGGCAAAAACATATACATCTTCAAACAGCCTAAAGCCCCTGAGCTTCTCTACAAGGTAAACAGCGAGAGGTTTGGAAAACATGCTGTAAAAGCACTTGTCAATTCCAAAGCCAATTCTAGTAGAGCTTCCCCCAGCAAGCACACACGCTATCAACAACAACTACCGTGCATCACAACTTCTATCCATACTCCTTTCTAAACTCTTTAGCAATTCTAATGCTGTATCTGTAAATCGCATACCCTATGACCATGGCAGCTACTGCTAGCACTAGTGTTGCTATGATTAAAGGCCATACAAAAGCCTGGGGTCCAAAGCCAAAGCATATGGGTATGAAGAAGAGTATTATGCACCCCGCTCCACCAATACCACTAACACCCTCAGGTAGTTGCTGAACCAGTGGCAAAAGCACTAGTAGTAGTGCAGCCGCAAAGGCCATTATAAAGCCTATGACAATTAATATAAACCCTATGTGAAAAATCCTCATACTCTCACCACTTACTGCTTTAGCCTAGAGATTTATATGTGTTTACCTTGCAGGTACTCTGCTAGTAAATTGTAGAGCTCCTCCCCAGTTGAGTAGTATAAAGACCAGTACTGCAACTACTGTTAAGGCTATTGCCAATATCATTAAAATCTTTGCACTCTCTCTATCAGTGCCTATGACAATGGGTAGTGGACCAACAACTATTACAGCACCGCCTCTAACCCTCTCCTCACCTTCTCTACGCTTCTTAAAGCTCTCCCTAAGTGTGCCCAGGATTATGAGTAGCATGCCTATGAATATAACTACAAATGCTAAAATAAATAAAATTATTGCAAGCCCCACAACACTAAGCAAATTCCTTACACCAAACTGCTGGCTACTTTTCAAAGGGTAATAAGGTTAATGCTGCTGCATTGATGAGAGCTTCAGGTATAGAAGAATAGCGGCGAGAGACTTTAAATCAGCAACACCTGTTCCTATATTTGCAAGAAATTCCTCTGGCTTCATATACACAGTGCGAAGTATTTCCCCAGCTTCTGGAGAAGCCCCTACATACCTTAGCTTCTTAGCAACAAAAATTGTCTGCACCTCATCACTATAGCCAGGAGATACATAGACAGTTGCAATTTGTGTAAGCTCTTCTGCCACATAACCCGTCTCCTCCCTAAGCTCCCTCTGGGCAGCCTCCTTCAAATCCTCATCAGGCTCAACTCTTCCAGCAGGAAGCTCTAAAAGCCAAGCATTTACAGCAGCCCTCCACTGCTTCACAAAAACAATTCTACCATCATCAAGAACAGGCACTATAACAATAGCCCTCCCAAACCTCACTAAATCCTTCTCCAACACCCTGCCCCTATACGCCACAACCCTTCTGAACAGCGAAACCCTCCTACCTCTACACAAAAACTCATCACTTACAACACTCGGCATCTCTTCCTCCAAAACAAACACACCCACTACTTAAACTATAGATATACAGTTGTAGTCTTAGCCACAGATAACATTAAAAGCGTTACTAAAGCGAAAACTAATTGGTGATGAAAACCCGGTTTCAGTTGAAAGGTGATAAAGAGTTACCCTTCTGATTAAATCCTCTTCACCCTAGAGAGCAAGATTTCTTCAAGGAGCAGCATACTGTAAACATCTCACACAACTTGAAGTAGTATTAGTGAAAGGACATTGCGTGGGAGTGTGAAGAGTACTAACAACACTTATGGAGGTTTGCTACATGGTGCTGCGCTTTGCTATAACACTATACACTCTTCCACTTGCTGTATCTATTACAAGGCCCCACCAGCTAATTACGTCAAGCCCTATAATCATGTCGCACTTGAGTTTTTTAAGCAGATGTTCATTAACTATGTAGAATACTGTAACTTTCTCAATAATTCCTCCTTCAACAATGGCCTTGTCAATAGCGCATAGAGAGTCTATCAGGACTCTCCCTATGCCTAGAACCTCTACTGCAAATAATTTTTCGAGTTTTTCTCTACAGTTAAGCTCATAGCTTATTCTTGAAGAGATTATGCTTGGCGTGTGCCTTGGCAAAATCAGGGCTCTTCCATAAGAAAACCTCTCGCCTTTAAATAAGCCTACGAGTGTGTAAAGCATGTGAAATCACTAGCCTGAGTTAAAGGTTTTGGTAGAGTACATGTCTTCTCGTATTTTAAAGAGTTTCAATGAAGCGCCCTCTCTATGGCGCTACAGGGATTATGTATGGTCCTTCAGGTATTGCTATAATGTGCTCACATGGAGTGTTCTTACAGGCTATTTCTAAAGCCTCTTCAGCTGTTGATGCGGGTATTAGGTTCATTTCCTCTAAGACGCTGTGCTTAATATTCCTTGTAACTACAACAACTCTATTCTTTAGCAATACCTGTGCTAATTTCTGTACCTCCCACTGGTCTCTTAAAGGTTCGTACTTCTTTATGTAATTCAATATTTCTTCAGGTTTTCTACTTACTGATGCAAGTTCTCTGAAATGCTCGTGGCCAACCCCGTCTACACATTCTGAAAGCATAACTATGTAGCCTCCTCTTTTAGTAACTCTTGATGCTGTGACCATTCCTTTTACAGCTTGGTACAAGTCTCTATCGAGTGGATAGCCACCGTTAGTAACTATTGTAAGATCTGCTTCAAATGGTGCTTCTACCTTTACATACTTATCTAGCTCTCTAACACCATGCTCATGTGCCTTGTAGGGGTCTCCAGAAGCAACGCTAAACACTCTTTTCTCCTTATCCAAAAGCACGTGAACAATAAACCTGTAGCTCTTAACAAGCTTGGAAGCTTCAACCATATCCTCATGCACAGGGTTTCCCTCAAGAAATCCGTAGTCTGCTTTTGGATGTGAAAGCATTTTGTAGCTGTGATTTTGATAAACAGTTTTAGTAGCTGAAACACCGGGTAAAATAAGCTTCCTTCCACCACTATACCCAGCAAAAAAGTGAGGTTCTATAAGCCCAACACCTATAACAAGATCAGCACTAGTAACAGCCTTATTAACAAAAACCTCTGTTCCATAAGAAGTTCTCCCCATGTAAACCACAGACTCGCTGTCATCAGAGTTATGGCTGTACACAGTGTATTCTTCAGCTATGCTCCTTCCAACAAGCTCCTCAATCTCACTCCTTGTATGCGGTTTGTGTAAACCAGTAGCAACAACAATTTCAATAGAGCTTTTCTCTACGCCAGCAGCTCTAAGCTCATCTAATAGAACTTCGAGAAGTAGCTTATTTGGTGTTGCCCTAGTCTTATCCGTAATTAGTATTACCGCTCCCTGCACTCTTAAAGCCAAGTCGCGCAGGGGCTTGGAATTAACTGGTTTTCTAATGCTTTCTCTAACCAAGCCCTTTGCCTCTTCATAACTAAGCCCCTTGGGGAGTGCTGAATAGAGTACAGCAGTTTTTTCAGGTAGGCTTAGTTTCACATGGCTTTTACCATATGGGAAAAGCACCTCCATAAACACTTCACTCTTCAGGTATCACCTTATCAGGATTGAGTATGTTGTTCGGATCTAAAGCCGCCTTCAGCTTCCTCATAGTCTCTACCCAAGCACTCCCCAGGAGCTTTTTCACATACTTTTTCCTCGCATAGCCAATGCCGTGCTCCCCCGTTATCACTCCTCCAAGCATTAGCGCGGCGTCATAAACATCTTCAGCAATTTTCTCAAGCTGGTCTTTGCTAAAGCCCTGGTAGTTCAGTACATGTACATGCACATTTCCATCGCCAACATGGCCGTATACGGGTAGCCATATACCATACCTCCTCTCAATGTCTATAATCTTCTCAATAAATCTATCCACATTGCCTAGAGGCACAGTTGTGTCGAGAATATCAAATGTCTCACTTTTTAATGAGGAGAATATCTCGCTTCTAATTTTAAGCAGTGTTTTCTGCTCATCTTCTCTCTGCGTGGCGAAGGGTTCTAGAGATCCCTCCTCCCTAGCCACCCTATCTATGTACTCTAGCTCTAGAAACAGCACGTCTTCTAAAGGCTCTGCCAGCATCACCATTAGGAAGTACTCACCTTCTTTAATTGGCCACTGAAGCCCAAGGTACTTTGCAGAGTTCTCTATAACTCTCCTGTCAAAATACTCTAAGGCTAGGGGTATGAAGCCTGAGAATAGAAGCTTTTTAGCAACTCTAAACGCATTTACCCTACTATCAAAAGGTATTACAACTGTAGCTGCATAACTCCACTTTGGGTAAAGCCTTAGGTAAGCCCTCGTTATAACACCTAGTATACCTTCACTACCTATGAGGAGGTGCGCTAGGTTATAGCCAAAGTTATTCTTTATAGTTTTTGCACCAAGCTTCAAAACCTCACCAGTAGGAAGCACAACCTCTAAGCCTAGGACATAGTTCCTCATAACACCTGTTTTAACAGCTCTAGAACCACCAGCATTACACGCTATTAAACCACCTATAGATGCACCCTCATCACCTGGGTGAGCAGGGAACATCAAGTTGTGCTTTTCAGCTTCTTCAATGAGCTTTCCCAGCGTAGCCCCAGCTTCAGCTTCAGCAACCATGTTTTCAGAATCTATAACTACTCTATCCATTCTCTCTAAAGTCACTACAATACCTGGCTTCGTTGGTATAGCTCCTCCAACTAATCCAGTTCCACCGCCCCTGACATACACAGGCACTTTATGCTTATTTGCCACCTTAAGAACCTCAGCAACCTCCTCCGTGCTACCCGGCTTCACAACCACAACCTCTGCAGCAGGCTGGGGTCTAACACCATAGGCTGTTTCATCGTATAGGTACCTCTCTATAGCTCTCTTCTCTACAACAACCCACTGATCCCCTACAACAGCCTTTAAATCACTAATAATGTGCTGGGGCAAGGCACTCAATCACATCGCCTCTCAAAATTGAGAGCTTTTCAAAGCATGTAATAACTTTTTTGCAATATCATAGATATCGCCAATGACAACAAGGTCGCTGTACTTTACAATAGGCGCGCTTTGGTCAATGTTTACTGCAATAATGTACTTCGAATCCTTCATTCCAGCTATGTGCTGTGGTGCACCAGAAATCCCTAGGGCTATGTATAGCTTTGGCTTAACTATACTGCCGCTAAACCCTACCTGCCTATCCCTCTCCATCCAACCCATATCAACCAGAGGCCTACTGCAAGCCAGCTGAGCTTTAAGTGCTTTTGCAAGTTCTTCAAATAGCTTTACATCTTCCTTGCTTTTAACACCCCTACCTATAGCAACTATGACCTCAGCTTCGGAAAGCTTTACAGCTTTCTTCTTAGAAACCCCCAAAACCTTCACACTGTCAGCATTGGGAACACTAACATCTCTAACTATGACCTCGCCCTTTCTATCGTATCTCGGCTGCGGCAAAGGGAACACCCCGGGTCTTACAGTAGCCATTACAGGATTTGTCAGCGTCTTTATGTGGGCAATTATGTTTCCTGTAAACGCAGGCCTCACCTGCACTACATCTCCATTCTCATCGATGTACACATCCAGGCAATCTGCTGTAATGCCTGTGCCAATTGCTGCTGCAACGCGAGGCGCTATACTCCTACCCCACGGTGTTGCAGGGACTAGGACTAGCCTAGGCTTTGCATAGCTTATAGCATTAATTAAAGCAACTCTATGTACAACTGGATTAGGCAACAGCATTTCTTCAACTGTGTATACAATAACCTTGTCAGCACCAAAGGCTACTAGCTCTTTTGAATGCCTTTCAACACTCTCTTTATTTGTCACCACAGTGGCATAGACATCTCCACCAACTTTAGGTATTAACTCTCTCGCCTTTCCCAAAAGCTCAAAAGAAGCTCTGTTAATACTCCCACTGTAGTTTTCAGCATAAACAAGAATGCCCTGCCAGTTCACAATACTACACCCAGTTCCCTTAAAGCATTCAATATTGCCGCAACACCTTCATCACCTCTAACAACTCTGGCATTTCTACCCTTTTCAAGTGCGTAATACGCTTTTACAACTCTTGTTGGAGAACCTGCTAAGCCAAATCTACTTGCATTAGCGACATCGCTAAGGGCATCAGCATTCCAAACCTCTACTCTAGCCCTCTTAGCCCTTAGAACATCACTTACCCTAGGCATTGAAGGCTCTACAAATTCCTCTTTAAATATAACAGGTCTTGAAAGAGCTACTAGGGCTGGAAGCCTCAATTCAACTTCATAATAAGCATCGCCAAAGTCAGCCTCAACAACAATAGTGTCCCTAGAGATGCTGGTAATCCTGGTTACGAAAGATATGTGTGGAATTCCTAGAAACTCAGCAACCTCAGGACCCACATGCGCAGTATCGCCATCAACACTCTTTTCACCACACAAAATAATGTCAAAGTGCCCCAGCTTTCTTATAGCAGCCGCTAGGGTATATGAAGTTGCTAGAGTGTCTGCTCCTGCAAACCTCTTATCGCTAAGCAGAATAGCCCTATCCACACCCCTAGCAATGGCATCCCTTAGAGCAGGCTCAGCGTGTGGAGGTGCCATTGATATTGATGTTATTGTTCCTCCAAAAAGCCTTTTAATCCTCTTAGCAACTTCAATTGCATAAAGATCAAATGGATTTATTTCCAGTGTAGCAGAGCTTCTATCAACAACGCCTTTCTCAACATCAAATTTAACCTTAGTTATATCTGGCGTAGGCTTAATCAAAACCACTATATCCACTTACACAGCACCTAAGCTTTGTGAAGTGGTTAAGGAGATCTAAAATGCTTATATAATAGTGCTTTACACTTTTCTGCGTGCCTCAGGTCATTAAACTGCTTATAGAGAAGACATTACTTGAGGGCCCCGCCTATGAGTAGCTCAAGGAGTTTTGATAGAGTTCTCGTAATTAATTTTGGTGGGCAGTATACACACCTCATAGCTAGGAGAGTTAGGGAGCTGAGTGTCTACAGCGAAATTGTTAACTATGCGGAGGCCTCTCAACAGCTTGTTGAAGAGCTAAGGCCAAGAGCAGTAATACTTTCCGGAGGGCCTAGCAGTATTTATGCTGAGAACGCTCCAAAGGTGGGGAGCTGGGTTCTTGAGCTAGGCATACCTGTGCTAGGTATTTGCTATGGGCACCAGCTCATAGCATCTATGATAGGAGGCAGGGTTGAGAGGGGGCTTGGTGAGTACGGTAAGACGGAGATAGAGATTGTGGAAAGAGACCCTATTTTCAATGGGTGGAATAGCAGGGAGTTTGTCTGGATGAGCCATGGTGATTACGTTGCCGAGCTTCCTAAGGACAGAGCTGTTGTATTGGCAAGGTCTGTGGAAACTGGGTACATAGCTGCGTTTAAGCTTATAGATAGGCCTGCATATGGTGTTCAATTTCATCCAGAGGTTGTGCACACTCCCAAGGGTAAGAGGCTTTTAGAAAACTTTGTAATTGGCATTGCAAAGGCTCAGCAAAACTGGGTGCTGGGAAGCGTAATAGATATGATTGTAGAGGGGCTTAGGAAAACTATACCGCCTGGGGAGAAGGTGTTGTGTGCTGTTAGCGGTGGTGTAGACTCAACAACTACAGCTCTTCTTCTCAAGAAGGCTGTTGGGAATGGACTTGTGACTGTATTTGTAAACCATGGGCTGCTCAGGGAGGGTGAAGCTGAGGCTGTGCTAGACATGCTGAAAAGCCTGGGCCTAAACCCAATATACATAGACGCCTCAGGAAAGTTTCTTGAAGCGCTAAGAGGTGTGAGGGATTGTGAGGAGAAGCGGAGAATTATAGGAGAGCTCTTTGCCAAAATATTTAAGGATATTGCTGAAAGTGATAAGAGTATTAAGTGGCTTGCCCAGGGAACCACATACCCAGATGTAATTGAAAGCGGCTTTGCAACTGGAGCAGACAGGATTAAGAGCCATCACAATGTGGCAGGTTTGCCACAGTGGCTTGGGCTTAAGGTTGTAGAGCCGCTGAAGTACCTGTACAAAGATGAGGTTAGGAGAATTGCTGTTGCCCTGGGGGTTCCAGAGGACTGGGCGTATAGACACCCGTTTCCAGGGCCGGGCCTGGCAGTCAGGATCATAGGGGAGGTGACAGAGGAGAAGCTGAGGATTGCGAGGAGAGCGTCTAGAATAGTTGAAGAGGAGCTCGCCAAGGCAGGGCTTTACAGAAGTGTTTGGCAAGCCTTTGCCACAGTTGGTGATGATAAGTGGGTTGGTGTTAAGGGTGATAAGAGGGCTGTGGGGTACGTTGTAACGGTAAGAATTGTTGAAAGTGAAGATGGTATGACAGCAGACTGGAGCAAAATACCACACGATGTACTGGAGAAAATCGCTAGTAGAATAACTAGGGAAATACCAGAGGTGACACTAGTCACATACGCAATAACATCTAAACCCCCATCAACAATAGAGCCTTGCTAAACCCCTAGCAGCACCATGACAACGGGCACGAAATAGCGTTGAAAACTCCGTGCTGTTCATACCAATAAAACTTTTTATTATTACAGTGTCAGAGGGTTTACTGTGAAGAATATGATCACGATATACTATAGCAAAGACTTCTACCTACACGCCCCACCTAGAGGTGGTTATCATCCTGAAAACCCGTCGAGACTTGACATAGTACTTACCGCACTTCGTGAGAATGGCTTTGAGAAGAACATTATTGAGGTTAGAGAGGCTGAGCCTAAGGTTGCTGTACGTGAGCTGCTTTCGAAAATACATGATAATAGCTATGTTGAGTATATTCTCAGGCTGTGTGAACAGGGGTTTGAGGGCTATCTCGATGGAGATACATATGTTTGTAAAAATACATGTAGAGCCGCTTTGAAAGCTGTAGAGCTTACTGCAATAGCTACTGAACACGCACTGGAGAAACCAAGTGAATTGTTTTTTGTATTGCCAAGGCCTCCAGGGCATCACGCTGGTGCAAGTGGCAGTGCTATGGGTGCCCCTACACTAGGCTTCTGCATATTCAATAACATAGCTGCTGGAGCTGCCTATGCCAGGCTCAAGGGCTTTAAGCCCATTCTAATAATAGATGTTGATGTTCACCACGGAAACGGTACGCAGGAGATCTTCTGGAGCAACCCCAATGTCATTCACATTGACTTGCACGAGTGGGGAATATACCCTGGCACAGGTAGTGTAGATGATATTGGTGGGAAGGGTGCTGAGGGAACCAAGGTAAACATCCCCTTGCTTCCGGGGGCAGGAGACGAAGACTACATCTACATTTTCCTAAAGCTCGTAGAGCCACTAATATACGCAATAAAGCCTAGACTCATAGCCGTTTCAGCGGGGTTTGATGCTTATGCTGGTGACGGCCTAGCGTATATGAGGTTAACAGAGAAATTCTACGAGTTCTTCGGCAAAACCCTGTACGACATATCAAAAGCTCTTGGAGTTGGAGTAGTAGCAGTACTTGAAGGAGGGTACAGCATTGGACTAAGAAATGGGTTGCCAGCAGTACTCAAAGGATTTTCAAAACCCGAGTACACTAGACCCAGCTTAGAAAGTGTAAAGCCTAGTGAAAATGTTAAAAATGTTGTTGATAAAGTTGTACGAATGCTGAGACCTTATGTAGCTATTTAACTCATATCAAGAACTAAAACAATTTGTTCATGACTGAAAAGCCGCAACTGGGTATACATTAGCTGTGAATATCCGTGAATAGTTGTGAATACCTCTTAGATTTATTAACTCCTCTCACATGTTTAGCTGTTGATGATGATTTTTGGAGCTCAAATACACACACTTAATGCGGATGAGGGGCTTTGGGGTTAAGTGGAGCCCTGATAGCCCAGGCAATGATGCAATGAAGACCCGAACATAGCTCGGGAACCCCGGGGGCAAGAAACACATATTCACAAATATTCACAGCTATTCACAGATGATTGCCTCGGGGAAACCCCTCGCCCTCAGAGTAGTGAGAAGTGATGCTATATGTCCCCCTCAGCGGCTTATAGCAGTTCAAAGCTTAGCTTAAGGGTTGTCACAGCACTGGTATTAGCTGTGACCTACGCTGTTTTAGTCCTC
>JAJHQM010000088.1 GCA_020833345.1 Ignisphaera sp.
GTGTGTAAAATGGGTATTAGATTGCCACACATTTTGTGGATTCTGTGCTTAGCAGTATTTCTAGTGCCGTGGGCTAGGGGCTCTACAGGAATGCTCTTTGGATTTAATTTACTTCCATTTACAATTCCATACATTGTTGGATTGGCAATAGGGTTTCCACCCATAGTAACTAGATCTAGAAGAGTGTTATTGACAGTATTGGCAAGCATATTTATGCTGTGGGGAGCGCTAAATGTTGCTCTTTATTGGTATAGCCTTGCACTACACTATGTAGCTACAGGTGGTGGTGTAGCAGAGATACTTCCTGGAACATGGATAGCACTGATTACAGCACTCGCATACCTCATAACAGCACTTCTACCCATACATAAAACTCAAAAATGAAATTTTGAGCAACTCTAGAAACCATAGCAGTTTACTGAAGTTATTGCAAAGTCTGTGATTAGCAAGCTGAGAAAGGCAAGTTTGAGTTCCAGCCTCCTCTCCCGCCCTTTAGGACGGGGCTTTCAGCTGTAATTGTTCAACTTTGCTCCAAAGCAAGGGTTTTCTAAGGTTATGGGTGTTGAGAGGTGTTGTAGTGAATTATACGCAGTTGCCAAGTATGCTACGCATGTCATTGTTGAGAATTAGTATGTGTATTGCTATAAGCTGTAGTGGTGAGCACCTTGAGTAGAGGTTGCTTCTTCAAATCTGAAGATAAATCTCTTTAGGTATCATCTATTACTTTAATTCATTGACTAGCCACTCATAAAATTCTTCATCTGAGTAAAAGCGACGTGCTTCATATGGTCTACCTTTCATAAAGCCCTTGTAAGATATGCTATGACCCCAGTACTCCTCATGAAGCTTCTTGGCTTCTTCAAAAGGTATAAATTCAAGCATTCCATTTTTCACAGGGGTTACAACATCCCAGTCTAGTATTGCCACTTTATCTCCCTCAAGCTTCACAAAGACCACACCATGACTTTCTTGAAAACCTCTAATAATTCTAATTGAGATGTAAGCTGTGGGCAAGCTCTTACCTGAAACATCGTAATATGCATAGTATAGTGCTACAAGTACAACTGCGAAATCCCAGCACACACCTTGCTTATTACGAAAACTATTTGGTGCTCCACTCACATCTATAGGCCTTATTTCATAGCTGTGCACCTCTCTAAGGTAATCCAATGCAATCCAATTATGTTCTTCAAGAGAATAAACATATGTTCTTCCATAGTTAAATGCCCCAATATTGATGAATAGAAACTTTTCAGAAGACTGTGAAACTTGTTGCTCACCTAGAGTTGGTGTAACGTATTTGAATATTCCTCGCCATGCTTTATATATCTTGTAGAGATCCGATTGAAAATCCTCGTCAGTTCCATTCCACCCCTCAGTAACGTTAATCACAAAATCTCTCATCTCATCGGTGTACGCAAATGTAAACTTACCCATAAAATCAAAGTAATTCATAAGCGTGTAATTATATGTAATGCTACTGAGATTCTCTTGAAGACTTCTATAAACTTCTCTAAGTCTTTCATTAGCCTCGGTAATGTCAATGTAGCTTTCATTAAGCGTGTAGACATATTTATTGAGAATATTGTATTCTCCAAGAACTTGGTTTCTACGCATAGCCATTTGCTGTAAAGTAAACTTTAAGTACCCATTTAAACCATTGAAATATATGAAAGTATAGAGATTTGATGTAACTAATAAAGCTATAACTAGTATCAGAACTACAGTCTTCACATTTACCCACGCTTCAAAACGCTTGTATAGTTGTACGGTATTACCACACTTCCTGGTATGCTTCTAAGAGTAGTATTCAGCTCCTTATTTACTTCAAGGGCTTTTAGAAGCTTACTATACAAATCTTCATACCTATTCCACTCTTGTTCTCTAAGTTGAATGGCTTCCTCATAAAGTTTCTGCTCAGTTTCAATGGCCTCTCTAAGTCTAGCATTTTCAATGCTAAAGTATATGAGCATAAAGAGATTTGAGAGTATGAGTAATACTATCAGCAGTATTAGAAAATGAGAAGCGCTTGCCTTCACTACTCTTTTTAATCCAGGGATTTCCATCTCAGTAAACCTCAAGCTTTAGCCTTCTTCTAATTCCCATTAAAATAAGAGCCACCCCTGTGACAATGGGGATGACTGCAAACATGTAGAGCAATCCTATTTTCTCTATGACTGCAAGTAATATGAAGCCGAGAATTCCTAGTAAAAAGCTCCAGAAGCCAAGTGCACCAGTTTCTAATTGATGCACTAGCATATTTGGTAGAGAAGCCAGGGAAAAGTTAAATGTGATTAGCAAAGCACTACCTATAACAAAACTAGCTACACCACTTGCAATAAGTAATTCAGCTACTAATTTAGAATGTACTCCTCTACTAAACAAGAAGCCTGCTATATATGAAAGCACGGAGAAAAACCATGGAATTGGTGAGCAGAGAAGCAGGATAATAGCTTCAATAACAGCAACACCACTTAAAATACTGTAAATTGCTAAGATGTTTAAGCAAAAGTATATTGTGAAAAACTCAAGACCTTGAAACAGAAGGTTTCGTGCTTTTAACTCCCTCAACTCTTCCTTACTCAGCTTCCTCTTCTTAACAGCAAGTTTCACTAAAAACACTCACCCTGTGAAATGCAGAGAAAGTTTAAATACGTTCTTTACGCCAAGACCCAGCAACTAAATAAAACATTGTATTAGCTGTTGCTATTAAATAATCTGAATCCTAGGATTAGGGGTGGTAAGAGGTGTGAACGTGCTTGCTGCTAAAGTTCTAGTGATGCTCTTCTATATATAGGGTCTGTGAATTCATTATTTTCATTTACTATGCTATGCCTCTTTAACTCCTTTAGAATGTCGTGAACAACTCTATCGCTAATCTCCTTCTTTTCCAATTTCTCTAGCTCTTTCTTAAGCTCTCCCCACTCCTTAACTCCCTGGGCCAGGAGCTTTAACACAGCTCTATACCTGCTACTCACTCGTGTTGCTAAAAAAGATTCTAACTCCTTCTTAGCCAAGGCAACAGCTTCTCTAACTACTTGCTCAACACCTCCTATGCTCCTGGACCTCAGGTATCCGTAGTATGTTAGCCACCCTATAATCCCAT
>JAJHQM010000089.1 GCA_020833345.1 Ignisphaera sp.
CATGTGATTGCCTACGGCTATATCTTTGGCACATACTCTAGGTGACTTTATTTGAAGCTCTACGTGACTGGCAGGCTAAATTATGATACAGTGATTCAAATTGGTGCACCTCTTGAAAGGGGCAGAAAGTATGTTGGAAGTGTGGTTGCAGAGGGTTTTGGAGGCACTGGTGCAAATATAGCTGTTGCCGCTACTAGAGCTGGGGCTGGGGAGGTCTATCTACTTGCGGCTGTAGGTGAGGACTTGGCGGAGAAGGCCATAGCCTTTCTCAGGGGTGAAGGTGTAAATACGAGGTATGTAAAGGTGTTTAGAGAGGCTACGGGAAGGGCATTCATACTTATCGACTCTTCTGGAGAGTCAACAATAGTGACTCTCCCAGGTGCCAATAATTTACTTGCACCAGAGCACATACCTAAGGATATTGGTGAAGCTAGTGGTATTGTGGTAGCTAACGCCTCCCTTAGTGTAGCAAAGAGTATAGTTACCCAAGCAACAGATGCTCAAGTCATTTTTATGGATCCAGGCACTCTCTGGAACCCATTTGAACTGGGTAAAGAGGTTCGTGGAGAGTGCTTTATATTACCAAATAAGCGCGAGTTTAATCAACACACAAGCTTTACCAGCGTTGATGAGCACTGCATAACAATAGTTAAAAAGGGTATTGAGGGTGCAGTAGCATATGTATACCAGAAGAAAAGGGCTATTGCTGTAAGTTCTCTTCCCCTAGAGGAGCTGGGCATGAAAATTGTCTCAACATCAGGTTGTGGCGATGTTTTTACAGGAGTTTTCTCAGTAATATACCTTGAGAGTAGAAGTCTTGAAAAAGCACTGCTTTACGCATCTATAGCAGCAGGGCTAAAAGCAACAAAACCCCTATCCTATGACTCGCCCAAGAGGGTAGAACTTGAAAAAGCTGTAGAAAAGCTATCAAAATACATAGCAATACATGAATATAGCCTATAACAGTCAATGCAGAGACTTTGTAAAGACCTTGTTTAGCGGTATTTCACATACAAAGAGCTATTAATTTCTTAGGTTTCTAGCAACATCCTACACCCTCCCCACTCATGAAGGGCAAGGCATTCAGCTGTTAAGTTTGTTATGACTGTCTTTTAAGAATTCTTCAACACTATACTAAAAACAATTCAGTGTATAGCATAGACTCTACTTAAATATGTCAATTAGTGTGGGGTTGAGGTAGTTTACAAGGTCCTTGACTTTAACCTTGAATAGCCTGTTCAATGCTCCTCCTCCACAGACAATAAACTCTTGATTTAGTATTGCAGGGTCTAAGACAACTCTAAAGCTTTTAACTTTAAGTGAAATAGGTGTTACAGCCCCGACCTCTACACCGAGTAGTGCCTTAACCTCGTCAGGCTTTGCCAAAGCCACTTTCTTTTCAAAAATTTTCTCAGCCTTACTCCAATCAACTCTCCTATCACCTCTAGCAACAGCAATTAAATACCCATTGCCAACTCTTAGAAGCAAGGTCTTTACAATTAACGATGCTGGATAGCCGCTCAACCTAGAAGCCTTTTCAACACTTTCAACAGTATCATCAAACTCCATAACCTCTACCTCAACACCATCAACAACATCTCTCCACACACGCACTGCGCACCACTAAATATATGCGTGATTGGGTACGGGTAAAAAATGTAGCAACTTTTTTGCAAGCGTGTTAAAATCTATTTCTATACCTGTGCCTTATTGAAGGGTGTTAAAACATGTCTTTTTGTAAAGCTTATTAGTTGTCCAAGGCTACAGAGGTCTGTAGTAGCTACAGAGGTGTGTAGCTATGCCCTTCTTTGACAGACCTGTTGAAAAGCCTGAAGAGCTTTTCGATAGGGAGGAGGAGCTCGGGGCTCTGAGGAGAGCTGTAAATAGCTACGCTATTACAGTTGTTGTTGGATTTAGGAGAGTGGGCAAGACATCGCTTATAAAGGCTGCTACACATGGAATGCCTCGCATTTATGTTGATGTTAGGAAGTTTGAGTCTTTTCAGTACATGACCTACGACATGTTTCTCGATGAGCTTAGGAAGAGTGTGGTAAGCTTTTTGTCATTTGATAAGAGGGTTCTTGACTACATTAAGGCTGTTAAGGGTGTTAGGGTTTTTGGTGTAGAGCTTGAGTTTTCACATGGGAGAGCAAGGCCTTTACTAACATCTATTTTAGAAGCACTAGATAGCTGGGCTAGGGATAGGGGTACAAGGCTTGTTGTTGTTATTGATGAGGCTCAGGAGCTCACTAAGCTAAGGGGCTACAACATTATCCCTGCCATAGCTTATGCGTATGATAACTTGAGGAATATTTCCTTTGTCTTTGCAGGGTCTAAAATAGGCTTGCTCTACAGGTTTCTCAAAGTGCAAGACCCTGCCTCACCTCTTTACGGAAGGTATATGGAGAGAATAGAGCTAAAACCTCTCAGTAGAGAAAAGGCTGTGGAGTTTCTTAGAAAAGGCTTGGAAGAGTACGGCATTAAGGTTAGCGAAGAGTTTTTAGAGAGGGCTGTAGAGAAGCTCAATGGCATCATAGGCTGGCTATCATACCTAGGGCTAAGAGTAGTGGGAAAAGGCAATGCAAGCCTGCACACAATTGATGAAGTTCTTGAAGAGGCTTCGAAAATAGCTATTAGCGAATTTTGCAACTTTGTAAATGCAATGGGGTCAAAGCGCTACATAGAAATAGTGAAGGCTGTGGGTTCTGAGGGGGCTACGTGGTCAGAGGTAAAGAGGTATTTAGAGCTAAAGCTAGGCACAAAAATTTATGATTCTGAACTTGCAAGGCTGCTGAAAAACCTCATAGACAATGGCTTTGTAGAGAAAAGAGATAATACATACATAATACCAGATCCAATACTGAGATACGCCACAAAAGCAATTAGATGCTAAACACGCCACAGAGCTCCTCACAACACCTTTAGATTGCTGAACGAATACTAAGAATATTATTATAGCATTTGTCCTCCAGGTAAAATACCTCCATATACTCACTTTCTTGCTTTAAATGTAACTGTTACAGCTATGGCAATTGCTATGACTGTTAGTATTGCTGTTGTTGCTATAGCTATTTGCAACTGCTTTACAACA
>JAJHQM010000090.1 GCA_020833345.1 Ignisphaera sp.
GTTCTTACAGAAACCACGTTTAACTGGCCTGGGCTAGGCACATACCTAGTAGACAAGATTATGTATAGAGACTACACAGCTATTCAAGCAGTTGTAATACTGTTTGCATTTCTAGTAGGCCTCATAAGCCTCATAACGGATGTTATCTACGCCTTAATAGACCCCAGGGTGAGGTACTAGTGACTCTAAACCCCTACACAATAACAGGGCTAGCAATTGTACTGACGGTAGTAGTAATGGCTTTGCTAGCGGACTTCATAGCCCCTTACTCACCTATTGAAGTTTCTGGAAGAGAACTTGAGCATCCAAATTCTCTTCACATAATGGGCACTGATAACCTTGGTAGAGACGTTTTTTCAAGAGTAGTTTATGGTGCAAGGACGGTGCTCATAGTTGTGTTTACTGCAGTTATTTTAAGTGGTGCTTTAGGAGCTGTGCTGGGGCTTGTTAGTGGCTATATTGGTGGCGCTCTGGATAAGGTGCTCTCATTTGTAATGGACTCTCTCTACGCCTTTCCATCCCTAATTCTCGCAATAGCTCTTTCAGTAGCCCTGGGCCCAAACGCCTTTAACGCAGCTATAGCCATAGCCATTACTTACATCCCGACTTATTTTAGGATGGTGAGAGGGCAGGTTCTCAGTATTAAGAATGAGGCTTTTGTAGAAATGGCGAGAGCTCTGGGGCTCTCTACAACAAGAATAATGTTTAGGTATATTCTCCCTCATTTAATGCAGACACTTGCCGTAGTGTTTAGCATGAACAGTGCAGACGCTGTGTTAACAGAAGCTGCACTTAGCTTCTTTGGTTTAACTGTCCAGCCCCCAACACCCGACTGGGGATTTGACTTGTACAAGGGCAGGGGATTCATACTATCAGGAGCTTGGTGGATGCTCGCATTTCCAGGGGGCATGATAACCCTCCTAGCTCTAGGCTTTGCTCTTCTTAGCGAAGGTATTTCACAGAGCTATGCGGTGGAGAGAATTGAGTGAAGTCCTAATAGTAGAGAACCTCTACGTCAAGTACTATACTAAGAGAGGAATAGTATTAGCTGTTTCTGATGCAACCTTCAGCATGCTAAAGGGGGAAATGCTAGCTGTAGTTGGTGAAAGCGGTTCTGGAAAATCAACACTAGGCCACGCAATTATGAATCTATTGCCAAAAAATGGTGTTATAGAGAAGGGAAGAGTGCTTTTAGATGGTATAGATATTTTGAAGCTAGGCAATGACGATCTGCGAAGGATTAGGGGAAGCAAAATCTCTATGGTGTTTCAAGACCCATTTACAACCCTAGACCCATTGAGAAGGGTTTTAGACCAGTTTACAGAGTTTTTAACTGAACATGGCGTGGATATGGAAGAAGCCAGGAACCTGGCTATGACAATGCTTGAAGCTGTTGGAATACCCAAGAACCTTGCCAATGCTTATCCTCACCAGCTCTCTGGTGGGCAAAAACAGAGAGTGGCTATAGCAATGGCAATAGCACTCAAACCGCTACTTGTCATAGCTGATGAACCGACAACAGCACTTGATGTTGTTGTTCAGAAGCAAATAATGGATTTATTTGATGAGATTAAGAATAAGGGAACATCAATTATGCTTATAACACACGACATTGCCTTGGCTTTAGAGAGAGCGGATAGAGTGATGATAATGTATGGAGGTGAGGTGATGGAGCTCGCGGAGAAGGGTGTTCTCATGGAAAAGCCGCTGCATCCCTACACCATAGGCTTGCTTTCTTCAGTACCGAAGATAGGTTCAGAAAAGTTTCCAAACTCTATACCTGGATACCCACCAGATTTGAGAAACCCGCCAAGGGGCTGTGTGTTTCACCCAAGATGTCCATATGCAGGTGAGAGGTGTAGAGTTGTAAAACCTTTGCTTACAGAAGTAGAGAAGGGGCACTGGGTTAAGTGCCACTTGGTGAAAGCAGTATGAGTCTTGTTAAGCTAAGTGAAATTGTTATGGAGTTTGAAATAGGGAGCTTTTTTAAGAAGTCTAGGCTTAGAGCTGTAGATAGGGTAAGCATTGATATTGAGAGGGGGGAGGTCTACGGTCTTGTAGGAGAAAGCGGTTCTGGAAAATCAACACTAGGCAGAGTTTCTCTAAGGCTATACAGACCAACATCTGGAAGCGTTATCTTCAACGGAATAGACATTACAAATGTTCCTGAAAGGCACTTGCGCAAATTGCGAAGAAGAATGCAGTTAATACCTCAAGACCCCTACAGCTCTGTAAACCCGTTTTACACTATTGAAGAAGCTCTTGTAGAGCCTCTTCTAACTCACAATAGCATTGATAGGAAGGAGGCTGTTGAGGAAGCTAAGAAGATTCTTGAAGAAGTTGGGCTAGTACCTGCAGAAGAGTACTTATCAAGAAGACCACAGCAACTAAGTGGAGGACAGCTTCAGAGAGTTGCCATAGCTAGAGCCATGATTTTAAAGCCTGACTACATAGTTGCTGACGAGCCTACAAGCAACCTCGACGCCTCTATAAGAGCCTCTATAGTTAAACTCATATCAGATTTTCAAAAGAGGCTTAACCAAGCACTGCTCTTCATATCTCATGACATAGCGTTGGTGAGCCTGCTGGCTCAAAGAATTGGCGTTATGTACTTAGGGCAATTAGTAGAAGAAGGCAATTCGAGAAACATTGTGAAAGACCCCCTACACCCATATACAAAAGCCCTCTTATCAGCAATACCACTAGCAGAAGAGTTAAAAATAGAAAAAGTTGTTCTAAAGGGAGAAATAGGAGACCCATCAAATCCTCCAAAGGGCTGCAGACTACACCCAAGATGCCCATACGCAATGCAACTCTGTAAAAATAAAGAACCTCCGGTAATATCTATAGAGAACAGAAAGATAAAGTGCTGGCTCTACACCGAGAAATAGTGTTGAAAAAAGTTTTGAACAAAAATAAAAATAGTTTTGTTTAAATTAAGAGTGGCACCTCTAGCTTACCCTAGGTCTAGGTAT
>JAJHQM010000091.1 GCA_020833345.1 Ignisphaera sp.
CTAGAATGCCCATAGTCCATGTATATATGTGGAGTGGAGTTTCTAAAGAAGCTAAACAGAAAATAGTTAAGGGAATAACTAAGGTATTTGAAGAACTTGGAATACCCTCACACGCAGTTGAAGTAGTAATTCATGAGATTCCGAAAGAGAGCTGGGGAGTTGGAGGAGAGCTGGCAAGCGAGAAATTCAAAGAGGTTAAACCTCCATAGCACAAATCTGTACAAGTGTTTAGTAAGGAGAGTGTTTATTAATAAATTGTTTTTAAACATTTAGCTAAATCACAATAATAACCTCCTTACCACTACCTACAGATTTCAAAACTCTTAAATATCTGGAATTACTACAGCATAGCATACTGTAAGGAGCTTTATTTGGAATACACTGTACGGGATTGGCATGGTTGATAAGGATAGGGGGTACCCCAGGTGGTATCCGTGGATGGTTGCAACAGGTGCTTTACTTGCTTTTGCTACTCGATGGCTACACAATGTGTATCCCTTTACTGTGACAAATATAATTGAAGAGCTTGGTGTTGAGCCTAGTAGAGTTGCATTCATGGTTTCAGCAAATGCTGTTGGTGTAATTATTGGCGGTTTTTTGATTGGACTGCTTGCAGATAGGTTTGGTGTTAGAGTAACGCTTTCACTTGCAGCAATGCTTACAGGTGTCTTTACAGTACTCGTTGGCTTTAGTACTAACATCTACATGGCAATACTTTTCTTTGGCTTAGCAGGCTTATTCTCTTTAACAAGTTGCGCATTTCCAAAAATAACACGTGCATGGTTTTCACAATCACTATACTCATCTGCAAATGCCTACATGTTCCTAGGGTTCAGAATAACTGCAGTATTAATGGGACCACTCGTTGCATCAATTGTTTTTATGAGGGGCTGGAGAGCTGCTTGGATAGAGTTGGGCACAACATGTATTGTACTAGGTGCGTTGGCTTGTACATTGCTAAGAGATAGAAAGGATTCTGATTACATATTGAAAAATGTTTCTATAGCTAAGGTTTTGAAGTGCCGTGATGTATGGCTTTTGTTTGCCGTAAGTAGCTGTTGGTTTTGGGGCGGAACACTCTATGCAAACTATACCATAATGTATTTTACAAAAGCTCTTAAGGTAGACATCATAACTGCTGGGTGGTTATGGAGTTTACTGCAAGTTGCAGGTCTTGTAAGCATGTACACACTTCTTCCACTATCGGATTTGTTGACAATTAAGAAAATAATGTATAGAAAAGACTTTGCAGCACTACTATACTTTGAAGCAACTCTAGCATTTATTGTCCTTGGACTGCTCAAACCAGGCATGCACATAGCCTACTACATCTTAGGCTGCATACTAATGGGCCCAGCACTATCCATTGTGTCAATGATATCCCCACTAACTTCAGAAAGAGTTTCAACAGAAGTGGCAGGAACTGCCGGTGGATTCATTACAGCTACAAGCTACTGGACATGGATAGTAGCATCACCACTCCTAAGCACACTAATCTCTGCATATGGATGGAGCGTAGCTTGGATAACCTCAGCTATAGCTATTGCAACTGGCGGTATCATACTCCTATTAATGAGACCCCCACCATTAAAGTAAATCACTATAACGTAAACCTCTTAATAACCCCCTACCTGTATATAGACTAGCTAAAAATGCTAAATTATTTATTACAAAGTTTATTAATATTGATATCAATATCTTACGTAGGTGTAATTAATGTATTATCCTAAAATTGAATGGGTATTAAGTAAGGAGTTCATAGAGATTAATAAGACTATAAATGCGTTTGTAACATTCAATGATAAATTGTTAGATGAAGTTGAATCTATGCGCAAATTATGTTTAGAACCATTACCATTAGGTGTTAAGGATGTAATATATACTAAGGGTTTGAGGACTACCATGGGTTCTAGGTTATATATCGATTTTATACCTGATTATGATGCTTATGTAGTTAGAAGGTTGAGAGAGGATGGTTGGGTTATTGTAGGTAAGACAAATACTCATGAATTTGCATCTGGTGTTACAACTACGTCAAGTGTGTTTGGACCTACTAGAAATCCATTAGATGTTAGTAGGATTGCTGGTGGTAGTAGTGGTGGTTCTGCAGCTGCTGTAGCAGCTAACTTAGTACCACTAGCTTTAGGTACAGATACTGCTGGATCAGTGAGAATACCTGCATCATTATGTGGTGTTTACGGGTATAAACCAACATATGGTTTAATAAGTAATCACGGTGTCTATCCATTAGCACCCTCGTTAGATACTATCGGATTCTTAGCTAAGGACCTAAACTGGATTTTAAGAGCTATTAAGGTATTCATTAAGTTTGAAGAATTAAATATTAATAATTTAAGACTCGGTATACCTAACTGGTATAAAGTCCCAGCTGATTTAAGATCCTTAGCACCTGACATAATAGATGAAGTTGAAGATGAATTCCTTAATTATGTTGCAAGTCTAGGATATGATTATGTAGAGGTTGAGATGCCTGAAGCTGTAAAGTATGTTTGGAAATATTTCTCAGTAATTAGGTATAGTGAAGCTACAGCTACACATATAATTAATAAGGATAAGTGGTATTTATATAGTTCTGATGTTAGGAGATTACTTGAGAAGGGGTTAGAATATAAGGCTATAGAATATATAGAAGCATTAAATTATAGGGAGGAAGTAAGAAGGGAATTAAGTAGGATTTTAAAGAAAGTTGATGTGTTGATCACCCCAACAACACCTATACCAGCACCTAAGATAGATGAAGTTTTAGGGAGAGAGGATGGACCTATAAGGAGTTTACTTACTTACGAAACAATATTTGCTTCATATATAGGTGCTCCAGCAATATCAATACCTGCATTAAGAATTATAGGATTACCAGTAGGTATTCAATTAATATGTAATGTTGGGGAGGATATCAAATTATTAAATACAGCCTTACTCATTTCTAAACATTAATAGGTAAAGAG
>JAJHQM010000027.1 GCA_020833345.1 Ignisphaera sp.
CAGGTGATAAGTATCGTGAGGTCATATCTCTTGCTAGAGATGTTGAGAAGGGTGTTGAGCTTGTGAGAAACCTTACTTTTACTACTGAAGTTAGGTTTGAGCTTATAAACACTGCTTGGGCTTTAGAGCACTGGGCTCCTAAGGAAGAGGCGGAGTCTGTGCCCGTAGAGATGGTGTATAGAGAGGTGGTATATAAAGCAACTTTTCTACTGCCACTCAACTTCTCCATAGTGTCGGGGCAGAGAAGCTTTGTGGGAATGTTTTTAGCGGCTACAGCAGGTACTACGGTGTATATAAATACTGATTACTTTGACCCCAAGAGCCCAGGCTCACGAAACGTTCTTGCGCATGAGCTTACCCACGTGCTTCAAGCACTGCACTTCCCAAACATATTCACAGAGAATGAGACAACAGACTCCTCACTAGCAAAGCAAGCGCTTATAGAGGGAGACGCAGGGCTTACCCAGCGCCTCTACTGCACATCAACAAGGCTTTGCAAACCATCACCAAGAATGCAAATACCTTTAGAAAACCCGTACATAGCTCTCATAACCTTTCCCTATGTCTATGGAGAGCCCTTTGTTTACCACCTCTATAACTACAGTGGCTGGAGTCTTGTAAACAAGGCTTACTTGAAGCCCCCAATATCAACATCTATGGTCATGCACCCAGAGAAGTACATTCACTACCTCTACTCAGGAGATCCGGGATTTGAAGAGCCTGTTATTAGCTGTAGGGCTAGTGGGAATAGAGTGTATAGCGATAGGCTTGGAGAATACTACACACTACTGGTACTTGCACAAAGAATAGGAATAGAAAATGCTATGAGAGTAGCTGAGCAGTGGCGAGGCGATAGAGTAGAGCTATACAGACTTGAAAACGCAACTCACATAACATGGTCTCTGTGCTGGAACACAACCTGGGCATCAGAAAAAGCATCACAAGATTTTTACGCAAATCTTGTGCAAAGCCTAAAGAAAATTGGGAATACTGCTGCTAATAAAACAAGCTTTGAAATGCAGATAGTAGTAGTGCAGCATCCATATAGCCTCACAACTAAAATAACATGCAACAAAACATGGGTATTCATAACATCTACACTAATAACAAAAAAGCAATAGCTATGCATTTAACACCTGTAGAAAACTCTTTTACTTAACACAATAGTATAGTGAGTAGAGCTATACTAGATGATGATGTTGCGGTCGTATGAATGGTGATTGCAAGGGTCACGGGGCTGATGACTTTCCTAATACATAGATTAAAGGCAAATAGATGTGGAGTTAGTGAGACTTCTAAAGAGATTTACTCTCATGGTTGAGAGGAGATTATAGTACTAGCTCACCAGACTTTGTAAATATTCTTACTTTTTCGCGTGGAAAGTCTATGAATACCTCATCACCTTCTTTAACTGCTGTTACGGGCGGTAGCTTTGCCTTTACCACCACCCCTCCTGCTGTCTCTAAATGTAGCAGTACTGCTGTACCAAGGTCTTCTCGTATACTGCACTTAGCCTTAGCAAGCCCTTGCTTTACCTCAACCCTTATGTACTCAGGCCTTATGCCTAGGACAAACTCGCCACCATACTTCCTCAAAAACTCTACCTCTCTACTGCTCAGCGGGTAAAGTATATCGCTACACTTTAAACCCTGTTCTACAAGTTCACAGTTTACAAAGTTCATTCCCGGGTTCCCTATGAAGAACCCGACAAAGGTGTTGCGAGGATATTCATACAGATTTTGAGGCGTGTCAAACTGCATTACTCTACCCTCATTCATAACGGCAATATAGTCTGCAAGTGTTAATGCTTCTGCCTGGTCATGTGTAACGTAAATCATTGTTGTTTTAACTCTTCTCTGCAACTCCTTAATCTTTACCCTAAGCTCCATTCTGCTCAAGGGGTCTAGATTTGAAAGCGGTTCATCGAATAGGAAAACTGAGGGCTCTCTTACTAAAGCCCTAGCTACAGCAACCTTCTGCCTACCTGCAGGGTCAAGTTTAGATGCTGAAAGCTTTAGCACATCCTTTAACCCCATAAGCTCTGCAACTTCATAAACCCTCTTCCTAATTTCGCTTTCACTATAGCCATAGTTTCTCAGCGGAAATGCTATGTTGTCATACACATTCATTTCGTAAACAACTGGGAATTGAAAGACCATTGCGACATTTCTTTTTCTAGGAGGCCAATCAGTTACATCTTTATCATCAAATAGCACCCTGCCCTTAGTTGGCTTTAGCAGCCCTGCTATTATCTTCATTAGAGTTGTCTTACCGCATCCTGAAGGGCCGAGCAGTGCGTAGAGCCCTCCATGCTTAAACTCCAAATCGATGTCTACTAGTGCTACTGTTACCACGGGTTTTGTATAGGTGTGTGAAACATTATCAACTACTACAGTAACCATAGAGCTTCACCTGGGGGCGTGAAGAAGCTCACCTGAGGATTTATCAAAGAAGTAGAACTTGGCTGGGTTTATGAGTAGCTGAATTGATGAGCCTGGGGATAGCCTGAGGATCTCTGGTACATGAATAACAAGCTTTTTACCAGCTAACTCCACATGAACAAGGGTTTCAGAGCCCAGTACTTCTGTTATTATTACCGTAGCTACAAAGCCTTCTCCAACACCAGGGGGAGCTATTCTGAGGTCTGTAGGCCTAACTCCAACAACAACTTCAGTACCGCTACTAACTCCTGAGAACACAGGTATTTGTGAAACATCTACAGACATAAAGCCCAGGTCCACAACCTTAACACCATTCTTAATAGTGATAACACCTTCTAAGAGGTTCATTGAGGGGTAGCTAAAGTACTTTGCAACAGTAATGTTCTTAGGCTTGCTGTACACCTCATGTATTTCACCCTGAGCCTCAACCCTACCATCATGTAGAACCACAACGTAATCGCCAAGAGCAAGCGCTTCTTGAGCATCAGCTGTAGCCCATATCATTGTCCCGCCACGCTCTCTCAAAATCTTCCTGAGCTCTCCCCTCATGGCTTCGCGAATCTTGTAGTCTAGGTTTGTTAAAGGCTCGTCAAAAAGGTATACAGTAGCGTCTTTAACAAGAGCCCTAGCAATGGCTACTCTCTGCCTCTGACCACCACTAATTTCAGCAGGGCTTTTACTAAGTATATCAGCGATTCTCAAAAGCTCTGCAACTTGCTTTACACGCTTCTCAATTTCACTTTGGGAAAACCCCTTTGCTTTTAGTGGTGAAGCAATATTATCAAATACAGTCATGTGGGGGTATAGGGCAAATGTTTGAAACACTAAACCAACGCCTCTTTCCTGCGGTGGAAGAGCTGTGACATCGTTATTGCCAAAGATTACCCTTCCACTATCAGGCTTTTCTAAACCAGCTATAATCCTAAGCACAGTTGTTTTACCTGCACCCACAGGGCCAAACAAAACCGTTATCTTTTCTTCTAATGCCTCAAACGACACTCCCTTCAAAACCTCTTTTCTTCTGAACCACTTGCGCACATCCTTAAGCACTACTCTGACCATCACCTACCACCTCCAGTAAACGCAAGTAACCCGCGTACAAAGTACCTGCCCATTACTATGAAGATTATGAGTGGTGGTAAGGAGCCTATGAGAGCTGCTGCAAACATTTCATTATATATTGTTCCCGCCTGCCCTACATAGCTAAATATCTTAAGGGTTATGTGCTTCTCATAGCCGCGAGTTATTGAAAGCGGTATGAAGAAGTTATTCCACATGTTTATGAGCATAAAGATTAGAGTTGCTACAAAGCCTGGGCTTAGAAGTGGCAATGCAACTTTTCTGTAGGCTGTCAAGGGCTTCATACCGTCAACTAGTGCTGCTTCAATGACTTCTCTCGGGAGGTTATTTGTAAATATAAACATTAGTAGTGTTGCCATTGGTGTAAAGTACAGTAGGAAGAGGATGAAGAGCCCGTGTAGGGTATCGTAAAGCGTGATTTTTAAAGCCTCTTCAATCACTCTAATTAACGACACTAATGGGACTACAAGTGCTTGGTATGGTATATAAGTTGTGATGGCTATTAGTGGCGGTAGGTAGTCAGATACCTTACCACCCTTCAGATATATTGCAAAAGCCGCTAAAGAGCCCAGGAAAACAGATATGAAGGCTGCTGGAATTGTTACAATACCAGTATTAATCATAGCACCAGCAAGTAAGTCAAAAGCCCTCTTGAGGGTTCCCACATCAAGTTCTAGTGGCGGGTTTAGGAGTGGGTTGCTCATGGCATCTGCCAAACTCTTTATAGCTCCAACTATGAGAGCGTATAGTGGTATAAACCATATGGCGCCAAGTACTGCTAGTATTACTGTGGAAACCAGGATGTTTGATCTAAGCCTCACGCTATATCACCTTCAGGATCCACTTCCTTATACCATAGGTAGCATAGGGAATGACTATTGTTGCGGAAAGTGCTATTAAGAATATGCAAGATGATGCCGAGATGTTTACTATCATGTATGCAAACTTGTTGTACATGTATATCACCATGGTCATTGTGAAGGGGTTTGTAAAGAGCACGCTATATGGCAAATCAAACATTTGTAATGCAAATAAAAGAGTGAATATTGTGCCTAGAAGTAGGCCTAGCCTAGAGTGAGGTATTACAACCTTGACCATTAGCGTCAGCGCGTCAGCTCCATCAACTAAGGCACTATCTATAACATCTCGCGGTACGTTGTAAAAAGCTGCAAGGTAAAGAAGTGCTACAAAGCCTCCATAAATCCATACCGATACCCCTATTAAGCTCCACAAAGCATTGTATCCACCAAGCCACGACACTTCCGGTAGCCCTAGCTTGGTGAGGTATACATTGAATCCCTTAACAGAGTCAAAAAGCCATCTCCAAATAACTCCACTAGCTACAAGAGAAATTGCAAGTGGATAAATGAAATATGATGTTAATGCAGACCTCAATCTGCTGCTCTCAAACTGAAATATGCTTACAGCAATTAGCAAGCCTACTACATTGCCTAGGAGAATTAGGAGCGCTGCCCATATAAATGAAATCTTAATTGCGTTAATAAAGGCGTCATCGCGAAGCAAATCGCTATAAGTCTTTAAGCCAATGAATTCAAACTTGGGGTTGTAGAGTGAGTAGCTTGTTAAAGATAAGTAGAGGTTCCAGCCAATACCATACCACAGTATTGCTATAAAGAGAAGTACGGGAAGCGCCATGAGAATGAAGTAGCTAGTTTTAAGAGCCATTTTGCTTATTCCTCAATGCCTAGTGTTAAAAGAAAAAGGTTTAAAAATAATGTTTGTATTTTAAGAGCATTTAGCCCATGGCGGGAGGACTCCTGCAAATGGCTTTTCACAACTGCCAATGAACAAACCGCTCTGTTGCCATAGAGATTTCTCAAGGGATAGTGCTTTACCTACAGTTTCATACCATGCGCCTAGAGCAGCACTCTTGTATTGCGCTAGCTCAACTGCTTTCTTCAGTAGCATGTCCCAGACGTCAGAGAAGAGTGCGCCGTGTGTAAAGCTGAATACCTGTGCTGTTGACCTTGAGTACTCGTCTACTTCCCACTTCTGCACCTCTATGAAGTATATGTCTTTGCCTAGGTCTGGGTATGCAGCTATGGAGCCTTTGTATGGATTGAATATCTTCTGCCCTGTTCTAGATGCAAAGTACTTTGCAAACTGTATTCCAAGGTCTACGTTAGGCCCCTTAGGCACTCCCACAGAGTCTATAACCATGTTGTAAATGCCTTGGGTTCCTGGGAATGGAGCTACAATTATCTTGCAATCAGGTGTTATACTGTCAATAGAGCACATCTTGACTCCTGGATACACGTTGAATATTAGCCCAACAGCCCAGTCACCATCACAGTGGAATGCGCCTTTGCCATCAACAACTCTTGCAACAGCTGTTGTCCAGTCTAGCGCCATCCAGTCACCTGGGAAGGTCTCGGCAAGCTCTAGGAATATTTCTGTAGCTTGCTTTATGCTTGGGTCATCAGGGCTCAGCATGCCGTACATAAACTGTACAAACTTTTGAGGACCTGCTATTGCTAGGAATATCTGCTCCCAGAAGTGAAGTACTGTGAAGAGGTCTGCACCTGCTTGCACCATGCATGGAACCCCAGCAGCCTTTAGCTTAGCGCATGCAGCTCTAAGGTCATCCAGCGTCTTGGGTGGGCTTATGCCGTACTTATCCAGTATCTCCTTGTTCATGAGTATCAGGTTAGCTCTGTGCAAGTTTACTGGAAGTGCATAGAGCTTTCCTGAAAGCAAACACACTTGACCAACTGGTGTTGCAAGAATATCTATATCCTTTCCAACACTCGTCAGCTCGGCAAAGTCCTTCTCTTTGTTTGGCGCAGCCATGAAGTAGCTTATTATCTCAGGACCGCAGTGCACTTGAAAAGCCTCTGGAGGCTTTCCAGCCATAATCAAAGCAATAATAGCAAACTTAGCATTAACACCAGCACCGCCAGGAACAGCCGTCTTCTCAACCTGAATACCCGTGTCCTTAGTGAAATTCGCAATTAGATAGTCTATAGCAAACCTCTCTAAACCAGCCCACCACGTATAGAAAGATATCTTCCTAACAGCAGGAGTAGGCGTTGGCGTGGGTGTGGGTGTTGGTGTGGGTGCAGGGGCTGCGGGCCTCATTAACAAAGCAACTGCAGCTACGATAACAACTATTATCACAATAATTGCTGCAACAATTGCCCAAAGTGGAGCTTTTCCACTACGCATATACAAACCCCCACTACATACAGTATCATGACAAGTTTATAACTCTTTATGAAAATCATCCTTAAAACTCATAACAACATGTATTTACATTATTTAACATTTAATACAAGTTTAAACCTGAATATACTTTTTAAATCTTGGTGTTGTCCAAGCTCATATCGATTAATTCTCTAGGTCTATAGCAAGGCTCAGTACTGAGGAAGGGGTTTAAGCTGGTTGGAATTATTAACTCTTTTTTGCTTTTCTCAATTCTGTAAGGATTCTGATTTCCATTCTCTTCATGTATAGAGATAGTATTGCTAACAGGAGGCTTTGGAACCCTGCTAGAGTCAGTATGATTGCTACTAGCCCCTTGATATAGTACTTTATTCCTGTGAAGAAGTAGTGGTACGCTACGTAGAGGCCTAGGGGAAGCCCTGCTATGAGTGCTAGTGAGCCTAGGGTGAATATGAAGAATGTTGGGTTGTATCTCCACGCCATTTTAACCATGTCTACAAGTATTTGCAGTCCGTGGCGTATCCTCAGCTTCTTCCCCCCTTCATCAACCCTCCTCCTGTACTCTATGGGAACCTCCTGCACTCTGTACCCCTGGGAGACAATGTGAGCAACAATTTCAGACTCTATGCCAAAGCCCTTAGACTCAAAGCCGAGCTCCTTCAAAACCTCTGCTCTTACAACATACATACCGCTTAGCACATCAGAAAGCCTTGTGCCAAACAATAGGTTGAACACCTTCGTCAAGAGCTTGTTGCCAAGCCCATACAAAAAGCTTTGAGCACCAGGCTCCAAGACCTTTCTAGCACCTATCACAAGGTCATAGCCATTGCTACAAGCCTCTCTAACAAGCACAGGAATGTATTTTGCAGGGTACGTATAGTCACCATCAAGAAAAACAACGTAGTCCACACCATTAGCAAGCTTGGCAACGGTCTTAATAGCGCCAACCTTGCCCCTGCCCTCCTGATCAATAAGCTTCACACTCCTTGAAATAACAGCTTCTCTAGTACCATCAGTAGAACCACCATCAACAACCACAATACTGTCTCTAGAAACACCAAGGCTCAGAACCTCATCTAGAACAAGGCCGATAGCCTTAGCCTCGTTAAGCGTTGGTATAACAACAAGGTACTTCACATCATTGCTCTTCAATTTCCAAACCCTTTCAATGAAAGTTATTTTTACACCAGAGCTAAAATAGTTTAGAAACTCAACCTTATCTATTTGACTCTACCTAATGTCGCTGACTAGGAGACTCATGGCATGAGCATCGATAACATATTACAAAGCACCGGCTAATGTAGCCTTTTGGTCGCCTAAACAATGATGCTCTTTATGTTCTTAAGGTCGTTACTCTTAGTGTTGAGTGGCTTGCAATGGCTTTGAACGATAGCACCCTAAGGCTCATCTACATAGCTGTAATGGTTGCTCTTCTTGCTCACATGCTCATTATCTCATCCTGTGTTTGGTGGTGGGAGGTATACAAATTCAATGTTGATTGGAAGCGGCATGTAGAGATTCCTGTGCCCTCCATGCTCTACATTCTCAGTGCTCCTTCGTGGTTCTGGGTTGATCTGGTTATAACAGTCATAGTGTTCTCCTCTTTCTCCATGATAATAGTCTTTGTCCGCGTTTTAGCAAAGTCGCTTGGCTTAAGTGGCAAAGGCTTTATACTAGCTACAGTGCTTTACCACGCTCTTCTACTAGCCAACTGGATTTGGTATGAGATTTTCAGAGCTAATATGAGTGCTAAAGAGAAGCTAAACCCAGACTCAATTGCATATAGATTTCTTGTGTGGGGTGACGCACTATACATTGTGACTAGCATTGCAGCTTTCTTAGCCATAGCGGTGTTCATTTCCAGAGCCGCTTTGCCAAGAATAGAGAGCGTGCTCACTACAGGCAAGAGATGTTTGCACTCCATTCTATGGATTTCCATAACTGTTGAAACATACATCCTTATCCTCATAGCCAGCTTCATATGGTTTAACATACTGATTTACACAGCTGGAGAAAGGCTAACTGGATGGGCTTTTCCATCACCTTTCTATCTGTGGAGGGCATCGATATACCTATGGGCCACTTTAGCATATATGGTAACTCTAACAGTTTTTGCAGTAGTAATAGGGGGTGTGTCGTATAGAGAAATTAAGGCTTGTAGAGGTTAATAAAGCATTTAAGGTTTAGCTAAAACCAGTAGATTGGTGCAGTATGGAGGTAAAGAATCTCGGCATTCTCAAGACTCTTTTCATAGTGTTTGCCAGAGGAAAGCAAATTTCTGTACTGGTTCTCTCTATCTCAATACCAATAGCGCTAGTAACATCCATAGCACTAGCATTATCAGCATCTCAACAACAAGTACAGCTCTTGACAGACATAGCACTCCAAAACGCTTCAGTAGTTGTCTCGGGCAACGGTTTTGAAGTGGGGGTTGTAGACGCTGTGATTGTCATTGGTGACCAGAGAGTAGGGATTCAAATACATGTGGTGAGAGACTTTAATGCTTATGCTAATCTGATTAACATGAGAATTGTTAAGAGTACTAAGCCGGTAGATAAAGCTGTTTTCTCTGTAGGTATGGAGATAGCGAACAGGTTTAAGGCTGGTGTGAACTCAATTGTTTTAATATGTGTAAATGGCAGCTGCTTCAAATCAACTATTACAGCAATTCATAGAGGTGAGGGGTATGCTGACTATATTGTTGTAACAAATAGCACTGCTTTTCTCAGCTATTCAAAAACAATGTGTTTCTCTAAGAAAGAAGGTAGCGTAGCTGTTACAGGTATTTTAAATAGCTTAAATAGAGACATTTCACTGCTAGTTCAACTACTAGCCCTTATTTCTATAGCAGCCTATACGCCAATACTTTACCTATCAATCAACAGGGTATTGAATGACTATGGAGATGTAATAGAGGTTTTCAAGAGTGTGGGAGCTACAAGTAGAGTTATTTGCACATACTTCCTGCTATTATTTGTCGTGCTATCAATGATCTTTGTTTTGTATGGCATAGCATTAGGTGTTGTAGTAGTTCACATTGGTATATGGTTACTGCGGTTCTTCGGCATTGCAATGCTGTTTAAACCCACTACTGTGAGTGAGTTAGCTATAGTTCCCTCTGCATTATATGCAATTCTCTGCGCAATAGTGACAGCAGTATCCGTAAAGAGGCTATATGGCGGCTTCTAATGGGATTGGCGTCGCTGATTAAGATTGTTAGGCCTAGAGCCATTGCTTTAACACTAGCAACGCTGTTCACTATCTACCTCCTCCTCACACTTTTTACAGGACTTGTTACAGCTGTGTACAGCTTCTACGATAGCATAGTAAGTGTCAGCGCACTGCAAGACAAGTTTGTTTTTATTGTGTCAAGCTACGCTCTATCACCATTCACATCAGTTGTTAGTGTCAATAGTGTTGAGAATGCTGTGAAGGGTTTGCATGGAGTTGAGAAAACAGTTTATGAGGTTATAACAATTGGTTATATTGATGGTAGGGCTGTTGTTGTTAGAGCGCTAAACTCTTCTGCATTTAAAGAATTAACTGGTTACAGCGTTATTGATGGTAGTGAAATAGATGATAACTGTTTTTACTGTGCTTGGCTTGGATACAACCTGGCTAAGAAACTTGGTGTTAGTGTTGGCAATAGAATCACTCTTTACTCGCCATTCACATCAACGCCGTTCATACTTAGAGTATCTGGTGTAATAAGTGCTGGTAAACCTTATGATAATGAGCTCATTATTCCCCTTGGAGTTGGGCAGGCCTTCAGGGGTTTATCGAGAAGTCAGGTATCCATAGCAGTAGTACTTCTAAGCTCTAGGCAAAGCTACTTAGAATTAGCTAAGAGGTTTGAAGTAGATGTGGAGAAGGTTTCGTTAGCTGAAAGAGTGATTCTGTCTCTAAGGTATGTGGGGAGGAGGGTAGAGCTTAGAACATACAACGACTTTTCATCAATGCTATTCTCAAGGCTTGGCCTACCTAAAGAAACCCTTATGCTGATACTAGTATCAATATCAATAATACTCTCCCTAGGGCTGTACATAGTTGGGCAGGCTCTGGTAACGCTAAATATGACCAACATCCTTATTGCATACGAGCTTGGCGTACCTGTGAAGAAGACAAAGGTTTTCTTAGCCTTGGTAGCAATTCTCTGCTCTTTAGCCTCCTACGCAATGGCTTTAGCGCTTGCTAAAGTATTGTTCAGCCTTGTAAGCATTGAGCTTTTAGAGCACGAAGTGAAGCTAAGTATTGCCGAAAAAGATGTCTGGTTTTTACCAGTACCAGCATCTCTATTCACATTAATTGGGCTAGCAATGGTGAGAATAGATGAGCAGTAAGCCAAGCATTTTTCTAGTTCTCGTACTAGTGTTTGCAACGCTAATCAGGTTGGCGCCAGCCATGGTATTCAACAATCCCTTCTCAACAGATGTTTGGCCCTTAATAAAGCTAACCAAGGTTGTAATTGAAAATCCCAGTGCTAAGATCTGGAACGATACACAGTTTGATGGGTATAACAATAGGTGGCCAGGTGTAATACTTTCAGCATCTATTGCATGCATTCTTACTGGCCTGGGCGTTGAGCATGTCTATAGCTTTCTATACTTAGTTATCATCACTATTACCAATACTATTCTTCTCTACGGAGTTCTCAGCTTTACTAGCAACACTAAAATGGCCGCTCTAGCTGCTGTTCTATACTATGTTGCAGTCCCATCTTTACTCATCTTTACTTCAGCAACTCTTAAAGAGGTTTACGCTTATCCAATACTCTTTGCAATTCTCTTGCAGTTAGCAAAGAGGGAATTTGACTGGAGGTATATAATTACAATCTCTGTTTTATCCCTAGCCCTCTCCACATCGCATCACCTAGCCTCTGTAATGCTCATAGGCATGTCCATAGGCATTCTCATTGTGTTAGCAATAGGTATTACAGTTGGTGAGGTGAGGAGTGTAGTGAAAGGGGCTTTAGTTAAGCAGCTAGCTCTAGTGCTTATTGCTCTACCAACCTTTACCCTCTACTACCTTCTCTACGGCCAGACTAGGGCTGTGAGCCTGATTGGCTTTAGCGACATACTTTCATATACATTCTATGCGGTGTTTATATACACAAGCTACTATCTAGCTAAGCAAGTTACTGTAAAGAGGGCTGTATCTATTTCAGCAGTTCTCACAGTACTAATTGCTACAGCCTTTGTAACACTACACTCACTAGCTTATGGTGTGACCTACAGCCTAGATGACGTGTCCACATACATACTAGCAATGTCAGCTCCACTAGTACTGCTATGCTTTTTACCAAGTTCTGTAGATGAGGTAAGGATCTTTATTTTAGGTATAGCACTATTCATGTCCACAAACATCCTCTTCATCTACATAGCCAAGCCAGAGCTTGTAACAGTACTTCACAGAGTACTAAACTACCTCTCAATAATGAACTCAATGCTAATTGCGTACACCTGTAGAGGTAGGGTTGCGAAGGGCATAGCAATAGCTATTGCCCTCATGACAGTAGCGTTTGGCATTGTAGCTGTAGCGAGAATTGTCCTGGGCTTAGATAAGACAATGTTCTACTGGGTTTACAGAGAAGGTGATGTCGTTGGAATGAGTCGCATTGAGGCCCTGTTCAATGGGAGTATTCTGGGGGACTCAAAAGTTTTTTACTTTACATACAAGAGGACTGACTCATCATCACTACTACTAGCGGTGAGTAGGGGGTTCAAGGGCTGTGGGGATGCTGTTGTTGTGCTACATAGGGATAACTACGACAAAGGTTTTGTGGCATCTCTAACAATATACAAGGTAGGCAATGTGAGTAGCCTTATTAATAGGCTTAGTAGAATCTATGACAATATGTATATAAATGGCTTTTGGGTAAGGCAATGAGCAGTATTGTAGTATCTCTAAGAGCTGTTTCCAAGGCTATAGGCGGAGATACTGTTTTGAATGGAGTTGACCTAGAGATAGGCTTTGGCCAAGTAATTCTCGTCCGTGGGAAGAGTGGTGTTGGGAAAACGACCTTGGCTAAGATAGTAGCACTTCTCTTAAAGCCTGACAAAGGCGATGTTGTGTTTTTGAGTAAGAGAGTAAATGACTTAGCATGGGATGCTCTAGCAGATTTGAGGCTTAGGTACATTGGTTACATAGATCAATTGTGTAAGCTAATGCCAAATATAACAGCTTTTGAAAATATTGAACTTCCGCTAAAAATACTTGGAATTCCGAAGAGAGAACGCATTGAAAGAGTACATGAGGTAGCCTCTCTCTTAAATATAAAGGAGAAGCTCCTTAGATATCCAAACGAGTTGAGTGGTGGTGAAAGACAGAGAGTTGCTATTGCAAGGGCTTTAGTTAAAAAGCCCAGAGTTGTTGTTGCTGATGAACCATTTGCACACCTAGACGATGAAACAATGAGAACTGTGTTAGAGTATGTAAAGCAATTGGCGAAGCACAATAGTATGGCAGTCTTAATAACAACAACAGATCTCTACACACCTCTAGATGTTGATGAAGAATTTGTTTTGGAGAGTGGAGTGCTAAGAAAAAAGAGCTGATGAGGTTAGGCAACTAGCTTTGAATTTTTACTAGGAGCCGGCAATGACGTACTTAAGCTGTACTACTGCCACACCCCTGCTTTAGCTACCTAACATTTCTCTCCAGTCAAGCTTCTTCAAATGCTCTGCAATTGTGTTAAGAACATCTTTTTGAAGCACATAGACATGTATCTCTAGCCCCTGCCCAGCCTC
>JAJHQM010000028.1 GCA_020833345.1 Ignisphaera sp.
AAAAATCCATTGAATCCACTTTATGATACCGTGCCTCTGCATAACTTGCCCCAAGCTCACTTGCCACCTTAAGAGCATAGTGAAGCAAATCTTCCAAGAAGAGACACCAAGAAAATAAGGTGTGAGGAGCAGAAAAATGCTTTTCCTTCCATACTCCAGCTCATGGTAAAGGTGAAGCAATTAAGTTAAACACCTCTTGCTATTGCTAAAGAGCTAAACTGATCAGCATTTACACTAAAACAATTTTAATGCCTTTAGCGTAGTGCAAATCTTGCTGAAAAGCATTATGAAGAGTACCCCTGGAACTGAAATATGATGAAAAGGCATTTAACGGATAAAAATACTGATCCTAATTACAACTGAAAACCCCACCTTGAAAGGCGGGGATGAGTAGAAAGGTTTGGCATGCTACAATACAGCACTTATAAAAGCATTTTAGCACAAGGTTTGTAGCTGTAAGTAAAGCATGGTGCTTAAAAGTGGATATTAGAGAAGCTCTAGATCTCATTCTCTCAACTCTAGTTGTTTTTCTAGCGTTTTCTATTAGCTATGTATTTGCAGGGGATATTAAAATGGTGATGGCATACCTACTGGCAACAATTACAGCCTTTCTATTTCACGAGCTTGCGCACAGGGGGGTAGCAAGGTCACGGGGTGTATATGCTGTTTATAGAGCTTGGTACCCCGGGCTTTTGATAGCCTTGATATTTGCCATTGGAACTAGAGGAAGGTTTATTATAGTTGCGCCAGGGGCAGTGGAAGTCTACATGCCTATATACATACCAACACTAGAAGCTAGCATAGCACTTGCCGGCCCCCTAACGAACATTATCATAGCAATAGTCTGCTTACCACTACTACAATTACATGTGCCTGGTGTGTCTACATATATTCATGTGGTGGGGTACGTTAATGCCTTTCTAGCATTTTTCAATCTCTTACCCATACCCCCGCTTGACGGATTTAAGGTGCTTCGTGGAAGTAAGGCAAGGTGGTTAATAGCCTTCTTACTGGCTATAGTTACACTACTTGTGTATATATTCTGACCTCCTCCCCGCCCTGACGAGGAGCTCCCTTTGGGCGGTTCACTGGTTCCCCGTATCTATTTGGGGTTACATCTGTCATTTGCGGAGCAGTCGGTGTGGTCAGAGATCCCCCCATCTACGTTTCCGCTTCGTGGTTGCCGATCCCGCATCCATGTGCTTAGGGGCAACCGCAAAAACATTAGCACAGAAGTGTTTATAACTTTTTCTCCCATCCCCGCCCTAAAGGGCGAGGTTTTCAGTTGTAAAGCTATGCAATTTTTCTACTCTTAACCTCAAGTACACCATTTTTAACTTCAGTAATAACAGCTTCACCGTTATCCATAGCCTCACCACTTATTTTAGCAAAGTAGTTGAGATACTTGAATACTGTTGACGATGCCACGACAAGTGATGTTTTTTCTGAATTAAGCAGTTTGTAAAGCCTATAGTACTCTGCAAGGCTTTGCCCTTCTTGAGAAACGTAGTTAAGTGCAAAAGAAAATACATGATTGCTACTTTCACTAAGAACAATGCCTATTACATTTAAAGCTGTTTTAACTATGTTCATCTCAATTAAGCTCTTTAAGGAATCGAGTAAAGCATTGGGCTCGGCTTCTCCAACTGTTTTGCCAAGCCATTGGGTGATGAAGTAGGAATCTGCGTATTGATTCACTAGGTGCAACAATCCCAGCTTCTCTGCTAAGACTTGTTTATTTACAGAACCATTATGGGCAAGCCAAATGCTATAAGCACCTACTTTACTGGTGTGAAAGGGGTGTGTATTGTGAACATTTATTGGCTCTGAAGAAGTTAATCTGCCATGGAGCAACAAGTGCATCCACCACACATCTCTTGGAATCGCTCTTAGCAAGCTCCTGTAGTCTTCACTTAGAAGAGGTAAGGATGTTTTAAAATGCATTACAAAAAGCTCATTAAATTTCATAGCTACGCAAGCAAGGCCCCAACCATGATTATGCGACCTTCTGCCACGCCTAAAGCTATCTAAAATCATATCAAACTGCGTTGAAAGCCTAAAGCTCTTCACAGTTAGCCTTAGTACTGCAGAATCTACCATACCGCTGTATAGAGCTAGTCTGCACATAGCTAAGGCCCTCAAAGTGTCTTAAAAGCCCTATTTATAAAATAACTTATGGCACTTTAAAGCGTAGAACTCTTAATTCCTTGCTCTCATCTATTGTGTAGTAAACCCATTCTTGGGGGCTTCTCACACCCTTAATTCTTTTTACAAGTACCATTAAGAAGTTTTGGCCAGCTTCAAGATTACCTCGTTTCAAAATTAGTATACCATCTACGCAATGCTCAACGTAATTAAGCAGGTCTTTAGCTTTTTGTGTTGAAGTATGCAGAGAAGCGAACACCATGACTTCTCTTGCTTTAGAAACGTTTGCCCTCAGATCCTTTATGTACTCTGCTAGCTCCTCAGGCTTATAATTACTTAGGAATTCATTTAGGGAGTCTATTATTAGGGCTCCTCTACTAGCAAACCTATTTTCATTTAGAACACTAGTTATGGTGCTTAGTGTAAGTTGTATGTTTAAGGGCTCTACCTCAGCAATTACAGATATGTGCATTTTCCTATGCTCACTTTTAATCCTATAGCTATACCCATCTATTATAAAGAATTGCTCTTTCTTAACGTAGTCAACTACATTTACGTTAAACGCTGAAAACATTTGTACAACTGTTTTTGGATCATCGTCTAGCGCTAGGTAAATTATGGGCTCTCCACTTCTTAACAAGGATTTTGTAATGTTTACCAAGAGAATGCTCTTGCCAGAGCCTCCTTCACCAGCTATGATAATAAACGAGTTTCTGGGAACACCCTCTGGAAAGAGGTACTCAAAAAGTTCGCCAGAAAGTTTTACAGAGTTTTCAGGCATAGTCATAGTTTCACACCATAGCTACAACTTAAAAATTGGTTTGTACGTAAATAAGCCTGAATATTCAAGCTGTTATTCATTACAAAGATAATGAGAGCTGTGCGGAGGTGTTCATTGTGAAGGGTATTGTTGTAGAGGATGTGGGGAAGTATTATGTGAGTAGGGAGGGGTTTAGGAAGAAGCACGTTATTGAGGCCCTCAAAGGCGTAAGTTTCTCTGTAAGCAGTGGTGAAATACACGCTCTTCTAGGTCCTAACGGTGCTGGAAAGACTACGCTAATAAAAATCCTTGCAACACTTCTCTTACCAGATTCTGGCAGAGCCTATGTAGAAGGTTATGATGTTGTTTCACAAGCCAGGGAAGTGAGGAAGATAATAGGTGTAGTACTCGATGTATCAAAGGGTTTTTACACCTCGCTAACAGGCTTTGAAAACCTTGTGTTCTATGGAATGCTAAAAGGGTATTCGTATTCTGATGCAAGAAAGCGGGCGAGAGAAGTTTTAGAGTTAGTAGGGCTCTGGGATACAGGTGCGTATAGCAGGCCTTACTACACTTACAGTCTTGGTATGAGGGCTAGGCTTTCAATAGCAAAAGCCCTTTTAACAAATCCGAGAGTGCTTCTTCTTGATGAGCCTACACTTGGATTAGATGTAGAAAGTGCTAGGATGGTGAGGAGGCTAATAGTTGATTTATCTAAAGAAGGTAGGACAATGCTTATAACAGGGCATAACATGTATGAAATAGAGCAGGTAGCGAATTCAATTACAATAATGAGTAGTGGAAGAGTTGTTGCACATGGAAAGCCTCAAGAGTTAAAGCAAACACTAGGGCTTTTGCATAGAGTTGTTATGGTGGTTAAGGGAGGGGCTGAAGGACTTGTAAATGCTATTAGAAGTGATTTAAATGTTAGTAGTGTAGGTATTGATGATGTTGGTGAAGCCTCTAGAATAGTGCTTTACACTAGAGCTGGTAGAGAAGAAGTTATTCAAGTAGTCCTAGGGGTGCTTAAAAAGATGGGCGCAAGCTTACTTGACTTAGCAATAGAGGAGCCCACACTTGAGGATGCATACCTAGCAGTAGTTAGAGGTAATGATAGTGGCAAGCATGGCTAGTGCAATTATCTATAGAGAGCTTGTGTGGATTAGGAGGTTCTTAGCTGACTACATAGTCTCCTGGCTACTTTCACTAATATACCCCCTAGGAGTGGTAGTAGTACCATCAGCACTAAGTGGCTCCACAACTGTTGTTGAAAGGTTTAGTGCTCTTTATGGCATTGAAATGGGCTTAGGGGATGTTTATACTATAGTCATTATACTTACAGGTATGATAAATGTTGTAAGCGTAATTATGTACGATATAATTGGAACGCTATTTACAGAATTCAAACTCATGGATGTAGGACCAATGATATTAGAGGCAAGTAGCATTGCAAGGTACGCCATTCTAAATGCAATTCTAAGACCATTAATTATGGCGCTTTTCTCAACAACATACCTAGCCCCACTTTTACTCTTCATAAGCGGGTACAAAGGGTTGCTAGAGTTCTTAATAATTGAGCTAGCACTTATACTGTCAGCGGTTGCCCTAGGTCTCTACGCCTCAATATTTGCCACTCTGCTAATTTTCTTTACTAGCACATCGAGACCGTGGACAATTGTGAGTGTCTTAACTTCAGCAATTCTTGCAGGTACGGGCATCTACATACCTACAGAACTCGTTCCCCTAGTACTTAGATTAATTGCATTTACAACGCCAGTTCCGCAAACGTGCAGAGCTCTTTTTGCAATTGCCTTTAAAGGATTTTCACAGGTATTAGTGGCTTTTGGATCTGTCTTAGCTTTTTCCATAGTGCTATATCTTGGAGTTTCTGGTGCGCTGTTAAAATATGCAGAGTTTAAAGTGAGGAAGGGTTGGAAATGAGAAGGATACTTCACTTACTCTACATAGGCATTCAGTTGGCTAAGGCAAATGCTATAAGCTATGTAGCTTACATTGTAAGTACAGTTCTGTGGCTTGTAATAATACTTGTACCTGCAACACTCTTTAGCAATCTTAAGGAGCAAGCTCTTCTTACAATTGTGCCAGGAGTTTACGCAATGTTCGTAGAGACCTGTGCTCTCTGGACTTCAACAGAGTTCTTGAGGTGGCTTGTTTATACAGGTTTACCTGATTTATTCAGAGAGTGCGGGTTAAGCATCTACCACTACCTCCTGAGCTATTCACTTGTAGATGCTATTTTAGCTAGTCTTGCAAGTCATTTCCTATCCATGGTAATAGCCTCAGCATACTTAGGAATAGATATTGGTATTGCAATACCCAAAGATATGTTGTGTATAGTATTAGCAATTGCACTAGCTATTCCTGTTTACATGCTTATTGGCACCCTTATGGGCTATCTCCTTGTATCAACAAGTATTAGCAGTGTTTGGAGTCATGTAATAAACATTCTCATGTTCTTTGGCACAGTAATTCCACTAAATGTGCTTCCAAACCCCTGGCTAGCATTAGTAAACCCTGCAACAATAGTTGCAGAACTCTTTAGAGCAGGGTATGGAACAAACACTTTACCCCTACCATACCTATTCATCTTAACCCCCACACTCATTGCCGTATTTACGGCTTTTGCAAAACTAATTGGACAACTATGTGAAAAGAGAATTGCTAAATTCGGGTTGGAGTACAGGTACTAGACCTCTTCACATCTGAATGTTGTGTTCTTTAAAGTATGAGGAGGCAGTCTAGTAATACCAGGTATTATAGTAATTAAGATCTTTTATAAGCACCCCTGTCTTATAAGCTTTGCACACCTCCCTACATGGGCATGCAGAGCATTGAGGGTTTTCCTGAAGACAAACTTTTCTGCCAAATGACCATAGAAAGTCATCCAGCAGAAATACATCAATATTGCTTTCCCTAGATACAGCTTTAAACGCCTCTCTAACACATATTCGTATCAAAACATCCTCATCATGTGTAAGCTCAGCTCCTGTCAAGACTTTTTCAAAGAGCTTCTCCTCAAGTTCAACAATACCAAGTCTTAGGGCTATTCTCGTTAAGTGATTATCTACAGGAACATGTAGGTGCTCCTCATCCTTAGGCTTAAACAAGTTCCTATATGTTAGGAACTTGACTAAGAGAAAAGCCTTTTTCTCAACAGGATCCTGGTATGCTTTAAAGACTTTGAGAAGCTCTAAAAGCCCATAGCCACCTACAGCCCTTAAGTAGCCTCTAGAGAGGCGAAGTAGTGAAATAGGGTCTCCATTGTATATTGAGAGAAGCTTCTGTCCTAAATCTCTAAGGAGAAGGGCTCTGAGTTGAGGATCGGGAGGCTTTGCGTGGTTCACCGTGAGCCATGCCAGAACCTCTTCCTCTGTCACCCTAGCTAGGTTCTCAGGGCTAAAGAATTCCGGCTTTTCTCTATACATTTTCATGCCAAGTCTGTATAAAAGGTCTGCACCTTTGGCCTTTTCACCATCTATAAAAGCTTCATACGGTTTTCCAGGTCTGCTTAACCTGTGATCCATAGACACCATTACGAGAAAGTACAAAACAACCTTATCTGGGGGGTCTGTGGCTGGAGGATAGTATCTAGGATCAAAAGCATTGAATTTAAATCTTAACAATGTGGTCTCTAAACCCTTAAGAACACTGCTAATAACTAAGACTCTTTCTATGTTTATAAGGGGCATGTAAATAACCTGGCTTTATTCTTGACCCTAGATTTAAACTACTTATGCAGCCCTTTCTTCTTTAAAATACACCTCGCCTAATGCACGTGGTGCTGCAAGCTTTTTGTGCAAAGGTGTGCTATACACTATTGTGACTATTGCTATAGAGGCTACGTAGGGAATGGCATTGACAATTTCTGGGTGAATTCCATGAAGAAGCTGTAAGGCATAAATTGAGGTGTAAAGGTAACCAAAGACAAGCGAAATGGGGTACGACAATAGAGGGTGCCAGGTAGATGCCATTGCAAGCGTTATAGCGAGAAAGCCATAGCCTCTTCCTGTGTACTGAACCCAACCACCTCTATATACTGTAGCGTAAATGTAGCTTCCAATGCCTGCTAAGGTATAGCCTATTGTGCTGGCCAAAAACCTTGTTCTCCAAACCTTAATACCCAAGTGTTCAGATGCTCTTGGGTTAAACCCGCAGGCCCTTATAGCTATACCTATGGAGGTCTTGTACAGAATAAACCATGTGAAAAGCACTGCAAGAATACTTACTAAAGCAAGCAGTACTGGAGACAGGGTGAGTGTAGCAAGTACAGGCGATTTTTGCAATCTCAATCCTATTAAAGCACTTAAACCGTAGAACAGAATGTTTAGAGCAAGTCCTGTAAGCACATGATAAGTGTGCATAATGTTTATGAATATCATAAACATGGTTGCAAAGGCTAGGGATGTAACAATAGTTATCAAGAGTCCTATGAAGTAGCCAAAATACTGTGTTGAAACGAAAGCCACTGCAATACCTATAGTGATAATACCGTCTAAAGCCAAGTTAATGACGCCACTTCTTTCAACAACTATATTGCCTAAAACCCATAGCACTAAGGCTACCACTAAAGGATCTGTTGCAATTTTTAGTACTTCTACTAACACTAACTCCACCTTATAACAAGCCTATACTTTGTTAAGAAGTCTGCAAGGAGTATAAAAGCGAGGAGGGAGCCAACAATAGCATTTGCAAGGGCATCGCCAACTGCAGCACTGCCAATTTGAAGTCCAAAGCTGAGTATGTAAAGGGCGGCTGTGTAATATGATGCTGGGATTAGTAGTAGGGGATTTAATCCACCAAGCCATGACAGCATAATTGCTGTAAAGCCATAGCCGCTTCCAACTATGGGCCCTTCTACAAGCTTTCCATGGTAAACAAGTACCTTTACACCTCCAGCAAAACCTGCTAGGGCTCCTGAAAGCAGAAATGCTATGAGAAAAAGCCTCTTACTTGAGATGCCTGCAAGCTCTACAAAGCGTGGGCTTGAGCCCAGGGCTCGCAAAGCTATACCTACCTTAGTCCTATACAGAAACAGCTGCATTAGCAAGGCTATCACTACGCATATGACTACCACATACCATGAGAAACTGTAACCAGGAACAGTAGGTATTCTCGCTTGCACAGGTATCATATCTGTTGTCGGGTACCCGTAAACCGCTCTACCTCTCCAAGGCCCCTTGACCAGGTAGTTCGTCATGTGATATGCTATGAAGTTCATCAGTAACGTTGTGAGGGCTTCATTAATACCCCGAGCCATTTTTAGTAATGCGGCAGGCAAAGCCCATAATGCGCCGAGAAAAGATGCGAAAAGAAGTGCCATTAGTGGTGCTACAACTTCCTGCCTTCCAAATGGAGTGTAAAGAGCTATAAAAGTAGCTCCTACAGCACCGATTACCAGCTGCCCTTCTGCTCCAAGGTTCCATGCACTTGCACTAAATGCTATAGAAAGCCCAACTGCTATTGGCAGTAGTGTAGATATGTAGACAAAGACATTGAGATTTAAAAAACCTTGTAAAAGCGTAATACCGGCAAGCTCCATGGAAGCTCCTGTGATGATAGAAGTTAATGCTATGGCAATAAGCAGTCCTAGTAGAATTACCAATACCTTTGCTACTGTGGCTACGGTTTTCGATAGCTCTCTCTTGACAATAGCCACTTTAGGCATGAACCATGACCTTCTCTATATCCTCTCTATAGCTCTCTAACTCAGGACCCTCAAAAAACTTCACAATTTTACCATTTACAATTACACCTATTCTTGTAGAAATGTAAACGGCTTCCTCAATATCCTCAGAAAGAAGAAGAACAGCAGAGCCCGATTCCGCTAACTTTTGTAGAGTTCTTAAGATAAGCACCCTGGATTTTTCGTCAAGCATACGTGTTGGGCTATATGCTATAACAACTCGCGGCGTATTTAGCAAGAGCCTCGATAAAGAAACTTTCTGAATATTACCTCCAGAAAGTTTTGCAACACTTATCAATGGATTACTTGGGCTTACTTCAAGCTTTCTTATCGCGGTCTCTAAAATCTCTTTGGAGACTCGAGATTGTGAAAAAAGCTTCATGTTCTCTGCAACTGTAAGCCCTATTGCTACCCCCTCTCTGAAAGGATCTTCAGGTACATATATTAGTCCCCTTCTAACCCTCTCACTTGCTGGCATATGTGTTATCTCATCGCCGTTTAACAATACCTTGCCCTTAGCCACTTTTCTCAAACCAACTATAGCCTCTCCCAACTCTTTTTGACCATTGCCAGCAATACCCAGTATAGCTACAACATCGCCCAACCTTACTGAAAGAGATACATCATTTACAGCAGGTTTTCCATACTCATCAAAAACCACTAGGTTTTCTACAGACAAGGCAGGTGTTTTATGGAGTGGTCTCTGTACAGGGCTTTTTGTAATAGCTGTTAAGTATTCCTCAGAACCAAACATTGCTTGCCTGAGAGTAGATACATCAACGCCTTTCTCAAATACTCCAACAACACTTCCCCTCCTGAGAACAGCAAATCTATCTCCTATTTCAGCGGCCTCCACAACTTTGTGCGTTATATACATGACAGAGCCTCCTCTAGTAGCAAATCCTTTGACTATATTGAGAAATTTGTGCTTAAGCTCTCGGGGAAGGTATGTTACTGCCTCATCTACTATTAGTAACTTGGGTTGCGCCAATAATACTTTTACAAGGTCCACAAGCTGCTTCTCAGTGTAGCTAAGAGCATGAACACTTTTATCAACATCTATAGCCATGCCCAAATAATTTAAAATTTCACTAAGTTTCTTTCTCAAGCCCCTAGATGGGGAGGTACTAAGGAAGAGCGCTATGTTTTCAAGAATTGACATATCATCTATTAGTTGAGGTCTTTGACTCACTAAGAATATTCCTTTACTCTTTGCCTCTGCTGGTGAAGAAAAAATAACTGGAGTGCCATTAATCTTAATATAGCCTTTATCTGGAAAGTAAAGCCCGTAGAGTATTTTAGCTAATGTAGATTTTCCAGAGCCATTTTCCCCTAGGATAACAAGAATTTCTCCAGGGTATATCGCTAGGCTAACATTATTAAGTGCAGTTATGTCCCCAAACTTTTTATAGAGCTGAACAACCTGAAGAAATGGCCTGATCATTACTATGACCTGTAAAAATGTTTTAAAAAATGGTTTTATTTAAGGCATCATATCTTTCCCTGATAAGCAACCCAAGATACAAAGAAGTCCATGTTCCATAAGTCATCGTGAGTAAGCCTTTCACCAGGTGGTATATTTACCTCTGCATATCCCGGCTTTCCTGTACAGAACCTTGAATAACCTCTTTCTGGAAGGCAGTAGCCCTTTAAAGGCCCTGTGAACGGCTCAAAGATTGGAGCTATTGGTGCAGCGGGAACATACTTAGCGCCTGTTTCCACTTTTTCTAAGGATTCTAGTAAGTGTGTTAAAGCCTGGCCTTGCAGTGGTTGCAGTAGTGGTGCTTCTTTCATTTGCTGATATCTCCTCATTACAAGGTCGTATACTGATACCAATTCTCCTGTCAGCACATCTTTAACCTTAGCTTCCTTAAGCTTTGGTATAAACTTGGGGTTAATATGCATTACACTACCATTTGGATATACGTGTGCTCCGAGATCTACAGCACCTGTGTTAAGTAGGTACCAGTAGTCAATGTTTTCAAGATTATCAGGTCTGTATATACCTGCTTTAACCTTGGCTAAAATATCTGTATATATCACTTCCCACCTTACTAGCTGCCCACTAACTACAACATCCGGACCCCATTCATACATTGGGCTATAGTGACTAAACACATACACCTCTTTGCCTTGCTTATAAAGATCTTGTGCAAATACAACTACTGCTGTAGAGTCCTCTGTGAATATGAGTACATCTACATTGAATTGCTCAACAAGAGTTTTAGCAGCTGCCCTAGCCTTATCAGGATTGTACCATTCGCCAATCTCTATAACATATACAGTTATGTTTTTACCGAGCTGTGCTCCAACCTCCTTTGCACCAATGGCAAAGGCGTTTATGTGCCTCACAACTTCAGGAATTGTGTGTGCAGCTACATAGCCTAGCTTACCAGTTTTCGTGAGGGCTCCTGCCATTAAGCCGTTGAGGTAGTAAATCTGGTAGAGGTCAGCAAAGTATGTACCCATATTCTTCCATCTTTTGTATCCAGAGCAGTGGAAGAACAGTATGTTGGGGTACTGCATAGCCTTGTCGAAGGTCTGATCCATGAAGTCAAAGCTTGTTGTAAATATTACCGTATAGCCCTTCTTAACGAGCTCGTCTATTACAGCGGGCGCCTGGTCAGCTCTAACATTCTCAACATATGTTGTCTCCAACCAGTCCTTAAACAGCTCAGCAACAACCCTTCTACCAACGTCATGCATGTAGCTCCAGCCAAAGTCACCAACAGGACCAACATAAATCCATGCAGCCTTTATCTTCTCAGGAACAGTATATGCAGGAACCTGGGGAGTAGCAGTAACGGTGGTAGTCATAGTAACAGTTGCTGCTCCTACAGGAATAGTTGTAGTTATGACCTTTTGGGGTGCTGTGTAAAATCCTGCATAGTACCCTGCCACTATACCTATTATCAATAACACAATAGCGAGTACATAACTAGCTAATTTAGCCATTTATTTACACCATGCTAACTTGTTGTTTTAACTCTTAAAAAACTCTTTGTATAATACCCATGTATTTATTTACATAACTTAAGCAACATAATTAAAACATGTTAAAGCATTACATTAAACTGTCTTTACTTTATATTTACCAAAAATATCAAAATAAGAGCTGAGAGGCATAAGCTTATAGAGCTAACACGAACATTTAGAAAGGTTACAATAGCGCATGCCTAGGGGTGTACACGGTGTTTAGTGATGTGAGTAGAAGTACCGCTAAGGTCTTTCTAAAAAACTTTAATAAGGACATTTGGGTAGGAGTTGGCAAGACTTTTCTTGATGCTTTGAGGGAGTGTGGGATTTATGTTAGAGCTGATTGTGGTGGTATTGGTGAGTGTGGAAAGTGTAAGATTATTATTGAAAGGGGGCTGTTAAGCTCTTTAACAGAGGCTGAGAAGAGGCTTTTAAATGAGGATGAGGTTGGTAAGGGAGTTAGACTTGCGTGTCAAGTTAAGGTTGTTGGCGGTGATTACATTGTTTGGATTCCTTTTGAAAGCCTTTTGCAGAGGTATAGATCTGCTGATGTTGGTTTTGAAAGAGAGGTTGTTTTGAAGCCTGTTGTGAAGAAGGTTTTTGTTGTAGTCAAACCCGCTTCTCTAGAAGATGTTAGAGCCGATTTAGAGAGGGTATTAGATGAAGCTTCTAAATATGAGTATTTTAGTGCTATTGATGTTGATTTACATGTTATTAAGAAGCTCCCAAGTGTGTTGAGAAATGGGGGCTGGTCAGCGACTTTAGTTCTATGGAATAGCAAGCTTCTTGATGTGGAGCCAGGGGACACTAGGAGGAAGCTCTATGGTATTGCTGTAGATATTGGAACATCGAAAATAGTTATACACCTCGTGGATTTGAGTACGGGGGAGACGCTAGCCATTGAATCTATGCAAAATCCTCAGGCAAGCTACGGTGCAGATATAATTAGCAGGATAACTTACGCTATGAAGAGTTCTGAAAATTTGATTAAATTGCAGCAGCTTGTTGTAAAGGCTATAAACACTCTTATTGAGAGAGCAACCTCTAGAAGTGGTGTGGATAAGAGGGAGGTATACGAGGTTGTTGTAGTAGGAAACACTGCTATGCATCACCTCTTCCTAGGTATAGACCCTAGGTACCTGGCTTTATCACCATATGTACCAGCTGTTAGAAGAGGTGTATATGTATATGCTAAGGATCTGGGTATAGAGATTAGTGAGAGAGGTGTTGTATATGCATTGCCAGTTGTAGCAGGTTATGTGGGTTCAGACGCTCTTGCAGATGCCATAGCCGTTGCTCTCGATGAGTGTAAAGAGCCTTGCATGCTCATAGACATTGGCACAAATAGTGAAATTCTGCTGAATACAGGTAGTGAAATTCTTGCATGTTCAACCCCTGCAGGACCAGCTTTTGAAGGAGCGTCTATAGCATTTGGTATGAGGGCTGTGGTCGGGGCTATAGACCAGGTTTTCATATATTTCGACAAGTCTATAGGTGATTACAATGTGAGGTACACAGTTGTAGGCAATGCAAAGCCCATGGGAATCTGCGGCTCAGCCCTCATAGACATTGTGGCTCATCTCTACAGGCTAGAAGTAATTGATTCTCGTGGCAAGTTTAGAGAAGGTGTTACATCAAGGAGGCTTATTTCAAAAAATGGGAAAAAGGAATTCGTTATTGCATGGGCTAGCGAAACAGCAATAAACAAGGATATAACTGTTAATGGAAAGGACATAAATGAGTTCATATTGGCAAAAACAGCTATTGCAACAGGTATAAGCATACTACTAAAACATGCTGGTTTAACTGTTGAAGATATTGGGAAAAT
>JAJHQM010000092.1 GCA_020833345.1 Ignisphaera sp.
CCGCCACCAATACCCCACGTACCCATGCCGAGAGCAGATACGCATCCAATTTTATTAAAGCACTTCACATCTCTAACCATGTGGATTCACACTAACATATTAAATTACAAACGCTCTTTATAATTAATGTGTGCAATAAGCTCTATATGGCGTGCTTTGATATGTTTACATTCTTTACAAGTATGTAAGGAGCTTTTGTAGGCACTCTTACCTCCCACCACTGAATATTATAAAGCTCCTTTCCAATCATAGCTATATTTTTAAGAACATTTCCAAATCTATCAGCTACTCTAATCCTAGTTACTGGTCTAGCTATTCTACCATTCTCAATGTAAAATATCGCATCTCTTGCTACTGTGGAAAACACTCCTTCAACATAGTTTTGAAGCCTTGTATACCAGTTATTCGTTATAAGCAAACCCCTTCTAACTTCTGACACTAAATCACCTAGTGTTGCTGAGCCAGGCTTTACCACTATATTCCACGGCATGGGGGTTAGCCACCCGGCATTAGCTGTTGTAGTGGTACCCATGTGCTTTGCAGTCTTAGTGTTATGCAAGAATGTCTTCAGCACCCCTTCCTCTATTATAGGCTTGTTATATGTTTCCACCCCTTCATCGTCAAAACCTGCAAAGTTTGGCAACCCCCTGTTCTTAGGCTCATCCAGAACTGTTAAAAGTGGTGAAGCAACAGTGTCTCCAGGCCTATTCCTTAAAAACATGGACCACCCCATGATTACAGACATAGCTGAAGTCATGGAGATTACATACTCTAACAGGTTTGCGAATACCATTGGGCTTAGAATAACATCATATACTCCAGGTTCTACTTCACTTCTGTTTTTAGACTCTACAGCATATTGCGACGCTGTAGAAGCCATGAACTCTATATTGTTAATATCGAGAGTTGTTGAAGTATAGCACCACTGCCCACTTCCATCTGGATGAGCAAAAGCGCGTAAGTACCCCTGCACAAATGTTTTTCTCTCCTCTAGCATGGCGCCTTTCGATGTTGCTAAAACTGTTTCAATAAGCCCTGCTTGTAACATTCCTGCAACACTATCAATCCGCTCCCTATGGGCAACCTCTACAACTCTTTCAACAAGACTATGCATGTTTTCTGCAGCCTCCATAACCCTCTTATCAATCACTTCTTCAACATGCCTAGTCTTGCTGGGCTCTGGTAAGGGGGCATAGATAGGGGATTCTGCAACTCTGTCAGCTAAAGAAAGCATTATATCAATTGGCTTCTGCAAGTCTTCAAGGCTCTTAGGCTCAAAGTGTAAAACAAAAATTCTCTTGCTCTTGGCTAAGTAGAGGTCTATAGATATGCTATTCCAACTTTGAACAACACTAACACTGCTATTGGCCATCTTAGTCATTACGCTATTTCTTTTCTCCACCTTTATAGCAACATCATCAAAATCCTTTTTCACAAGCTCACTCACAAACTTAGATATGTAGTCCAAATCTATGCCACTCATATGACAACCCCTAGCCTTACACTTTTTAACCTAACATCAGGACCGCCAAACCATACAGGCACACCTTGCGAGGGCTCGCCCTTGCCACAGGTACCTGCATAAAATCGTAGCTCCTTTCCAACAGCATCAATGTTGCTGTAAAAAGCTTTTGTAGTGATTTCTAGAACAGGGTTTCTCACAGGCTTTGTAAGCTCACCGTTTTCTATGAGATACGATTCTAAGCCCACATACCTCTGGCTCCACCTTTCATCATCTATATTCCACTCCATATAGCTCTTCATGTACACCCCTAGCTTTACATCCTCTAATAACTCTTCAAATCTGTAGTCTCCAGGTTTTAGATAAGTATTTGCCATTCTCACTATGGGCTCACTAGCATAGTTCATAGATCTTGCAGCAGCATTACTTTCAATACCAAATACCTTTGCAGTAGCTCTATTATGTAAGAACTCGTTTATAACACCCTCTTTATACAGGTACCTAGCTCTAGCTGCAACCCCCTCATCATCATAAAGGTAAAAGCCGTAGCTCCTGGGTACTGTAGGATCGTCTATAACCGTTGCATACTCATTTCCTATCCTCTGCCCCAGCATATTAGGCTTTATAAAGCTCTTACCAGCTTGTGCAGCCTCTCTTCCAAGAATCCTATCAGCTTCACTAGGATGACCGCAACTCTCATGAACTATTAGTGCAACTATTTCACTTCCAACTATAACAGGTACTGAATCTTTTGGAGGCTCAACACCCTCTATAAGAACCCTTTCAAGAGTCCTCGCCTCTTCCTCACCTTCTTCTATCAATCTCCACTTCTCTAACCACTCAAGCCCTCCAGAAGCGCCAAAGAATTCAAGCCTCTGCACATAGCCTTTCTGAGGATGGTGTAACACAATGTTATAACTGGCTGAAAGCCTAGGAATAACACTATGTATGTGCACTCCCTCAGTATTTACAATAAGCTTCTCTTCAATCCACTCGCTATACCAGAGCGTTGCAACAGGGATCACAGCCTCTCGTACACTACCTGACACCCTGTTCCAGAATTCTTGGTGTAGCTTCACCTTCTCCTCTAAATTCATGGAGTCAAAGCTTTTAACAGGTTCTACAAAATATTTCACTCTGCCCAATTTTGCTTCAGAAAACTCTATAGGGCTTTTCAATAGCTTTGCGTGAGCTTTAGCCCTGGAAACTGCAAGCTTTACAACTTCAGCAATACTCTCTCTGTTCAGAACGTTTGTTGAGGCAAAGCCTAGACCTCCCCCAACAAGCACCCTTACACCAATACCTTCAGAGACCTCACTATAAGCAGAGATTATGGCTCCATTTCTAGAATAAAAATCCATTGAATCCACTTTATGATACCGTGCCTCTGCATAACTTGCCCCAAGCTCACTTGCCACCTTAAGAGCATAGTGAAGCAAATCTTCCAAGAAGAGACACCAAGAAAATAAGGTGTGAGG
>JAJHQM010000093.1 GCA_020833345.1 Ignisphaera sp.
CTAGCCCTATTTGCAAAACTGTGAAGCTTCACTGCAAGTACTGTGCACACCACATCTACACCTAGTGCTAGGTCTGGTAAAATTGCTGTTTCTCCACCAAGTACCGCAACCCTACTGTACCTAGCAGCATCCACAATTCCCTCCACAACACTCTTAAACACCTCTTCATCAGGCTTCGGCATTGCTATGTAATCTACTAGAGCAATTGGCTTAGCACCACTACAGGCAACGTCATTAACATTCATAGCTACGCAATCCCACCCAGCAATTCTAAGCATGCCCAGCCTCTGTAGGACTAGTGTTTTCGTTCCTACACCATCAACGTGCAGGGCTAGCTCCACATCACCATAGCTTATGGTAGCGGTGTATTCTCCAAGCCCCTTGACTTTGTAGCCCAGCTCTTTGCTAAGCTCCTCTACAAGCTTTAGCACATAGCTATGCATAGACCTGTGCTTCTGAAGATCTACTCCAGCCTTACTATAGGTCCACACAGAAGAATCACTCAATTACAATGTGTGAAGCAGCTCTCCTCACTTTCTCCAAAGCCTCTTCAACAGTACTGCCCCTTGCCAGCACAACAGCCATTCTTCTCTCTCTATACGTAAATGGCTTTCCAAACACCCTTATATCAACACCCCCTATCTTCAAAGCCTCATACACGCCTCTTATCTTCGGGGCCCACACACTATCCTTATCTGTGTATATAGCTATAGAAGCAGCTGGTGTGAGTATCCTCGGCTTTGGCACTGGAAGCCCTAGAATAGCTCTTACATGTATAGCAAATTCACTAAGCTCTTGGCTAGCCATGGTCACCATACCTGTGTCATGTGGCCTGGGCGCAACTTCGCTAAACAGTATCCTCCCATCTTTAGTGAGAAACACCTCTACACCAAAGATCCCCAGGCCTCCAAGACCTTCAGCAGTTTTAATGCCTATTTCTCTAGCCTTTTCAAGCACTTCCCTAGGCCTTGTGGAGGGCTGCCACGACTCTATATAGTGGTATTGCCCATATCGCCAGTGTTCTACAGGTTCACAAGTCTCTGTAACTATGTTGTTTGAGTCCCCAACATACCTATAAGAAAGCACTGTAAACTCTGTTTCAAGATTAACAAACTCCTCAACAATAACCCTCCTGCTCCTGCCCCTTGCATGAGCAATTGCGTAGCTGTAAGCCTCTTTCACAGCTGAAGTGCTTGGCTCCAAGACCTTTGCATGACCATGACCACTGCTACTCATTTCAGGCTTTATAAGGCATGGATAGCCCACTTTATCACATGCTTCAACAGCTTCCTCAGGATTTTCAGCAAAGGCGTATTTTGTTGTTGGAAGCCCCAGCACCTCTGCTGCAAACTTTCTCAGCTCTACTCTATTCATGGCTATTCTAACAGCCTTTGCATTGGGCACTACAAAGTAGCCCCTGGCTTCAAGCTCCTCTAAAGCCTCATAAGATATGGCCTCAATCTCTGGCACAACTGCATCAGGGCTCTCCCTCTCAACCACAGCTTTAACAGCATTTGGATTAAGCATGTCTATCACATACCTCCTATGCGCAACATGCATTGCTGGCGCCCAGTCATACCTATCAACAACCACAACTTCTACACCAAGCCTCTGAGCCTCAATAGCAACCTCCTTACCTAGTTCACCACCGCCAAGCAGCAGTATTTTTAGAGGCTTTCCAAACATTGGGGTTGTAAGGTAGTTTCTCTTAATGTGCACAGGCATGCATATCACCTTAAGAAACCTATGAGTGGGTTATCAGATATTCCCTCTCCCGGTATCCACACAAGCACCTTGCCTAGCAAACCTCTTCTCATTCTTGACCAATATATTGTTCTAGCTCTTTCAGCTGTTCTGAACCTGTCCATTAATAACTCTTTTGAACCTATGTCACCTCTGTAGAATAGTGGCCAGCCGTCAAGAGACTTAACATATGTTACAGCTTTCTCAGCCTTTTCATAGGCCTCCTCATAGCTATTACCACTGCAAACAATTTCAAATATCCTAGAGCCCTTTGAGTACATAAGGCCATCACCTTGCAGCTCAACACTTGCATAAAGCACTTCGCAGCCCAGTTCCCTAACCCTAGATTCATCAATACACACTGGGTGTCCAGATGCAAGCTTCTTATCATCTGGATAGCCTGCGGGTGCAAGGGCCTTGACTATAGTAACTCTATTCTCATCTATATCCAGCTTTGCACTTGCGAGTTTTCTCCTTGCTGCTTTATCTAAAAGCTCTAGGAAATCGCTAGTAACTATGGGCACTAAGTTGGATATCTCTGGGTCTCCAAACCTACTGTAAAACTCTATTACTGTGGGTCCCCAGATGCCTGTAAGCATCATTTGTCCTGCAAAAGCGCCTATATATGCTTCCTTCACTTCATTTTGTAATGCCTTTAGCACTTCTGAAACCACTTCAACGGTTTTAGCAAATTCCTCTCTAGTTATAAAGGGAAGCACCCATCCAGGGCCCTGTATGCTGCCCATGCCACCTGTCTCAGGCCCTATGTCAAATTCGTAGGCATGTGGATGGTCTTGCACTAGAGGCAAGGGTATTATTGTATTCCCGTCTGTTATAATCATGGAGGTGTACTCAACACCCTCAACTCTCTGTTCAACAAGAATCTTGTAATCAATATCCCTGTACCTCTCCATTTCGCTGAACAGCTTCTCAACATAAGTCTTCTTAACCTCAGCTCTATCCCTAGAGAGGTAGGCTTGAGTGTCTTTCAACACCTTGACACCCTTGCCCCCAGCTTGCCTAGCGGGTTTGATTACAACATCACCTGCAAACTCTATAAACCTCCTAGCCTCTTCAATACCTGTAAATGCCTTGAAGTATAGCCTCCCATATATTTTGTACTTCCACATCAGGCTTCTTGCAAA
>JAJHQM010000094.1 GCA_020833345.1 Ignisphaera sp.
TATAGAATTTGAACTTTCCCTTTCTCTCAAAGTCTACAAGCCCTGCTTTTCTAAGGCTTCTTAAGTGATGTGATACAAGTGTTTGGTCTAGGTTCAAAACATGGGAGATTATGCAGACTGGTAGTGCACCGTTTTTGTAGAGTAGTAAGAGTATTTTGCACTTATTTGGCTCAGCTAAGTGCTTAAATATGTACGCCACTTCATCAAGACCTTCAATGCTTAGCTCAATAACTCTATCAGCTTCTGCAGGAAGCTCATCACCAACTCTACACTTACCTCTTTTCTGCAACTCAGCAATTACTTCTACTAGCCCAGCCTTTTCACTCATTTAACAGTACCAAAGCAGCGCTATGCCTACAAACCTTAATTACTTTATGACCTAATTAAAAAGGTTGGCTGTGATGGGAGGAGTGATAGAGTCTTATGTGTATTTACTAGCTGTAACTACTTCTTCTCCCCAAAAGTATGTTATGGCCTCAGCAGGGCAAATTTTTTGGCAACCCCTGCACAGCTCTACGCAATTCTCAGGGCGAGCAACAATGGGCTTTCCATCAGGCCCTACTTCAAAGACTTTATGAGGGCAGAAGCTGTAGCATGTTAGGCAACCAGTGCATTTGTTGTAATCTATTATCGGGTACCAGCTCTTAGCCATGACACAACCCTAAGGCTCTCTACAACGCTTTTTCAATAGCCTTAATAGCCTCCTCCGTAGTCATATTCCTTATCTCTACACCTACAAACTTCGACTCATCAAAACCCAGTTCTCTGAAAACCCATCTAAACATCTTCTTCTGCATTTGAGGATCACAACCAGCTACAACAATCTTATCTATAGCCTCTTGCTTACCCAGCAATACTCTCCAAAAGTTATCTCCATCAGTAGCGCAGAGCTGAGGATGTATTACTGCAAAGTCCACCTTGTTATTTCTCCTAAAGTAGTTTATAACCTCAAAAACATTCATTTTTTGAAATGATGGGCATGTACCTTGACATACACACATTATTAATCCCTTCATATGAATCACAATTCATATGAAATAAAGGTCTACTTTTTAAGCATTTACTATAACAATGCTTACACCACTATACACAATACTCAACGGCAGCCACCTCCCAGCCACCCATATAAAGATGCATTCAGATACCTATACTAAGGCTTATTACCTTCACATGCTGAACACCTTTTTGTGGCGTGGCTATGGGCATTGTCTATGTAGATGGTGTCGTTAAGCACTCTGGAAAGAGTGTTAAAGTGAGGCTCTTAATGGACTCTGGCACCACTTACACTGTATTAACTGAAAATGTTTGGAAAGAACTTGGATTAGAGCCGCTAAGCTAAATCGAGTTTGTGCTGGCTGATGGAACTGTAATTAAGAGAAAGATCTCAGAGGCTGTACTATGGTGTTCACAATCTTCAACAGTATCATAGATAAGCATGTTAGTATCTGGTAACAGCTTCACTCATCATTCCCTCAATAGCTTCCTCTATCTCCTCAACACTAATGCTCTTACCTAGCTTAATAGTAGTCCTCTTCCTCTTTATAGGAACAATCTTTATAACCCCTTCCCTCTCGTCATAAATCACCTTAACAATATCACCCTCCTTCAACCCAATCTTATCTCTAATAACAGCAGGAATAGTAACTTGAAAATTGCGAGTAACTTTAACAATTTGCTCCATCTTTAAACCCTAGTATAACCCAAGATTTACCAGTATATCAAGTTTTCTAGTTTGCTTAAAAACATGAAGTTGCTAAACTAATCAACTTCAATTGCTAAATTAGAGCCTAATAAACTTCATAGTCATTATTGTGCCTGATAACAGCAAGACTAAGATTTTGTACTGCCTGTTTCTACATGCTTAGAATTGCAAGCTATGCATTCTCTGGTATACACATGCTTTACTATTGGTAACATTGTTAAGAGCTCTGCTCTCATATGAGTTTGTATTGTTTTATAATACTGCATCTTTCTCCCCTACCGATTCTTGGAGTTGCATTTACCTCGGAGCTTTCAGGGCTACTCCAGAAGACCTCACATCTTATGCTCCTCGGTAAGAGCTCTAAGCTCCTAACCATTCATCAGCTTACTTTACTTTGAATGACAAAACTGTAGTTTATTAAATTGTACAAAACTACACAAATACAGAATTCAAAACAGTAGCCAAAGGCGATTTGCCACTGTGATTACTATTGCGTTGGTTTGGGGATATGGAGTGTGGGTACTCTGATACGTGTTTAGCTTTGGTGGCATGTTAAGTCTGTTGGCAGGTCTGGGTTTTCAAGTACTATTTTTTGTTTGTGTTGGTCTAGGTAAATGCTTATTGCTTTAAATACAACGCCTTTAGTTGCTGCATAGTCTATGAAGTTCTTGATTTGCTTATCTCCTGCACAATATAGTTGAAATTTTCTTGCTTTTGGTATTGCGCAGATGAAGATGACAAGGCATTTTGCTGTACCTGATGCAGCTATGTCTCCCAAGAGCTTGAGCTGTTCCCTACCCCTCCTGGTCTCAGCATCTGGATACCCAGCAGCATCACCTGGCAATCTCATTACAGCGCTCTTCAGCTCTACAACAACACTCTCACCTCCTTTCACCAGCATGTAGTCAAATACTTTTCCACAAACCCTGGGAAACCTCTTTGCAATTCTAAACCCCTTTAGCCACGGTATGAGCCCTTGTGAAATAAGTTTTTCAAAAACCTCTTCATGAATTCTCGTGTCAATTAGTGCTGCAAAACCACTGTCTTCAACAGCTATGAGTCTGTGCCTTAGCTTACTACTCTTCTTTGTAGACACAAGGTAGCATGCTTTCCCTGGGCACAGATACTGCTCTAGCCTACCAGTGTTACATATGTATGCAACCTCCTTGGCGCCACCAA